>DATIEI010000072.1:0-2327 GCA_035455845.1 Solirubrobacteraceae bacterium
CCCACTCCCAGCGCCATTGCACCCAGGTGTCCGCCGAGATGGCGGCGGCGAGCTCCGCCTCGTTCCAGTCGCCGCCATCCACTCGCACCTGCACCTTCTGGATGCCGGTGTGCTGATGCCACGCGACGCCCGCCACGACGACCCGGCCGGCCGTCACGCTCGCGCCCGCACGGGGCACGTCGATCCGGGATTCGAGCTTGACCGGCCCGTGCGCGCTCCAGCCCCGTTCGGTCCAGTAGGCCGTCTTGTCGGCGAAGCGCGTCACCTCGAGCTCGACCACCCACTTGGTGGCCGAGACGTACCCGTAGAGTCCCGGCACCACCATTCGCACCGGGTAGCCGTGCTCGAGCGGGAGCGGCTCGCCGTTCATCCCGACCGCGAGGATGGCGTTGCGGTCGCTCTCCTGCAGCACCGAGAGCGGCGTGCTCGCGGTGAAGCCGTCCGAGCTGCGGGAGAGCACCATGTCGGCCCCGGCGGTGGGCTCGGCCCGGGCGAGCAGCTGACGGATCGGATAGCCGAGCCACTTGGCGGTGCCGATCAGCGTGCCGCCCACCTCGTTCGAGACGCACATCAGTGTCGTGTAGCTCTCTTCGAGCGGAAGCGCGAGCAATTCGGCGAAGGTCAGCGTGACGGGGTTCTTGACCAGGCCGGTGATCTTCAGCTGCCACTGGGACGGGTCGAGTTGCGGCACCTGCAGCGCGGTGTCGATCCGGTAGAACCCGGTGTTCGGCGAGATGACCCTCGCCAGCCCCGGGATGTCGAGCTCGGCATCCGCAGGGACGGGCGGCGCCTTCACCGCGGGCGTCGGCAGCTTCAGCGCGTTGCGCGCCGCGGTGGCGGCCCGTGCGCCGGCCTCGAGTGCGTACCCGCCGATCAGGGCGAGCGCGCCGACCACGACCGCGCCCCCGGAGAGCTGGAGGAAGCGCCGGCGGTTGAGCCGCTCCGCCTGTTCTCGCTGGGCCGCCGCCGCCTCGGACGTCGAGCGCGCGGGCGCGGCGGCGGAACCGCTCCCGCGGAGGCTCGCCGGGTTGATCGGTCGGGGTCGAGGACGCTCGTCGAGCCTGCGCAGGAGATATCCGAGCGCGATCAGGGCAACCGCGGTGGCGACGACTCCGGGAATGACGTCGGCGGGTGACGAACCCGATCGGGCGATCGCCGCTCCGACGCCGAACACTCCTGCGGCGCCCACGATGAGCCGCCCGATCGGCGGCTTCCACCGTTCCACGACGCCGGCGGCCCCCGCCACGAGGACGAGCGCGATGACGATGCCGGTCAGCAGCGCGGCCTTGTCCCCGGTGCCGAACAACGCGATCGCGGTCTGCTTGGCCCAGGCCGGTGCCCAGTCGATCAGCTGTGAGCCCACGACCAGCAGAGGGCTGGCCTGGGGTGCGACCATCGCGGCCACCAGCTCCGCGACGCCCAGCCCGAGCACGACCGAGGCGAGTCCGGCGACGGCCGGCAGCAGCCAGCCTGGCAGGCGCCGAGCGGTCGGTGCATCGGGCCGGTCGGCCGGTGCGGGAGCTGAGGCGGGGTCGGGCACGGGGTCAGCCTAGAGTCGGCCGCTGCGCTGGCGTCGGCGGCCGCCCACGTTGTCCTCGGATTGTCACGGCGCCGGATGGTGAGCGTCGTAGTGGCGGAAGCCGCTCTGCACGCGCAGGACCACTCCCACAGCCGCGACGATCAGGAGGCCTCCGAGCACCGGGGGGAACCAGAGCGCGACGAGCGTCGCGAGTGCCCCCATGTAGAGGTCGCCGACGCGTGGGCCGCCGGTGACGACCACCGTGAAGATCCCCTGAAGGCGCCCCCGCATCCCATCGGGAGCTGCCGTCAGCATCATCGTGGTGCGGAAGATCGCGCTCACCTCGTCGGAAGCACCCGTGCCGGCCAGCGCGATCGCAGCGAGCACCAGGGCGATCGGGTTGGCCTGCGTGATGCTCGGACCGACGCGGCCGAACCACCCGGTCTGCATGGCGCCGATGATCAGGCCGAACAGCAGGACGAAGCCGCCGTAGATCATCACCGAGCCTCCGATGGCGACTCCGTAGCGCCGGACGTGTCCGACCGGTCCGCTGAACAACCCGGTGAGGAAGGTGCCGATCGCCGCGGCGGCGGTCAGGATCCCGACGGTGACCGGGCCGCCTCCGATGACGAGAGCCCCGACCGCCGGCAGGATGACGAACGGCCGCCCGAGTCCCATGGCGAGCAGGTCGATCAGGAAGCCCGCCCGGATGTTGGGCGCCCTGACCAGGAAGGCGACGCCGTCTCTCAAGGAGCGCCATCCCGCCCCGCTGGTCTTCTCGAGCGGGGGAAGCCTGGGCAGGGCCAGG
>DATIEI010000073.1:0-16563 GCA_035455845.1 Solirubrobacteraceae bacterium
GCGATCGAGCTCGAGTACGGCTCGCCGCAGGACACCGAGTGGGCGTTCGACCCGGACGGCATGATCTGGATGCTCCAGAGCCGGCCGATCACGACGATTCCAGGATCGACAGCCAGGCCCGCCTCAGAGACCGCCACCGCCGGTGGGGTGAAGGAGGACGGGGTGGGGACGGTGCTGGTACGGGGGCTGGGAGCGGCTCCGGGCCGCGCAAGTGGCGCGGTCCGGCTGCTTCGCTCGATCGATGAGGCCGAGAAGCTCGCCGCGGGCGACGTGCTGGTCACCCACATGACCTCCCCGGATTGGGTTCCGCTGATGCGCAGGGCCGCCGCGATCATCACCGACTCGGGTGGCATGACCTGCCACGCGGCGATCGTCTCGCGCGAGCTCGGGATCCCGTGCATCGTCGGCACGGGCGAGGCCACCAAGCGTCTGCGCGACGCCGAGCTGGTGACCGTCGATGCCACGCACGGCACGGTCACCGAGGGCGCCCCGACCGCAACCGCGTTCGCGGTCGCACCACCGGACGGTGTCGCTGCGTCTGCCCCTCCCCTGGTCACCGGTACCCGGCTCCTGGTCAACCTGTCCGAGCCCTCGCAGGTGGAGCGTGCGGCGGGTCTCGACGTGGACGGCGTGGGTCTGGTCCGCGCCGAGCTGATGCTGGTCGAGGCGCTCGGTGGCGTACACCCCCGCAAGCTGCTGGCCGACGGCAGAGGCGAGGAGTTCGTCGAGCGGCTCTCCACCGCGCTGGCGACCTTCGCGGCCGGGTTTGCTCCCCGCCCGGTGACGTACCGCACGACCGACTTCAGGACCAACGAGTTTCGGGGCCTCGCCGGAGGCGAGGAGTTCGAGCCCGAGGAGGCCAATCCGATGATCGGCTTCCGCGGCGCGCTGCGCTATACGCAGGAGCCCGACGTGTTCCGGCTCGAACTCGAGGCGATCAGCCGCGTATGGGATGCGGGCCACACGAACTTCCACGTGATGTTGCCGTTCGTCCGGACGACCCGCGAGCTCGAACGCTGCCGCGACATCGTGGCCGAGGCCGGGCTCCTCGACCGGGCCGGCTTCGAACTGTGGGTAATGGCGGAAGTGCCATCGGTTCTGTTCAACCTCGAGCGCTACGCGAGCCTCGGGATCGCCGGCATCTCGATCGGCTCGAACGATCTCACCCAGCTTCTGCTCGGCGCCGATCGCGATTCCGAGCGGCTCTCGGACACGTTCGACGAACGCGACCCGGCTGTGACCGAGTACCTGCGCGAGTTGATCCCGCGCGCGCGAGCGGCGGGACTGCAGACCTCGATCTGCGGCCAGGCACCCTCGGTCCATCCTGAATACGCGGAACTGCTGGTTCGCGCCGGCATCGACGCCATCTCGGTCTCGAGCGACGCGGTCGACCGAACTCGCCGGCTGATCGCCGCGGCCGAGCAGCGGCTGCTGCTCGAGGCGGCACGGTCATGAACGGCCAGCTCACGACGATCGATGACCTGGACGTTGTAGGCCGGCGGGTCCTGCTGCGCCTCTGTCCTGAGAGCGAGCTCGAGCCGGCGCTGCGAGCACTTACGCGATCGCGCGGGCCATCGCAGCGACGTCGGCGAGCACCGTGGTCGGTGGCGGCGAGACGGTGGAGGCGATGCGCGTCTTGCACCCGGAGGGCTCCGTAACCCCTGCGCCTCCCGGACTACTACGGAGCGCGGGCCAGGGTCCGACCCGATGGCGGTTAAGGGGTGGGATGCGATGCTGCAGCTGCGATGAGCCAAGCGCACGCGATCGAGCAGGTCACGGCCGCGCTCGCTCGGCCGGACACCTACCCACAGCGACCGCCGTCGGTCGAAGTCCGTGAGACGCACATCTCATGGGTCTTCCTGGCCGGCGAACTCGCCTACAAGCTGAAGAAGCCCCTCGTCCTGGACTTTCTCGACTACGGGACCGCCGAGCGGCGCCGGGAGATGTGCCGGGAGGAGGTCCGTCTGAACCGCCGTCTGGCGCCCGAGCTGTACCTCGGCGTGCGTGGCGTGGCGCTGCATCCCGACGGAGCCGTGCTGACCGACGAGGACGACCCGGGCGCGGTCGAGTTCGTGGTCGAGATGCGCCGCTACGACGAGCGGGGGACGATCGCCGCGCTGCTCGCGCGCGGCGAGCTCGGCTGCGAGCAGATCGCCGCCGCGGGCCGCCTGCTGGCCGACTTCCACGCCCGTGCGCAGCGTGTCCCGGCCGACCGCGCGCCCGTCCTGGCCGCCGAGCGCCGGTTCGAGGAGAATCTGCACGAGCTCCTCGCGGATGTAGAGCAACGCGGCGAGATCGAACGCATCCAGGCGCTCGAGCGCTTTGCACACGCGTTCATCGCCGCGCACGCGCCGACTTTCCAGATGCGCGCCACCGAGGGCTGGATCCGCGAGGGGCACGGCGACCTGCGCGCCGAGCACGTGCTGGTGAACGACCGGGTGCAGATCGTCGACTGCGTGGAGTTCGATCGCGCGCTGCGCGAGCTCGACGTCGCCGACGACCTGGCTTTCCTTGTGGTCGACCTCGCCGCGCAGGGCGGCGAGCGTTTCGGTGAGGTGCTGGTGCGGGCCTATCGGGCGGCCGGAGGCGACCCGGGCGACGATCGCCTGATCGCGTTCTATGCCACTTATCGCGCGCTGGTCCGCGCGAAGGTCTCGCTCGTCCGCGCTGCCCAGCTTGCCGCCGGCAGTGCGGCACACGGACACGAGAGCGCGAGCGCGCGAGGGCTGATCACGCTCGCCGAGCGCTTCGCCTGGCGCGCCCGGCTGCCGTTGGGCATCGTGGTCTGCGGCCCGCCCGCGAGCGGAAAGTCGCAGCTGGCTCGGGCGCTGGCGGAGCGCTCGGGATTCGTGCATCTGAACTCGGATCTCACTCGCAAGCGCCTGGTGGGGGTTCCTCGTATGAAGCGTGCCACCGCGGAGGCCTACGGCCCGGAATGGAACGCCCGCACGTATGCCGAGCTGGGTCGCCGCGCCGCGGACGAAGTGGCCGCCGGGCGCGGCGTGATCGTCGACGCCACCTTCCGTCACCTCGCCGATCGCCAATCCTTTGCCGACGCGTTCGGCGCGGCGCGACCGCTGGTGTTTCTCGAGTGCCAGGCCCCGCGCTCGGTCCTCGCCGCGCGAGCCGGTCAGCGCGCGAATGACCGTGACCGGGTGTCCGACGCGGACGCGGCGATCGCGCTGCGCGAGCAGCGCGCCTGGGAGCCGCTCGAGGAAGTGCCTGGCGACGCCCACATCGCGCTACGGACGGATCGTCCTCTCGATGAGATCGTCGGGGACGCCCTGGCGCTCCTCGATCGTCGCCTGCTCAGGCTCGGTTCGATCAGCTAACCGGTCGGGACCGCGTTGAGCCCGCGATCGGACTGCACCGGGATCGAGGCGGTGCGGGTAGAGCGCGTGAGCACGAGCAGAGGTGAGCGGGCGGATCGGGCCAGATGCTGGGCGGTGCTTCCGTGGATCAGACGTCCGACCGGACCGTAGCTCCGGGACCCGACGACCAGCAGGTCGAGCGAGGCACTGTAGAGCGTGAGCTCCTCGACCGGGTCCCCGTACGCCGCGTGCGGCTCGACGCCCTCGTGGCTGGCGATCGCGGCTCGCGCATCGTCGACGAGTTGCCTGAGCGGCGTGCTACCGGGTGCGCCGTGGCCGTGAGCCAGATAGGTGGGAATCGAAATGGCCTGGAAGGCGGACAGCATCGCCCCCATCTCGGTCGCGAGACCCCGCGCCACACCCAGAGCATGTTCGCTCTCGGGCGAGCCGTCAAAGCCGACGCCAATCTCTCGCACCAGCACGGGCGGCTCGCTGCCGTACCCAGCCGGCGCGATCGCGATCGCGCACGGTGCGCCGTTGAGAGCGGCCCGCGTGTCATCCCCGAGTGCGGCACGTCCCAGCAGTCCGCGCCGCGATGAGCCGACCACGAGCAGATCGGCGTCGATCGTCTCGGCGATCTCGTGCAACCCACGCCCGATCGACGGTGCGCCCCGCCACCGGATACGCGCCTGCACGCCGGCCTCGGCGCCGGCCCGCTCCAGCATCTCGCGATCCCGTTCGCGCTCCTCCTGCGCTTGAACATCCGCCATCCGCCAGGGACCCGGAGAGCCGTCTCGATAGACATGGGCGAGCGTCAGCTCGCCCATGGCTGCGAGGAGCATCTTGGCTAGCGCGATCGCGTCGCGACCGCCGTCTGCGTCACCGACGCCGACCAGAACGTTTCTGAACATTTCGGCTCCTCCTCCTGGTCACTGAGTGGTGACGACCTCGTATCCGGCCCTCACCACATCGGATGCGATCCGCTGAGCTCGGGTCATCACGAGAAGCGGACACCGGGCGCGGCGCGCCAGCTCCTGAGAGGTGCTCCCATGCATGAGCCTCCCCGTCGGTCCATAAGCGCGGGATCCGACGACGAGCAGATCGAGCGAACCGCTCCACAGTGCCAGCTCCTCGGCCGGCTGACCGTAGGCGCCATGTGCCTCGAGGTCGCCAAGCGACGCTACCCGGTCGCGGGCGCGATCGACGAGCTCGTCGATCATCGTGGTGTCCGCGGCGATCGGATCGCTGAACAGGTAGGCCGGGAAGGACACTACCTCGAGTGCGGCGAGCGAGGCGCCAAACTCGGTCGCGAGCGCCCGTCCGGCCATGAGCGCGTGTTCGCTGTCCGGGGAGCCGTCGTAGCCCACTCCGACCCTCCGGATGCCCGCCGCGTGGCCCGCGTGCCCGGCCGGTGCGATCGCCACCGCGCACGGCGCCCCCTGGAGGGCGGCAGACGTGTCGTTGCGGAGAAGCACTCGCCTGAGGAGACCCCGCCGGGTCGACCCCACGACCAGCAGATCGGCATGTTCCATCTCGGCCAGCTCGTGAAGGCCGCGGCCGACGGAGTCTGACTCGGTCCAGCGGAGCCGCGCATCGATTCCGGCCCGTTCACTGGCAGCTCGCAGCAGCGCTCGCGACCCGGTGATCTCGGCGGCCTCGTGCTCGTCATAGCCGCGCAGGTCGGGTCCGGCGTCGTCCCGATAGACATGGGCAAGCGTGATCTCCCCGCCGCGGGCCGTCAACTGCGCTGCAAGTGCGACGGCATCTCGGCCTCCGCCATGCTCGTCGACACCGACCAGAACGTTGGTGAACATGTCATCTCCTGTGGCGGTGAAGTGACATCCACCCTACGCGCGGTCAAGACGAGCTTCATCGGGTCGGGGCCACGCCCGGCCTGCGGCTTTCTACGCGCGAGACGGCTTGCCCGCACGCTCGGGCTGAAGAGCTACCCCGCGAACACCGCCGCCACGTTTCTCGCCGAGTTCTGCCGTCCCGATGGGAGGGAGCGCCCGAGCAGTGTGGGTCAGGGCACCAGCACGATCCGAGCCGCGACGCGGCCGGCCTCGACGTCGGCGATCGCCTCGTTGACCCGGCAGAGAGGGCGCACCTCCCGGATCACTCGGGTCTTGCCGGCACCGTGCAGCTCGAACACCTCCCGCAGATCGGTCCGCGTGCCGACGATCGAGCCGATGATCGTGATGCCGTTCAACACGGTCTCGAAGATCGGCAGGGTGACCTGGTTGTCCGCGGGCAGGGCGACGAACACAAGCTTGCCGCCGCGGCGAAGCGTGCCGTACGCCTGCTCGAACGCTCGCGGCGACACCGCCAGCGCGATCGCCTGGTCGGCGCCGCCGAGGGCCTTGATCGCCTCGACCGGGTCCTCCTTGGCGGCGTTGACGGTGAACTCAGCGCCGAGCTCGCGCGCGAGCTCGAGCTTCGCGTCGACCACGTCGACCGCGACCACGCGCCCACCCGCGATAGCCGCGTACTGAATTGCAAGATGCCCCAGTCCGCCGACCCCGAACACCGCCACGACGTCCGAGGACCGGGTTCCCGCGACCTTGACCGCCTTGTAGGTGGTGACGCCCGCGCAGGTCAGCGGGGCTGCGTCGAACGGGTCGATCCCGTCGGGCACCTTGACCACGTAGCGGGCGTAGGCGGTGGCGTACTCGCCGAAGCCTCCGTCGATCGAGTAGCCCATGTTCTCCTGAGACTCGCACAGCGTCTCCCACCCCGACACGCAGTAGTCGCACGTCCCGCAGGCGTAGCCGAGCCACGGCATCGCCACCCGCTCGCCGAGCGCCACCTCAGTCACGCCGGGGCCGAGCTCCGTGACGACGCCGACGCCCTCGTGGCCGGGGATGAACGGCGGGGTAGGCTTGACCGGCCAGTCGCCGTGGGCGGCGTGAATGTCGGTGTGGCACAGTCCGGACGCCTCCACCTTGACCCGGATCTGGCCCGGTTCGAGCTCTCGCCGGGGGACGTCTTCGAGCGTGAGCGGCGCCGTGAAGTCATGGACAACGGCCGCGCGGTAATGGGGGACAGCGCTTGCGGACGAGGTCGGCTCTGAGGTGGTGGTGGCCATCTGTATCTCCTTGTGATCGACGCATCACATGGTGCTCGGCCCGGTCGCCCGCACCATCGGGTGAGCGCACCCAAGGCGCTGCGGAGAAATACGGACCCGCCCCGCTTTGGCGTGCCGCGCTTCGCGGTTAGGACGCGCCGGCCCGGCCGGGATTGACTTCGTCGGCCGCGGCCCCGGACTCGTCAAGAGCCTCGTAACACGCGAGGTGATAGCAGCGGCCGACAGCTGGGGAGATCCCCGGCTCGGCCGCCCGCGAGGTATGCGAGGCGAGCCCCCGATGTAGATGCACCAACGGCTCGTAGACTCCGATCACGTCCCCGCACGCCGCACAGTGGATCACCCCTGGGTTCCGATCGACACCGGGCCGCTCTGGATCACGAGGCCGCATCCGAGGAGCTTCAGCCATGCCTTCCCCCGAGACATCCGGGGCCGACCGCGGTCGCATTGCGGTTAATTACGCATTCTTCCCAGGTTGGGATCTAACCCGGCGTTATAGTCAGATTGGGGACACATGAGCATGAGTAACGCCGATCAGATCCGGCGACTGCTCGATGTGGGCAGAGCGCTGGTGGCCGAGCACGACACCGAGGCGATGCTCCACCGCATCCTGAGTGAGGCTCGCGAAATCACCGGCGCGCGATATGCCGCGCTCGGGGTGCTCGACGAGTCCAGGCGAGAGCTCGAGCGTTTCGTCACGGTCGGAGTGGACGCGGAGACGCATCGGGCGATCGGCGATCTTCCGCGGGGACGCGGGGTTCTCGGCGTGCTCATCAACGATCCACGTCCGCTGCGCCTTGCCCATGTAGGCCAGCACCCGCAGAGCTACGGCTTCCCGATGGGCCATCCGGAGATGACGACCTTCTTGGGCGTTCCGATCATCGTCCGCGGCGAGGGTTGGGGCAACCTGTACCTCACCGAAAAGGCAGGCGGCGGGGAGTTCACCGAGGGAGACGAGGAAGCGGCTGTGATCCTCGCCCAGCTGGCCGCCACGGCGATCGACAACGCCCGGCTGTATGAGAGCAGCGAGCAGCGCCGCGAGCAGCTCGAGCGGGCGGTGCGCTCACTCGAGGCGGCCCGTGACATCGCCGACGCGCTGAGCGGCGCCGCCGATCTCGATCGCGTGTTCGAGCTGATCGTCAAGCGCGGCCGAGCCCTCATCGATGCCCACAGCATCGTGATCATGCTGCGCGAAGGCGACGAGTTGGTCGTGGCAGCCACCGCGGGCCACGTCGACGGCGCCCGGGGGCTCCGCGTACCGATCGCGGGATCGACGTCGGGCCAGGTCCTCGAGAGAGGACGGCCCGCGCGCGTCGCCGATGCCTCTTCCCAGCTGCGGGTGGGCCCCGCGGAACTGGGTGTTCCCGAGGCGCGATCCGCGCTCCTTGTCCCGATGCTGCACCGGGGTAGCGGACTCGGTGTGCTGGTGGCGTTCGACAGGGGTGCAGAGCGTGCGCCGTTCAGCTCCGACGATGAGCAATTGCTGCGCACGTTCGCCTCCTCAGCCGCGCAGGCCGTAGCGCTGAACCGCAGCGTGGAGGCGGACCGGTTGCGGAGCTCGATCGCCGCTTCCGATGCCGAGCGCAGCCGCTGGGCCCGAGAGCTGCACGACCAGACGCTTCAATCGCTCGGTGGGTTGAGGGTGGCGCTGTCATCGATCGTCGGGCGCGGCGATGAAGCCAGCAAGGACGCGGCGATCAGACAGGCGATCGAGGACATCGAACTCGAGATCGCCAACCTCAGGGGCATCATCACCGACCTGCGGCCCTCGATGCTCGATGACCTTGGTCTGGTTCCCGCCATCGATGCGTTGCTTGACCGGCGCCGTGACGCCGGCCTCGAGATCGTCAGTGACGTGAACCTGGCCGACGTCGCATCGCAGGACGGCGGCCTGGATCCTCAGCTCGAGACGACCATCTACCGGCTGGTGCAGGAGTCCCTGACCAACATCGTCAAGCACGCCCAGGCCGGCCGGGTGCGCGTGTCGGTCACGGCAAACGACGGCGAGGTGACGATCGAGGTGCAAGACGACGGGGTTGGCTTCGACACGGACTCGCACACCGACGGATTCGGCCTCGCCGGCATGCGCGAGCGCGTGTACCTGGCGGGCGGGACTGTGGAGCTGGAATCCGGCGAAGACGGGACGCTGATCCGCGCGCGGCTTCCTCAGCAAGCCGGGGACGCCAACTCCCTGACGGGCGTCCGGCGCGCCGCGTTGTAGTCGAACAGCTCTCGCTGAAGATCGATGAGCGCGTCGATGTCGTGGACGTCGGCCTCGCGATCGCGCAGGCAGATCGGGTCGTCATGCAGCGCGGTCCGGAGCCGCTTCAGCGCGTGCCGGTCACGGCGGGCCAGGCGCTGGACCTCAGCGTGACTCCGCACTACCTTCTCGGCCAGCGCCGCGCCGAGCGTCCCGGCCAGCCTCGACGTGGTGGCTGACTGGTCGAGCTCACCCGGCACGAGCCGATGCACCCGGTTGACGATCACCGCCGAGCGGCGCATCCCGGCGCGGTCGAGCTCACCCCCGAAGAAGATCGCCTCCTCCAGCGCCGCCCGCTCGGGCGAGGTGACAATCACGAACGAGCTCGTGCCGGCGGTGAGCAGCGTCTGGACATCCGCCGCGCGGCGGCGAAACCCATCCAGCAGCTCCGCGAGCAGCTGGAAGAACGAAGTCAGATCCTCAAGCAGGCCGACGCCCGTGAGCCGGCGAAGCGCGGTGAACATCACACCGGCCGCCCGAGCCGCACGACCGGTGGGTCGTAGGAATGCCGCCAGCGCGCGCCCCTCGAGAAACCCGATCAGACGGTCGGGAGCCTGCAGGAAGTCGATCGCATGGCGCGAGGGTGGCGTGTCGAGCACGATCACCTCGTACTCGCCGCTGTGCTCGATCTCGAACAGCTTCGCGATCGCGGTGTACTCCTGGGAACCCGCCACCGCGGTAGACAGGTGCCCGTAGATCGGATTGGCCAGGATCTGCTCCCGGGTGCTCGCGTTCGGGGCGAGGAGGTCGATCAGCTCGTCGAAGGTCCGCTTGGCATCGAGCATCATCGCGAACAGCTCGCCTCGGACCTCCAACCCGCAGCCGCCAAATCGCGCGCCATCCACCGGCTGCGGCCGGTTGCCGAGGGAGTCGAGTCCCAGAGCCTCGGCGAGACGGCGCGCCGGGTCGATCGTGACCAGGGCCACCCGCCGGCCCGAGGCGGCCAGCCCCAGCGCGATGGCCGCCGACACCGTGGTCTTCCCCACTCCTCCGGCTCCAGCGCAGATCACCACACGCTTGCCGGACACAGCTTCGCCCAGACGACTCATTCCGGAACCCCGCCGAGCCTGGCAGATAGGTCCTCGATGTCCGTACGGCCGAGCTCGTATGTGAACCGGAAGGGCAGCGTCGTGACCGGCACACCGCGGAGACCTCGCCGCAGGCGGGCCAGGTGCGCCCGCTGCACCCGCGCGCGACCGTCGAACCAGAGCGCGTCCTGGACGGCCGGCTCGCCGGCGGCGCCGGCGAGCGCGCGCCGCTCCGCTGGACGAAAGCGCGACGAGAACAGGCGGTTGACCACGACGCCATCGAACCCGAGACCGAAGCGGTTCGCGAGCACGTTTCGCAGCTCGAGGGCCTCGGTCACCGCCATCTGCTCAGCCGTGGCGACGGCGATCACGCCGACCGTGCCGGCATCCCTGAGCATGGCATCGATGGTGTCGGCCTGGCGGGCGATCGGGCCGATCCGCGCGATCGCGCTGAATGTCTCTGCCGCGCCGAGGAGACCGACGAGCTGTCCGCTGGCCGGCCCGTCGAGGACGATCAAGTCGTACGGGCGGGCACGCGGCTTGCGCCGGGGTCGCTGGCCGAGCTCCCACACCTTGCCGATCGTCAGCAAGTCGCTCATCCCCGGCGCGGCATCGACGAACAGCTCGAACGCCCGGCTGCGGGCGAGCAAGACGGCGGGCAGCGCGCTTGGGAGCTCCTGGCGCAGGTACTCCTCGAGCGCTTGGCGGCGGGAGATCGTCAGGTGATGCAATCCCGGCTCGAGCTCGATCTCGGTCAGCGGCTCGCCGGCGCGTCCTCCAAGCGCCACCGCGACGTCGCCGCGGCCCGCCGTCTCGACGACGATAGTTCGAAGGCCACTCCGAGCGCCTGCGAGCCCGAGCGCAGCCGCCACCGTCGAGCGCCCCACGCCGCCCTTGCCGGCCACGATCAACAGGCGCTTGCGGGCGAGCGGCGGCATGAGCCTCCAATCCATCGTCAACTTGAAGCCCTGAGGCTAGGACCAGCCTCGGCGAGCGGAATCCGTAGTTCTCTGCGTACCGGCCTGGTCACACCCCGCATCACACCGCGGCAAATGGCGGTGGCGGCAGACCGGCGCGCGCACCTAGTCTGGCCCTGGGAAGGAAGCTCATGCCCCAACCTGAGTCAGACCAGCCACGCGGCGCACCGTCGAAGCGTCGGTGGTCGGACGCGGGCTTGCTCACGGCGTTCCTGTTGTTCCTGGTGATGAACATCGTGCTGGCGTCAACGCTCGGGGGCCCGGCCCGGCAGGCTCGCGTGCGCATCCCCTACAGCCCGACGTTCCTGGCGCAGGTGCAGCGCGGGAACGTGACCTCGGTCGCGACCAAGGGCACGAGCGTCCAGGGCAAACTCCGCCGGGCGATCCGCTACCCGGATGCCCACGCGACTCCGGCGACCGAGTTCACCACGGAGATCCCGGAGTTCGCCAACGACAACGCGCTGCTGGCGCTGTTGCAGTCCAAGGACGTGGTGGTCAACGCGACCGCGCCTTCGACCGGGACTTCGCTGTTTGTGACCCTCCTGTTCGTGTTCGGACCCGTCGTGCTGTTCGTGCTGCTGTTCGTCTGGATCATGCGCCGGGCCGGCGGCGCCGCCGGTGGATTGACCTCCTTCGGGCGCTCACGGGCGCAGCGGGTGGAACCGGCCGATCAGCGCGTCACGTTCAACGACGTGGCGGGAATCGACGAGGCCAAGGAGGAGCTGAGCGAGATCGTCGACTTCCTGCGCGACCCACAGAAGTACCGGCGACTCGGCGGCCGGATCCCGCGTGGCGTGCTGCTCACCGGACCACCAGGAACCGGCAAGACACTGCTGGCGCGAGCGCTGGCCGGTGAGGCGCAGGTCCCGTTCTTCTCGATCTCGGCTTCGGAGTTCGTGGAGATGTTCGTCGGGGTGGGCGCCTCGCGCGTGCGTGACCTGTTCCAGCAGGCCAAGACGGCGGCACCGGCGATCATCTTCATCGACGAACTCGACGCGATCGGCCGCTCACGAGCCGGCGCAATCGGCGGGTTCGGCGGCGGTCACGACGAGCGCGAGCAGACGCTCAACCAGATCCTCACGGAGATGGACGGGTTCGATCCCTCGGTCGGGGTGATCGTGATCTCGGCCACCAACCGGCCCGAGGTGCTCGACCCCGCGCTGTTGCGCCCGGGGCGATTCGACCGTCGCGTCGCCGTGCAACCGCCCGACACGGTGGGCCGACGCAAGATCCTCGAGGTCCACACCCGCTCGGTGCCGCTCTCCGACGACGTCAACCTCGACCGCTTGGCGGCGACCACCCCCGGTATGGTCGGGGCGGATCTGGCCAACGTGGTCAACGAGGCGGCGCTGACCGCGGCCCGCCGCGCGCACCAGCAGGTCACGATGAACGACCTGCACGACGCGCTCGAGAAGCTCGTGCTCGGGAGCGAGCGGCGGATCTTGCTCTCACCGGAGGAGAGAAGGCGCACCGCATACCACGAGTCCGGCCACGCGATCGTCGGCATGCTCACGCCCGGCGCCGATCCCGTCCGCAAGGTGTCGATCATCCCGCGCGGGATCGCGCTGGGCGTCACGCTGTCGGCGCCCGAGGCGGATCGGTTCAGCTATGACCGGTCCTACCTGCTCGGCAAGCTCAAGGTCGCGCTCGGCGGCCGAGTCGCCGAGGAGTTGGTGTACGGAGAGATCACCACCGGCGCGCAGAACGACATAAAGCAGGCCACCGAGCTGGCCCGGAACATGGTCGGGGTGTGGGGAATGAGCGACATCATCGGCCCAGTCACCGTGATCGCCGACGAAGGGCACCTGCCGTTCCCGGGGGCGAGTGAGGTCTCCCCACAAACCCAGCAACTCGTCGACGAAGAGGTCCGTCACCTGATCGAGGAGTCCCACGAACAGGTCACGCAGCTGATGAGCGCCCACCGCGCCCAGCTCGACTCCCTCGCCACCGCACTGCTCGAGCGCGAGACGCTCGAGCAGGAGGAGGCCTACGCCGCCGCCGGGATCGAGCTCTCGAGCGCGGCCCCGATCGTCACGGCGCGAAGTCGCGCGGATGCCACCGGTCCTCGCACCTAGGGTTGGACTCCGACCATGCTCACGTCGACCCGGCAGCCTCGGCACTTGCAGCGATCGGAGTGCCGCGTGGCCAGCGACCGTGGTGCCGATGTGGCCGTCGCGGATGTGGTCAGGTCATTCGGGCCAATCGAGGCGCTCCGCGGTGTGTCTCTGGCCATCGCGGCCTCGGAGTTCGTCACGATCACCGGACCGTCCGGCTCGGGAAAGAGCACGCTGCTGAACCTGATCGGCAGCCTCGACCGCCCGGACTCCGGGACGATCACGGTCTGCGGCCTCGCGGTGCCCGAACCGCGCCTGGCCGTCGAGTTCCGTCGCGGGATGGTCGGCTTCGTGTTCCAGGACAACCTCTTGCTGCCTTACCTCAGCGCGCAGAGCAACATCGAGACGGCCCTGCTCGCCGCCGGCGTGGCTCATCGAGAACGTCGCCGGCGAAGCGCCGAGTTGCTCGCCGAGGTGGGCCTGCTCGATCGCGCGCGGCATCTTCCGTCGGAGCTTTCCGGAGGTCAGCGCCAGGCGGTGGCGCTGGCGAGGGCGCTCGCCAACCATCCCCGCCTGCTGCTCGCCGACGAACCGACCGGTGCCCTGGATTCCGACAGCGCCGCCCGCGCATTGGACCTCCTCGCCTCGATCCGGCAGCATCATGGGATGACGGTGCTCGTGGTCAGCCACGACCCCGCCGTGGCGCGACGAGCCGATCGTGTCGTGCATCTGGTCGACGGTCGAGTCGTCTAGCGGCCGCTAGCTCCGGGTCACGAAGTGAATGCCGTCGACGCCCTCCAGTGAGAAGCCTTCGGCCGCCCCGGGGCGGACGTCGATCTCGAAGCGTGGTCTCCCCCACCGCTCGTACTGCTCGGCGTCGATGTAGAAGGGAGCGCCGCCGATCTCGCCCAGCCGCAGGTCGCCCGGTCCAAGCGCGATCTCGCCGTCCTTCAGGCACATCGGGGAGGTGCCGTCGCAGCACCCCCCCGACTGGAAGAACATCAGCGGCCCGTGGGCGGCCTCGAGACGACGGATCGCCTCGAGGGCCGCTGGAGTGGCCTGAACTGCAGGTGGGTGAACGCCCATATCTCTAGAAGAACCCCATCGGGTTCGGGTCGTAGCTGACCAGCAGGCACTTGGTCTGCGTGTAGTGCTCGAGCATCATCCGGTGGTTCTCGCGTCCGACCCCGGAGCTCTTGTAGCCACCGAAAGCGGCGTGCGCCGGGTACTGGTGGTAGCAGTTGGTCCACACGCGACCGGCCTTGATTGCGCGGCCCATTCGGAACGCACGGCTGCCGTCTCGGCTCCACACCCCGGCGCCGAGACCGTACATCGTGTCGTTGGCGATCTCCAGGGCCTCGGCCTCATCTCGGAAGGTGGTCACCGCGAGCACCGGACCGAAGATCTCCTCCTGGAAGACGCGCATCTTGTTGTGGCCCTTGAGAACGGTCGGCTGGAAGTAATAGCCACCACTCAGCCGTCCGCCCAGTGGCGTACGGTGACCTCCGATCAGCACCTCGGCACCTTCGTTCACGCCGATCGCGACGTAGCTCTCGATCTTCTCGAGTTGTGCCGTGGAGACCTGCGCGCCGATCATCGTCTCGCGATCGAGCGGGTCGCCCTGCTTGATCTGAGCGATACGCGCCAGGCAGCGATCCATGAACTCGTCATAGATCGACTCGTGGATGAGGGCGCGTGACGGGCAGGTGCATACCTCGCCCTTGTTGAACGCGTAGAGCACGAGGCCCTCGACGGATTTGTCGAGGAATGCGTCATCGGCCGCCATCACATCCTCGAAGAAGATGTTCGGCGACTTGCCACCGAGTTCGGTGGTCGAGGGGATGAGGTTCTGCGCGGCGTAGGACATGATCAGCCGGCCGGTCACGGTCTCACCGGTGAAGCCGATCTTGGCGATCCGCTTGTTCGATGCCAGCGCCTTGCCGATCTCGGCGCCGGGCCCGTTGACCACGTTGATCACGCCGGGCGGAACGACGTCGCCGATCACCTCCATCAACTTGAGGATCGACCACGGCGTCGGGCTCGCGGGTTTGATCACCGTGCAGTTACCGGCCGCCAGTGCCGGCGCGATCTTCCAGGCCGCCATCAGCAGCGGGAAGTTGAACGGGATGATCTGCCCGACCACGCCGAGCGGCTCGTGGAAGTGGTAGGCGTAAGTGTGCTCGTCTATCTCGGAGATCCGTCCTTCCTCCGAGCGCACGGCCCCGGCGAAATAGCGAAAGTGGTCGGCCGAGAGCGGGACGTCGGCCGCCAGCGTCTCGCGCACCGGCTTGCCGTTCTCGTAGCTCTCCGCGACCGCCAGCATCTCGAGGTTCTCCTCGATCGCGTCGGCGACCCGGTTGAGGACCCCGGCGCGCTCAGCCGGCGAGCGGCGGCCCCAGTCGTCCTTGGCGGCATGGGCCGCGTCAAGCGCGAGTTCGATGTCCTGCGCGCCGGAATGCGCGACCTCGCAGAACGCCTCGCCGGTGGCTGGAGTCAGGTTGTCGCGGTACTCACCGGTGGTCGGGGCGATCCATTCACCGCCGATGAAGTTCTCGTATCGCTCCCTGAGCGGAACCGGGCTATCGGTCTCCCCAGGCGGCGCGTACGTGGTTGACTCGATAATGGCCATAGCAGGCCCTCCATTTGGGTGTGAGCAGGTTTGCCTGCAAGACCATCATCCGCGGAGTCCTCCCGCATCCGGGTGGATCGCGGGCCGCGGGGTGGAAAAACCCGGAGTTACTACTTATCCATCCCACGTGTGCACCCCGATGTCGAGGCGGCCAACCGGGATTAGCGTCTGACACAGCCCGACAGACCTAGAAAGGAGGTGAGTCATGCCTGGAACACTGACGCGTTGGGACCCATTCGGGGAGCTCGGCGAGATGCGGTCGCGCTTCGACCGCCTGTTCGACGAGTGGCTGGGTGGTCACGAGCGCGCGTGGACGCCGGCGATCGACGTCGTGCGCGAGGACGACCATCTGGTCTTGCGCGCCGACCTGCCCGGGATCAAACCCGAGGAGGTCAAACTCGAGGTCGAGGACGACATCCTCACGGTCTCGGGTGAGCATCGGGAGAGCACGGAGGAGAAAGAGAAGAATTACGTGCGGCGTGAGCGCCGCTACGGATCCTTCTCACGCTCGATGACGTTGCCCCAGGGAGTCGATGCCAAGGAGATCAAGGCAACGACTCATGACGGCGTCGTCGAAGTGACGATCCCGCTGCCCAAGGAGGCGAAGAAGGAGCCGGTCAGGATCACCCCGACCGCTGCCTGAGTAGCCGACTGCGGTTCCGGCCGGCCGCCACCCCGGCGGGGGGGCGACCGGCCAACCGCATCCGGCGCGCTAGTCCTGACAGATGTCCGCGATCGTGGCCGCGGTAATTCGCACCACGTCGTGGGGAGCAAGCGTCACCGAGTGGCGGTGATCACCGGCCGGGCAAAGGATCCGCTCCTGGTCGAGCAGTGCGCGATCGATCACCTCGGCCGCCGGCACCATCGGCCCGAACGGTGGCACCGCGCCGACCTCGAGCGACGGGAACTCGCGGGCGATCTCGTCCTCGCCCGCCAGCCGCAGGTGGCGGGTGGCTCCGAGCAACTTGCGAAGCTTCTGCAGATCGAGGCGCTCGCAGGCGGGGATCGCCGCGATCACATACCCGCTGTCGTCGTGTAGGACGATCGTCTTGGCCACCTGGTCGGCGGGGTGATGCGTCGTCCGCGCTTCGGCCGCCGCGCTCAGGGTGGGCTCGTGCTCGATCAGCTCGTAGCTCACGCCCTCTCCTTCGAGGAACTCGACGATCGCCTCGGCCCGCGTGGGGACCAATCCATCATCGATAGTCATTGCCGATCTCCTTTC
>DATIEI010000074.1:0-2260 GCA_035455845.1 Solirubrobacteraceae bacterium
AGCCGGGCCGTGCTCCGAGCGATCTCCTCGCGTATGACCAGACCGTTCTCCCTGAGCGTCGTCCCACTGGCCGTGAGGTCGACGATGCCCTCGGCCAGTCCGGTCAGGGGCGCCAGCTCGACCGACCCCTTGACCTCGACGATCTCTGCCTGCCGGCCCGTCTCGAGGAAGTGGCGGGTGGCAATCCGCGGGTATTTCGTGGCGATCCGCATCACGCCCAGGCGCCGGAGCGCCTCGGCCGCGGGGTCAGCTCCGGCCACCGTGGCCAGCACCATCGTGCACGCCCCATAGCCAAGGTCGACCAGCTCATAGAGGTCGCGCTCGGATTGCTCGAGCAGCACATCCTTGCCGGTGATGCCGAGGTCGGCCGCGCCGGCTTCCACGTAGGTGGGAACGTCCGAGGGGCGCATCGTGATGATGCCGGCCTCGTCGAACAGCAGCTTGCGGTCGTTGGTTCGGACGTCTGCGGTTGTGATCCCGAGCTGGTCGAGGAGATCGAGCGTCTCGGTGAACAGGGCCCCTCTCGGGACCGCGATACGGAGGGCATTCATGTCGGTCGCCCGCGCTCCTCGCTGGTCAACGCGATGTGCAGCCGCTCGACGTTGAGCGAGAACCCCACCGCGGGGAGAGGCCGGCCGAACTGGCCGAGCAGATCGTCGTAGCGACCGCCGATCCCGATCGGAACGCCGTACGCCGGGTCATAGACCTGGAACACCGCGCCGGTGTAGTAGCCGAGGCCGCGGACCAGGCCGAGGTCGAAGATGATCCGCTGCGCGATGTTCGGCGCGAGCAGGGCATGGACGGCGCGCATCCCGGTGGCGGCATGCTCGAGCGGGCCCTCGAGAGCGTGCAGAACCTCCGGGCCGCCCCGGGTCTGGGGCACGGTCAGGAGCAGCGCCGCGTCGTCGGCGCTCAGCTCGAGCGCGGTGACCTCGCGCTGGAGCCCGACGAAGTCGCCATCCGCGAGTTCGGTGAGGATCCGCTCGCGGCGATCCGGGTCACCGACGTGCAGACGGTCCAGCAGGTTCGGATACAGCGCGGCATCGCCAAGTCCGACGCGGTAGGTCTGCAGGCCCGCCGCGTCGAGCGCATCGCACAGGATCGTCAGAACCTCCGCCGTGCCCTGCGGGCTCTCGGCGCCGATCAGCTCGATCCCGGCCTGCAGGAACTCTCGCGACTGCCCCCGCTGGGGCCGCACCCCGCGGTAGGCATGGGCGAAGTAACAGAAGCGCAGGGGCGGCTCGGCGTCGTGGTAGCGGGTGGACACGACACGGGCGATCGGCACGGTCATGTCCGATCGGAGCACGAGCACGTTCCCGTGTTCGTCGAACATGCGGTACGCCGGGCGGCCGGAGTCCATGTGCGCTCGCGTGAACGTGGCCTCGTATTCGAGCGCCGGCGTGTACACCTCGCCGTAGCCTGCTCGCTCGAACACGGCGCGGACGCGGTCGGTCATCGCGCGCAACTCCCGCATCTCGTCGGGCAGGAAGTCCCGCGTTCCGCTGGGCAGACGATCGGCCATCGCCCAAGAATGTGTCAGTTAACGCTTGGCGGGGCTGTGCCCGTCAGACGGAGACGGGCACGTCATCTTCGCGCTCGATTCGCGCGCCGAGGTCGCGCAGCCGCTCGTCGATGCGCTCGTATCCCCGGTCGATGTGGCGTACGTTGCCGATCTCGGTGACGCCCTCGGCGGCCAGCGCGGCGATCAGCATCGCCATTCCGGCCCGGATGTCCGGTGAGTCCACCCGCTGGCCGGTCAGCCGGCGGGGTCCCACGACCATCGCGCGGTGCGGATCGCAGATCGTGATCGCTGCGCCCATCAGGACCAGCTTGTCCACGAAGAACAGCCGGTTCTCGAACATCCACTCGTGGATCATCACCGAGCCCTCGGCCTGCGTGGCCAGTGCGGTCGCCACGCTGGTCAAGTCGGCCGGGAAGGCGGGCCACGGCCCGTCCTGGACCTTGGGGATGTACTCGCCGGCATCGTTGCGGATGACCAGCCGCTGGTTTCCGGGCACGATGATGTCGGCGCCTCGCTGCTCGGTGCGCAGGCCCAGGCGCTCGAACACCAGGCGGATCATCCGCAGGTCCTCGGGCCTGGTGTCCTTGACTGTGAGCTCGCCGCCGGTCACGCCGGCCAGCGCCATGAACGAGCCGATCTCGATGTGGTCGGGGGCGATCTCGTGGCGGCAGCCGTGCAGCTCCGCCTGGCCGTGGACCGTGAGCACGTTCGAGCCGATGCCCTGGATGTCGGCGCCCA
>DATIEI010000075.1:0-10448 GCA_035455845.1 Solirubrobacteraceae bacterium
GATCAACCTCGACTTCGCCGACGTGCGGACAATCATGTCCGGCGCCGGTAATGCGCTCCTCGGGATCGGCATGGGCGCCGGCGAGCGCCGCGCGGTCGAGGCGGCCGAGCACGCGGTGGCCTCGCCGCTGCTCGAGACGAGCATGGAGGGAGCGCGTTCGATTCTGCTCTCGATCACCGGTGGCCCCGACCTGTCGCTGTGGGAGGTCAACGAGGCGGCCCGTGCCGTTGCCGAGGCCGCCCACCCCGACGCCAACATCATCTTCGGGGCGATGGTCGACGAGAAGCTCACCGACAACGTGTGGGTCACGGTGATCGCCACCGGCTATGGCGACGGCCGCCCGCGGCTGCGCCAACCCGAGCGGGCCGACGTTGGCGAAGCCCGGCGCGAGGACCGTAGCGCCCTGCGCGAGCCGGCCGGCGAGCCGCGGGTCAGCCGCGTGCGCCAGCGCTCGAGTACGCTCGACCTCGACGTCCCGGAATTCATTCCCCGTAGATAGGCGGTCTCAGCTGTGGCGGCCGAGCCGCTCGGCGTAGTCGCCGCGGGCCATCCGCGCTCCGCTCAGGCCGGTGCGGACGTTCTGCGCGAGGGCGGCAACGCGGTCGACGCCGCGCTGGCCGCCATGCTCTCCGCGTTCGCCTGCGAGCCGCTCCTGACCAGCCTGGGCGCGGGCGGATACATGCTGGTGGTCGACCCGAGCGGCGAGCCGGTGCTGCTCGACTTCTTCGTCGAGGCGGCGGGCCGCGGAGTGGACGCCGGCGCCAGGGCCGAACTGGTGCCGGTCAGCGTTTCGTTCGGCGACGCCATCCAGGTGTTCAACATCGGGCCCGCCTCGGTGGGCACCTACGGCATGGCGGCCGGGGTGTGCGAGGCGTCGACCCGCTTCGGACGGATTCCGCTGGCCGACCTGGTCGGCCCCGCCGCCCGGCTGGCCCGCGAGGGCGTGGAGATGAACGAGCCACAGGCCTACGTGATCGAGATCCTGGCCGGAATCGTCACGTCCACGCCCGAATGCGCCGCGCTGTTCGCTCCGGAGGGACGGGTGGTGAAGGCGGGCGACGTGGTGCGCCAGCCCGAGCTCGCCGAGGCGCTCGAGCGATTGGGGGCGGAGGGACCCGCGCCGTTCTACACCGGGGACATCGCCGCGGCGATCGTCGAGTGGCTGGCCGAGCGGGGCGGGATCGTCAGCGCGTCTGACCTGGCCGGATACGCGGTGGTCGACCGCGAGCCGATCCGGGCGAGCTACCGCGGCCGCGACGTGGTGACCAATCCGCCGCCCTCGGCCGGCGGGATCCTGATCGCGCACGCGCTCGCGCTGCTCGGTGCTTGCGACGGCTCGCCCGATGTTGCGCGGGTCGTCGAGACCATGGAGCGCACCCAGTCCGAGCGCACCCCGGAGTTCCTCGAGGGACTCGACGACCCTTCATTCGTCCGGCGGTTCATGGCCCGGCGCACCCCGCTCGGCTCGACCACCCACGTGGCCGTGCTCGACCGCGAAGGGTGGGCCTGCTCGGTGACCTCATCGAACGGGTCCTGCTCGGGCGTGGTCGTCCCCGGCACGGGGCTGCACCTGAACAACATGCTCGGCGAGCAGGACCTGAACCCGCTCGGCTTTCACCGCCATCCGCCGGGGCGCCGGATGCCGAGCATGATGTCGCCGACCGCGGTGCTGCGCGATGGCGCACCCGAGCTCGTCCTCGGCAGCGCCGGATCGAACCGGATCCGCTCGGCGATCCTGCAGACGGTCATCCGGGTGGTCGACGACGGGATGGCCGCGGGCGACGCCGTCCAGGCTCCGCGTGTCCACTTCGAGGACGGCGTCGTGTACGCCGAGCCCGGGATCGACACCGCGCCGCTCGAGCGGGCGGGCCGGGCGATCGGCCGCTTCCGGGAGCTGAACCTCTTCTTCGGCGGCGTGCAGGCGGCAGCGCGCGACCGCGAGGGACGGTTCAGTGGGGGAGGGGATCCGCGCCGCGGCGGGGCGGCGGTCGTCGTCGACGCCGCATGAGGACCGCGGCCGCAGCGCTCGCCACGGTCGCGGTGCTGGCTGCCTGTGGGCTCGACGTCCAGTCGCCCGACCTGTTCCAGGTCACCCGCACCGGTCCCGGCCAGAAGCTGACCCTGCTGGTCAACGACGCCGGAACGATCACCTGCAACGGCGGCAAGCCGAAGTCCCTGCCCGATCGACTCCTGCTCCAGGCGCGGGACCTGGCGAGAAGCCTCGACGCCGATGCCAAGGCGGGCCTTCGACTCCGGCCCAGCGCGCAGAGCGTGTTCTCCTACACGGTGAAAGTGCAGAACGGCACATTCACATTCCCTGACACTGCGGCTCGCGCGCACAAGGAACTGGCCCAGTTGGAGTTATTTGTAGTGCAGGCTGCAGCTGATCCGTGTGGCCTCAGCGCCTGAGGAACTTCTTAGCCGCGCCGTCCAATTAGAAGTCCCGCTACCTTCCACCGCTCGTGCTCATCACCGCCGCTCAAAGCCTCATCACCTACGGTCAGGCGATCGTGCTCGGCGTCCTCCAGGGCGTGACCGAACTGTTCCCGATCTCGAGCCTCGGCCACACGGTGATCTTCCCCAACCTGTTCGGCTGGGACAACATCGTCGCCTGGCAGTCCCAGTCGGAGTCTCCGTGGCTGGCCTTCGTGGTCATGCTCCACGTAGGAAGCGCCGTTGGCCTGCTGATCTACTTCTGGCGCACCTGGGTCGAGGTCGTGGTTGCCTTCTTCGCCACGCTGCGTAAGCGCAAGGTCGAGACCTCAACCGAGCGCCTGGCCTGGTTGATCATCGTCGCGACGATCCCCGTCGGGATCCTCGGCGTGCTGCTCGAGCACCCGGTCCGCGTGGCGCTGGCCAAGCCGTTCGCCGCCTCGATCTTCCTGGTCATCAACGGGCTCATCCTGATCGCTGCCGAGCGCTTTCGCCGTCGCGCGGAAGTGCGGTCGCTCGCCGAGCGCGAGGGCACGAAGCGCGACGGCGGACGCCGCCTGGACACCCTCGAGTACCGCGAGGCCGGCGTGATCGGCGTGGCCCAGAGCACGGCGCTGATCGCCGGTATCAGCCGCGACGGGATGGCGATGGCCACCGGCCTGGTGCGCGGGCTCGACAATGAGGACGCGGCCCGGTTCGCCTTCCTGCTCGCCACCCCGCCGATCCTCCTTGCCGGACTGTACAAGTTCACCGACCTCACGGGGCCGCTCGGCGCCGGCATCCGTGGCCAGGCGGTGGTCGCAGCGATCGCCGCAGCCATCACCGCGGTGATCACGGTGCACTTCCTGATGCGCTACTTCAAGACCAACAACCTGATCCCGTTCGGGATCTACTGCATCGTGTTCGGCGGCGCGATGGTCATCTACAACGCGTAGGGTCTTCGCCTGGTGCCTCTCTGAGCTCGCTCAACGGCAAAGGCGAGCTCAGAGAGGCACCCAGGCTCGCCCATCAGCTAAGCGGCCCCAAACCTCACCTTCCCGTTTGACTGCGCCCGTTCCTGGACGCGGTCGACCAGCTCGAGACGCTTGATCGCGGCGCGGAACAGCCGGGTCACCAGGCGCAGCCGAGCGTTCTCCGAGCGCATGTCGAGCAGGCCCTGCTTGGCGTCCAGTCCGAAGTCGACGGTCGCGGCCATCGCATAGGCGCTCATCCCGGCCAGCTCCTCGGCGTCGGGGTCGCGGTCGGTGGCGCGCTTGACCAGCTCGGCGTAGGCCTCGTGGGCGGCCTGCGTCAGGTCCGGATCGGGCGTGTCCTCGCGATCCTCTACGAACTCGATCACGCCGGCCGGATACGGGAGGTGGCCGAGTCGCTCGAGCACCCGGATAGGCCGGGTGCCGCGCACCAGGAGGTTCATCCGCCCGTCCTCCAGGCGCTCGAGCACCTGGTCGATCGCGCACGCGCAGCCGACCTCGCGCAGCCCGTCGTCGGATAGCCACACGATCCCGAACTCGTGCTCGCGCTCGAGGCACTCGTTGATCATCGTCTTGTAGCGCTCCTCGAAGATGTGGAGCGGGATCAACTCGCCGGGCAATGCCACGATGCCCAGCGGGAACAGCGGGAAGTCGCCTTCGGGCATCTCGCCCTGCGAGTCTACGCCCGGGCCGCGAGCAGCAGGTTGTAGAAGATCGCGGGCGGCAGCCGGGGCTCGAGCAACCGCTGGTCCACGCGCTGGAGCAGCAGGTAGCCGCGAAACGCGTACTGGCGCCAGAGCATCGGCACGTCATCCGGGTTGGCGCTCGCCTCGAGCGAGCGGTTGAACCACCCGAACCAGTTGGCCAGGAGCTCCTCGCCGCGCACCTTGATGTTCGTGAACCCGGCCGCGCGGGCGAGCTTTGCCAGATCGCCCGGGGCGAACGCATGGATGTCGACCATTCGCTCGAGCCCGTGGTCATCGCTCCCGTTAGATGAGCCATTTTGGTCGGGGGCCGGGGGTGGCGCGGCCCGGAGTGCCCGGCGCCACAGCGGGGCCACGGCGGTCGCGCCACGCTTGGGGAAGGCGGCCAGCCTGTCGCCGAAGCGCGATGGCTCGCCGGCGAACACGACGTAGCCGCCTGGCTCGAGCACGCGATGAAACTCGCGAAACGCGCGCTCGAGGTCAGGCAGATGGTGCAGGACGGCGTGGCCGAGGACGAGGTCGAAGTTGGCGTCGGCGAATGGCAGGGACTCAGCGTCGGCCCGGGCGGTTTCGACGGTCAGGCCGAGGCGCTTGGCGTTGGCGGTCAGGGTGCGAACCATGCCCGGTGAGATGTCGGTGCAGGTCGCCTCGCCGACGACCCCGGCGCGCAGGAGGTTGAGGCTGAAGTAGCCGGTGCCGGCGCCGACCTCGAGCGAGCGCTCGAAGCCGCGATCGAGTGCCGCGCCGAGCACCTTTCGCAGCTTGCCCACCACCTGGGCCTGGCCCACCTCGCCGAAGTCGATGCCCCACTTGGAGTCGTAGCTCGAGGCGGCCACATCGTGATAGCGGGTGTTCACATCGCGAATCTCGTCCGCCGTCCGCACTCCCTCCATGGCGGGGGGCACATTACCCTGTCGACCCGCCCGTGAACTCATACGTCCAGCAGAACCAGCCGCCGGGCGTCCCGCCGCTCGAGCTCACGGGCGAACGGACGCTCCCCGACGTCCCGGCCGAGAACTACTGGTACCGACGGCATCTGGCCGTGTACGAATGGATCGCCGAGCGGGTGGCCGGCGGGGCCGTCCTGGACATGGCCTGCGGCGAGGGGTATGGGTCCAGCGTCCTGGCGCGCACCGCGGGCTCGGTCGTGGGGGTGGACGGTAACCCGGAGGCTCACGAGCACGCGCGGCTGCGGTACACCCGCCCCGGGCTCTCATTCGAGTGGGGCGCGGTCGAGACGTACGGGGAGCCCGGCTCGTTCGATGCGGTGGTGTTTCTCCAGACGATCGAGCACGTGGTGGATCCGGCCGCGGTGTTGGCGCACTTTGCGCGGATCCTGCGCCCGGGTGGCGTGGCATACGTCTCCACGCCGAACGTGCTCACGTTGGCGCCACCAGGGGCGGCGAAGTCCGACAACCCCTGGCACCTGCGGGAGTACCGAGTGGAGGAGTTCGAGTCGCTCTGTCGGACAGCATTTCCGCGCGTCGAGCTGGTCGGACTGTTCCATGCCCGGATGCTGCGCGCGCACGAGATTGCCCTGCGGTTCGGGTGGGACCGCGTGCACAAGCGTCTCGGACTCACCGAGCGGTTCTACGACCGCTTCACGCCGGCGATCTCGAGCCGGGACTTCGTGCTCCGGCCGGACCGCTTGCCCCGCGCGCTCGACTTCCTGGCGGTGTGCCGAGAGGCTGCATGAGAAACCGGAAAATACGTCCGGTTTCTCGAGCAGGCTACGCCCAGCGGAACGTCCGCGGGGCCTTGCGCATCCGGATCAGCCGCGCGGGGATCCCGGCCACGACGGCATTGGCCGGCACGTTGGCGGTGACCACCGCGCTCGTGCCGATCACCGCGTTCTCGCCCACCGAGACGCCGCGCAGGACGCAGGCGCCGTAGCCGATCCACACGTTGTGGCCGACATCCACATCGCGCTTGTAGATCCCCTGCTCGCGGATCGGCCGCTCGGTCTCGACCATCCCGTGATCGAAGTCGATCATCATCACCCGGTCGGCGATGATGCATTCGCGGCCGATCGCCACGTGCTGGTAGGCCGAGACCGTGCATTCCTGGCCCATCACCGACTTCGCGCCGAGCGAGAACTCCCCCTCGTGCACGCGGATCTTGCAGCGGTGGCCGATCCACGACCACCGGCCGAGCTTCACGCACGCATCGCGGCCGATCTCGAACTTGACCCCCGGGCACACGAAGCACAGCCCGTCGGTCTGCAGGCGCCCGCGCCAGCGCAGCTTGAGCCAGGCCCAGCGCGCGATCAGCACCGCGTAGCCCGGCCTGAGCATGCGGTGCTCGCGGGCGAAGCGCAGGAAGGTCAGCGGGCCGCCGTGCAGAGGCGGCGGACCCTCGCGGACCAGCGGCGGCACTGCAACCGGCGCAGTGCGCTCGAGCTGCTCGGTGCTCACGGATTGCACGGCCGAGATCCTACGTAGTCGACGATCCGCGTGGGACCCCTGGCATGATTGGGGCCGACGGATGCCCGGCGCCGACGAATCGCTTGCCCAACGCCTCCTCGCCGGCGACCGTCGGGCGCTCGCGCGCGTCATTGCGCTGGTCGAGAACGACGACCCTGAGGTCTGGGCACTGGTCAGGGAGGTCTATCCGCGCACCGGACGGGCCGCGGTGTTCGGCTTCACCGGGCCGCCCGGGGCGGGGAAATCGACCCTGCTGGGCGCGCTGATCAAGCTCGAGCGCGAGCGGGAGCGGACGGTGGCGGTCCTGTCGATCGACCCGACCTCGCCGTTCACCCAGGGCGCGCTGCTCGGCGACCGGATCAGGCTCTCCGACCACTTCCTCGATCCCGGCGTGTTCATCCGCTCGATGGCCAGCCGGGGCGCCCTGGGCGGCCTCAGCGAGGCCTCGCTCCAGGCCGCGCTGCTCATGGATGCCGCCGGCCGGGACGTGATCATGCTCGAGACCGTCGGGGTCGGTCAGGGCGAAGTCGACATCATCGACCACGCCGATACGGTCGTGCTCGTGTTAATGCCAGGGTCGGGCGATTCGATCCAGGCGCTCAAGGCGGGCGTGATGGAGATCCCCGACGTGATCGTGGTCAACAAGGCCGATCACCCGCTGACCGACACGATGGTGCGAGAGATCAAGAATGTGCTGGCGCTGGGGCCCCAGGACGGCTGGAAGGTGCCGATCATCAAGACCGAGGCGGTCCGGGGCGAGGGAATCGAGGAGCTGGCCGAGAAGATGGCCGGGCACCACGCCTACGTGGAGGCCGAGGGGACCCTGTCCGAGCGCCGGCGGCGCAACCTGATGAACGAGGTGGTGGGGCTGGCCGCGTTCCGCATGCGCCGCGAGCTCGAGGCCTCGATCCGCGAGGATCCCGAGGTGCAATCGCTGCTCGACCGGGTGGTGGCGCGCGAGATCGATCCGGCCAGCGCCGCGACGACCGTCCTCGAGCGCCGAGCCGAGGAGCTGAGCAAATGACGCAGGCGCTCGCGCCCCCCTTCCTGGTCGCCTCGCTGATTCTGTGCGCGGCGGGCGTGTTCAAGCTGCGCTCCCCGGTGGTGGCCGCCACTGCCCTTCGGATGAGTCCCTGGGCCGTCCGCGGGCTGGCCTGCGGCGAGATTGCCCTCGGAGCCGCCTGCGCGCTGGTTCCCAGCCGGCCGCTCGCGGTCGGGCTGGCGGTCGTGTACGGCGGGTTCTCGTTGGTCGCCGTCCTCCTCATGCGGCGCGGCGTTCCGTGCGGGTGTTTTGGAGATAACGACTTACCGGTGTCGCTAGCCCACGTGATCGCCAGCGAGCTACTGGGCGCGCTGGCCCTGGGAGCGGCGCTCGCCGGTCCTCGCGGGCTCGGCTGGGTGCTCGGACGGCCCGCACCCACAGCGGTGGTGCTCGTCGTCGGGATCGCCGGCGGCCTGTACGCCACCCTCGTGCTCTACACGCAGCTGCCGGCGGCATGGGCAGCCTGGAGCGGCGAATGAGCGTCCTCGAGGCGGTCGGCGAGTTGCTGGCGCGGCGCACATCGCGGCGTGGGGCGCTTTCCCGAGCCGCGGTGGCGGGGGCCGCGTTCGCGGTGGCGCCGGTCCGCTACCTGATCCGGCCGGGGACGGCGTGGGGAGTGATCGCGCCGACTGACTGCCCGCACGGCAGCAAGTGCACCGACGGCTACACCGCGTTCTGCTGCGAGATCGAGCAGGGCAACAACGCGTGCCCGCCCAACACCTACATTGCCGGCTGGTGGAAGTGCACGAGCTACCGCGGGAGGGGTCTGTGCGAAGGGCAGGGCGCGCGCTACTACATCGACTGCAACCGGATCCCCGGCACGGTGTTTCCCGGCGGCTGCCAGTGTGCCGGCGGCGACTGCCACAACCGCGCCGTCGACTGCAATCACTTCCGCTATGGGCAGTGCAACACCCAGATCGCCGGCACCACCGAGGTGGTCTGCCGGCTCGTGCTCTGCCGGAACCCGGCCACCGTGCCCGGCATGAACTGCAACGCGACCGAGATGGTCGACAACCGGACCTGCACGCACGAGAACCCGTGCCTGCAGGGGCTGGCCAGGCAACTTCCCGGCGGCGGAGGGGCGTAGTGCTCGCGATCGTGTCGATCGAGACCGTGCTCCTCGTGCTCCTGGTCGTGCTCGTGGCCGCGCTGCTGCGCAGCCACGCCGAGATCCTGCGCCGGCTCGGTCCCGAGGGCGCCGAGCCGCCGCGCCTTCCTGACCCTCCGGCCGCTGCCCGCCGCGAGGCCTCGGCGCCCGAGATCGCCGGCGTCACCCCGACCGGCGATGCGATCAAGCTGAGCCTGAACGGAGCGCCGACCCTGCTGGCCTTCCTGAGCGGCGGCTGCAGCAGCTGCGCCCGGTTCTGGGGGACGCTCGGCGAACAGGCGCTGCCCCACCGCCTGCAGCCCATGATCGTCACTCGCGGCCTCGACCGCGAACAGCGATCGAAGCTCCGCTCGATCGCGCCGGCCACCGTGCCGGTGGTCATGTCGTCTGAGGCCTGGGAGGACTACGCGGTCCCGGGCTCGCCGTACTTCGTACTGGTCGAGGACGGCGAGATCCGCGGCGAGGGGGTCGCGACGACATGGGACGCGCTCGCCTCGCTGGTCGGCGACGCGGTCGAGGAGCAGCGCGGGGTCGACGAGCGGCTCGCGGCGGCGGGGATCGGGCCAGACCACCCGAGCCTGTATTTGTCGGGGGCGCCTGACGGCGGCGCCTCGGCGGAGGCGCGCGTCTGACCGCCGTGCTGGTCCTCGGCTGCGCGGCCGCGGTCACGGCGGCGGTGGCGGCGGCCTGGTCCCCCTGAGGCGAGTCGATGCTCGCGAGCATCACCCCGCTCGGGCAGCGGGGCCGGCGTTCTCATTGGGGGATCACGGTGAGCGCGTTCCTGGTCGGCGCCACCGCGGCCGGCGCCGGCGCGGGCGCCCTGCTGGGCGCGCTGGGCGGGGTCGTGCTGCCCGCGCACGGCACGCCCGCGGTGCTGGCGGCGGCGATCGCGGTCGCGGTCGTGCTGGACGGGCTTCCCCGCGGCGTGCCGGGCCCTCGGCGCCAGGTCGACGAGCGCTGGCTCGACCGGTACCGGGGCTGGGTGTACGGCGCGGGCTACGGGGCCCAGCTCGGGCTCGGCGTGACCACGATCGTCTCGAGCGCGGCCACCTACGTCGCGCTGCTTGCCGCCTTCCTCACGGCGAGCACCGGGTCCGGCGCCCTGATACTCGGTTGCTACGGGGCGGTGCGTGGCCTCACTCCGCTCGCGGCCGCGGGCGTGCGCAGCCAGCGCCAGTTGATCGACTTCCACCGTGCCCTGGCTCGGTGGCGGGGTCCGGCCAGATGGGGTGCCCTGGCCGCTCAGGCCGGGATGCTCGTCCTCGCGCTCGCGCTGTCATGAGCGTCCTCGAGGCGCACGGACTGCGGATCGACCTGCCCCGGGGTTGGAGCGGCCGCGTGTTCAAGCGCCCGGCCGGCGGCGCCACCCTCCACGCCGGCGACTTCCAGCTCCCGCTCGACGACGGCGAGTTCGGCGACCACAGCACGGCGGTCATGCCCAGCGGCGGCTCGTTCATCGTGCTGACCGAGTATCGGCCCGGCGCGGGCCTCGAACCCGGCGAGGGGCTGTTCGCGGCGCGCCGCGTGCCAACGACGCTCGATCCCGTCGGCTTCAGCTCCCGCGGCCTGGCCCACCCTCGCCCCGGTCAGGCCGGGACCCAGCACTTCTTCACCGCCGCCGGCCGGCCGTTCTGCCTGTACGTCGTGGTGTCAGGCCCGCGCTCGGAGCGCCGGCGGCAGCTGGCCGTGATCGGTCACGTGCTGCGCTCGCTCCGGGTTCATCCCGGCGCAAGCACGCCGACGTAGCGTGCCGAGTCGTGCCCGAGG
>DATIEI010000076.1:0-7866 GCA_035455845.1 Solirubrobacteraceae bacterium
CACCCAACACAGCGAGGCAGACCACAACAAGCGCGCGACCGGGGCGCATACGCCTACTGTTGCCCGCATCGGGCGCTGACTATTCAGGCGGCCAGGTGCGAATCCTGACCGGCTCTACCGTAATCACGACACGGCTCTCCCCGGGTCCGTCGTGGGCCCAGAACTCCGTGTCGTACTTCGCGCCGAGCTTGCGTGCGAAGGTGAGGTCATCGTCGGGCTCGATGCGTGCCGTCCCACGAACCTCGAGGTATCGGTAGGGATTCTGCAGATCGAGGACCAACAGGCTGCACTTGGGGTCGCGCTGGAGGTTGCGGGTCTTCAGCCGGGCGGTATTGAGGGAGAGCTTGATCTCGCCCTCGTCGTGCAAGAACCAGAGCTCGGTCACCTGGGGAAAGCCGTCCCGGCCGATCGTGGCCAGCGAGGCGACCTGCGCGTCCAGGAGGTCGCGGTGCGTATCGGGGAAGTCGGTCATGCCGACATTCTTATGCACGGCACGACCGCCCCGGCTTTTGCACGGCACGACCGCCCCGGCTTTTGGCTACGCAGCGGGCGTGTAGGTGAGGTGCAGAACGCCGCTGTCGTAGGCCTCTGATCCCCCCAGCGCCAGCTTGATCGGTTCGCCACCCTCCGGGAACAGGCGCAGACCACTGCCGAGCGTGAGCGGGAACACGAACAGATGGAGCTCGTCGACGAGGCCGTCGCTCAGCAGAGACCGGGCCAGGGTGGCGCTGCCGCTGACGTACAGGTTCCCATCGAGACGTTCCTTGAGCGCGCGGATGGTCTGCGCGCTGTACGGGCCGATGATCTCCGAGTTGCTCCAGTCCACGCTCGACAGCGTGCCGGTCACGACGTACTTGGTCGTCTCGTTCATGAACGGCGCACCGGGGTCGTCCTCGGCGGTGCGGGTCGACCAGGCGGGCGCGAACATCTCGTAGGTGCGGCGTCCGAGGAGCAGCCCTTGGCTGGTGCCCATGATCCCGGCGATCGCCTGGCCCATCTTTGGATCGAACGGATAGTCCATCGTCCAGCGGGGATCGTCGATCACGCCATCGAGTGTGATGAACTCATGCACTGCGATCTTGCCCATCTCTGTCTCCCTCGGTTGGTTTGTTGCATCGACCGATGCGGAGCGGAGAAATCATCGCCGGTGCGCGGGTTAGAGCTCGCATAAGTGCGCAACGATCGGCGGGCCGAGGTGTTGGCGGTGCTGGTGGCTACCATCGGGCGCCGCCGGAGCAAACGACGAGAGGAGTCGTCATGAAGAAACTGATCGTCGCCGTCGTGGGGCTCGCCGTCTCCGCACCGGGAGCGTTCGCCGCGTCGTCGTCGCATTTCGTGAAGGTCACCCCGAGCAAAGCGGCCCAGGGCCAGACTGTGACGGTGTCCGGCTCAGTCGATCACGGCTGCCAGATCGGGCACAAGGGTGACGCGGCCACGATCTTCTCAAAGGCGTTCAAGGGCGCCACGAAGCACAACTTCGCCGGTGTGCCCTCGATCTCGGCCTCGCTGGCCAAGAGCAAGAACGGCTCGTTCAAGGTCAAGATCACGCTGTCGAGCAACGTCAAGCCGGGCAAGTACTCGGTCGGCGGCCGCTGCGGTGGCGGCAACTTCGGATCGACCACGCTGAAGGTCACGAGCGGTCTGCCCCAGGGCTACTAGCAGCGGCCGCCCCCGACCGCTCCCCGCAGTTGTGATCCGGCTGCCCGCCGGTTACGAATAGCCACCTGAACCCCCGGGAGTCATCCGACCCCGGGGGTCGGGTGCACAACACGAAAGGTGGCTAGTGATGAAGGCGGGCGACGTGCTGGACATGGAGCCGCTGGGGGTTCGCATGGAGGTGGTGCACACCGGCGAGGAGACCGGCGGCGAGCTGTTCGAGATGGAGGTGACCGGACGTCCGCGCGGGTTCCTCGACCAGCGACACATCCATCCCGAGCAGACCGAGCGGATCGAGGTGATCGACGGGCGGATGAAGGTCACGATGAACGGCCGCGAGCACATCGTGGGCGAAGGCCAGTCGATCGAGATCCCGCCCGGCACACCGCACACTCAAGTGCCGATCGGAGCGGGAGAGGGTCGCATCCGCATCACGGCGCGGCCGGCCGGGCGAACCGCGGCGTTCCTGGAGTGCTTGGCCAAGCTCTGCCGGGACGGCCAGTTCCTGCGCGCCGGATTTCCCCGGCCGGTCGCGGGAGCGGAACTGGTCCTGGAGTTCAGCGGGGCCGGCCACGCCGCGGCGCCACCGCTGCGCGTCCAGCGCGCGCTCGCTCACACGGTGATGGCGCTTGCCCGTCCGATGCGGCCGTACCTGTTCATCGACGAGTGGGATGTCGCCGCGCCCCCCGAGGCGGTGTTCGACGCGATCGCCGACTCGCGCTCCTATCCGCAGTGGTGGCGTCCGGTCTACCTCGACGTGCAGGCCGACGGGCCGGCCGCGCGGGGGACTGCGGCGAGCCATCACTTCAAGGGCCGGCTGCCCTACCACCTGCACACCCGGTCGGTGATTGTGGAAATCGATCCGCCCCGCCGGGTGGTGGCCGATGTCGACGGCGATCTGCGGGGCCGGGGCACGTGGACGCTCGCGCCCGCACCGCAGGGCACTCACGTGCGCTTCGACTGGCAGGTGCACGCCGACCGTCCGCTGCTGCGGGCGCTCACGCCCGTTCTGCGTCCGATCTTCCGCTGGAACCACAACTGGGCGATCGCCCGCGCGAAGGAGGGACTCGAACCGTACGCCAGGTCGGCACGGCCGCGTTACGATGCCCCCGCGGGTGTCGCCTAACCCCAAGTGGAGGTGTGCCGACAGTGTCGAGCGTGATCGAAGACCTCAAGCGGCTCGAGGATCGGATTCTGGCCCGGATTCGCGAGCTCGAGGCAAACGTTGCCGAGCTCGAGCAGTTGCGCGAGGTCGCAGCGCGTCTGGGAATCCTCGACGGCGACGGACGCGACAGCGGACCGGCGACAGAACGCGCGACGGCGACAACGCGAAGTCGAAGTCGCGTGCGCGGCCGGGCCACCGCGACCGGGGCACGCTCCGGTGGCGCGCGCTCGGCCACCCGCGCCGCCGCCGACCGAGCGACCCGGCGAGAGCGCGTGCTCGAGGTGGTGGCGGTCGAGCCGGGCATCAGCGTGCGCGAGATCGTCGCTCAGCTCGGGGTGAACCGAACCTCGCTGTACCCGGTGGTGCGCGCGCTGATGAGCGACGGGTTGCTCCACAAGGACGGCCGAGGACTCTGGTTGGCCTCGCGCTGAACAGAGCCCGGCGGCGCGCGGTCGCGGTAAGCATCGCCGTGTGCGCGCTGGTGGCTCCATCCGCGGCGCAGGCAGCGGGCTGGGGGATCAACCTCGATGGTGCCGTCACGGGCGATCCGCCGGCTTTCTCCTATCAGAGCAGCCCGTACTTCACCGAGCTCGTGGGCGGCTCGGCATGCTCGGGGCAGGCGGCGGCGCGGGCGATCTGTTACGCGCGGATCAACGTGCCGTGGGATGCGGTCAACGACGGAAAGGGCAGCATCGCCTCCGGCACGTGCGCCCAGTCGCCGTCCGGGCCGGGTACGCAGGCCGCGGCTTTCGCGGCGGAGCTGAGCGCGGCGGCCCGCGCGGTCGGCGTGGGGCACGTGCTGGTCTCGCTGACCACCTCACCGGCTGGCTCGCCGGACGACATCTGGCCCACCGACGCCGAATACGAATGCGGCCTGAGCGGGCTCGAGCAGGCCGCTCCCGGGGTCCGGGAATGGGAGGCGTTCAACGAGCCCGACTCGGGCTATGCCGCCGCCAGCACCGAGACCGAATGCACTACCCGCAACGGCGTGTGGGTCGCGTCGGCGGGCGGGCAGCAGTGTCAGCTGGCCGAGGGTCACACTGCCGGGGGCAACGGCCACGGTGGAAGCGCGCAGGCAGCGGCGTACTGGTATCTCGACGCCAAACGCGTCGACTCGCGCGCGAGTCACACGCTGCTGGCCGGCGGCTTCAACTACTCCTCGTCGCGCTGCACGCCCACGACCTGCCACTACCTCGCGGGCTATTTCCGGCAGTTGTCGGCGATCTACCCGCAGCCGCCGGACGCGATCGCCCTGAACCCGTACATCGACGTCAGCTACGCGGCGCTGAACGGGGGCAATCCCGTCCCGCCGGCCTCCTCAGGGTTGCCGAGCGGGGTGGGCGCGATCACCGCGATCGACCAGGTCTACCCGAGCGATCCGCCGATCTGGTTCACCGAGGTGGGGGTATGGCTGACCGACGGCGGCCAGGAGCCCGTGACCAGCGGCTGCGCGGACGGCAACACGCAGGACATCGGGACGTGGGCCGCGTGCCTGAACGGCAACCCGACCGCGCAGGGGCTGGCCGCGGTGGGCTACCTGCGCCTGCCCGAGGAGTCGCCCCAGGTGCAGCGGGTCTATTACTACGACTTCGCCGGTCAGAACCCGGGATGGGACTCGGGTTTGGTGAACCTCAGCCCGCCGCTCGTTGGCCCGCACGGATACGGCGAGCCGCGAACCACCTGGTGCGTGCTCTACGCCTACGCGCACGGAGCCACGCCCACCGCCGCCACCGCGCGCTCGCTGCGCCCCGGCGGGAGCTGCGATCTCGCCCAGCACGGCAACGCGCCGACGGTCGACGTCGCCTATCTGAGCGACCCGCTGACGCCCGCGACTCCCGCGGTGGCCACGCCGGGTGAGGTCGGGCGGGACCTGATGCTCACTGTGTCCGAGCGGGTCAGGGCGCTGGCATCCACACTCAAGGGGTCAGCATGATCGCCGCCTCCGGGGTGGCGACGTGGAAGCTGAAGCTCTCCTCCAGATACAGCCGCACGACGTCGCCGTCGTGGCTCTCGTAGCCGATCGAGATGTCCTGGCCGGACTCGAGCAGGAAGTCGCCGCCCCGCAGGCTGAGCACGAGCGCGCCGCCCACGCCGGGTGCCCACACGATCGGGCCCTCGAGGATCTTGCGCAAGTGCTCGAACACCGGATAGCCGCCGTGCTCGGCGCCCTCGGCCACCCGCTGGTACTGCTCCCCGCCGAGGGCCAGTCCGTACGGGCCGCTGATCCCGTTGTGCAGCAACCGCGCGACCGCCGCCGCGACCGGTCGCGGGTACTCGTCGGGCGTCCCGCCGAGCGAGATCGGCTCATGTGGCGTGGCCTCCTCGATCCCGGTCATCGCGCCGTGCCAGCCGTGGAACACGGCCTTGTTCTCGGCCACGGCGATCTGGTGGGCGGCCCGGTCGAGGTCCTCGAGGTCGGCGTCCTCAGCGCCGCGATCGGCGTCGCGCAGTTCCGTACGGGACAGCTCGAAGCCCGCCCGCACCTCGACGAGCGGCAGCACCCGGCGCTGGAGGCCGGTGACGCCCTGGCACGGGGCCGAGGCGAGCGGAGCCGTCCGCCCGAGGTTCGTCGCCGAGTACTCCCAGCCGTGGGGGCCCGAGAAGTCGACCAGCCGGCGCGCGGCGAGCGCCGGGGTCAGCCGCTCGCGAGCCTCGTCGTCGAGCATCTTCCAACCGGAGTCGCTGATCGGCGCCAGCGAGCGCAGTAGGTGGTTCATCGCCGTGCTCCTCTCAAGCTCCGGATACCCAGCGAGCCATCCTCGGCGGTCTGGTCGGGTCCGCCGCCCTCGAGCGCCTCGGCTTCGGCCTCCTCGCCGTGCTCGACGATGTCACCGGGCTGGAACAGCACGCCCTGGGCGATCTCGCGCCAGGCCGGCGAGCGGCGGAGCAGGAACTCGAGGTCCATGCTGAAGTGCTTGAACTCCTCGCCTTGCGCGTCGCGCATTACGGCCAGCGCCTCCGGGTCGGTCTCGACCGCGATCCGCTGCTCGTACCAGCCAATCGCCTCGGCCTCCTCGGTCAGCGAGGCACACAGGCGGGCGAAGGTGCGGGTCGCGGGGGGTAGCTCGTCGGGCGGCTCGTGGTACTGATCGAAACCCATCGGCTCTCCTGTGGTCGTGGAGGTGAGAACTCTACGGTGCGTCAGCTGACCGGTGGATCGAGAACGAGCAGCCCCTTGTCATAGTCGATCGCGATCTTTCCGTACCGGCTGAGGACGTCTGACCCGAGCAGCCCGACCGGAGTGACGACCGCGCCGGTTCCCGTGTGCTTGGTCGTCGCGGCGCTGTGGTGCGTGGTCGAGCCACAGCCGACCGCCGCCGCCAGCAGAGTCGCGCCGAGCGCTGCGGCGATCGAGAGGGCCCTCACGGCCCGGAGCTACCCGACGGTGGTGCCCGGTTAACCTCGGGCGGGTGACGACATCAGTTCTCACCGGCAGTTGCTCGTGGACCGACAAAACACTGGTCCAGGACGCCGACTGGTATCCGCGCAAGACGATGTCGGCCGAGGAGCGCCTGCGTTACTACGCCTCGCAGTTCCGGCTCACCGAGATCGACTCGACCTACTACGCGCCGCCCGCCGAGCAGCAGGCGGCGCTGTGGGCCGAGCGGACGCCGGAGGGGTTCCGCTTCGATGTCAAGGCGTACTCGCTGCTCACCGGTCATCCCACGCGACCTCGTTCGCTCTGGCGTGACCTGCGCGAGGGGCTCGATCCCGAGGTCGCCGAGAAGCGCAACGTCTATCCCAAGCACCTCGGACCGGAGGCGATGGACGAGGCGTGGCGGCGGTTCGAAGCCGCGCTCCGGCCGATGCACGAGGCGGGGAAGCTGGGCGCGGTGCTGTTCCAGTACCCGCCGTGGTTCGGACCGCGGCGTGAGAACCGCGCGGAGCTTGAGGCGCTGCGCGAGCGATTGCCCGACTACCGGATCAGCGTCGAGTTCCGCTCGCCGCGGTGGCTTGACTCGGAACATGACCGGGAGCGGACGCTGGGGCTGCTCGAGGAACTCGGCCTGATCTTTGTCTGCGTGGATGCGCCCGAGGTGTCGGGTCTGCCGCGCGTGCTGGCGGTGACCAGCCCCGAGCTGTTCATGGTCCGGTTCCACGGCCGATCAAACAGCACGTGGAACGACACGTCGGGATCGGCCGCCGAGCGGTTTCGCTATCTGTACAAGAAGCCGGAGCTTCAAAAGCTCGTCGCGCCGATCGCCGAGCACGCCGCCGAGGCGCGGGAGACCCATCTGCTGATGAACAACTGCTATCGCGACTATTCGGTGCGCAACGCCGCGACGCTCCGTGACCTCCTGGCTCGCGACGCAGCCTGACCTGGTTTGTCGCCTGGAGCGGCATGCCGTCGAGGCGTGGCCCGCCACGGTGACTGAGCGCGTGGACGGCGGCTGGGTGCTGCGGGCCACGCCCGGGCTCGCTCGCGGCCGCTCGAACCATGCCCTGACGCCGTGTCGTGCCCTCGAGGCGTCCGAGCTTCCGGACGCGATCGCTCGCGTCGAGACGTTCGCGCGCCGTCACGGGATTCACGCCGGCATCCAGGTCAGCCCGCTGTCGCTGCACGGCACGTTGACGTCGGAGCTCGATCGGCGGGGCTGGGGCACGCGATGGCCGGTGCTCGTCCTGGCGGCGCCGATCGTGCGTGCCGAGGACGAGGGGACCGTTGATGTGGCCGACCGCGCCACGCCCGATTGGCTCGCGAGCTGGGCACGGTGTGAGCCGGGGCGGGATGTCGATTCCCACGTCGACACAGTGTTCGCGCAACTGGCCGGTCGGGCCACGTTCGCTCGCGCCGGCGACGGCTCTGCGGTAGGGATCGCGGTGGAGGATGACGGGATGGTCGGGTTGTTCTGCCTCGCGGTCGACCCGGCCCGCCGGCGAGCAGGCCTCGGTACCGCGATGGTCCGCGCGCTGCTGGCGCGCACTCGCGCGGACGTCGCGTACCTCCAGGTTGAAGAGCGCAACGAGGCGGCGATCGCGCTTTACCGCCGGCTTGGGTTCGACGAGGCATATCGCTACTGCCACCGCGTGGCTCGGGAAGAAAC
>DATIEI010000077.1:0-4605 GCA_035455845.1 Solirubrobacteraceae bacterium
ACGATCGACCCGCGCGCGTTGGACGCCCTGCTGCACCCGACGTTCGACCGCAGCGACGGCTACGAGGTGCTCGCCCAGGGCGTGGCCGCCTCGCCGGGCGCGGCGGCCGGTGCGATCGTGTTCAGCGCTGCCGACGCGGTCTCCGAGGCGGCGGCCAGCAAGGACGTGATCCTGGTGCGGCCGTTCACCGAAGCCGACGACGTGGCCGGCTTCCACGCCGCTCGCGGGATCCTGACCTCGGAGGGCGGAAAGGCGTCGCACGCGGCGCTGGTGGCGCGGGGGATGGGAGTGCCCGCGGTCACGGGGGCGCACGTGACGATCGACCTGAAGGCCGGCGCGCTGACCATCGAGGGTCGCACGTTCAAGGAGGGCGACCAGATCGCCATCGACGGGAGCGAAGGGGCGGTGGTCGCACCCGGGGCCAAGCTGATCGAGCCCGAGATCGACGAGCGCTTCGACACGATCTTGGAGTGGGCGGACGAGTTCCGCCGGCTCGGGGTGCGGGTCAACGCCGACACGCCCGCGGATGCCCAGCGGGCGCGGGAGCTCGGCGCGGAGGGGATCGGCCTGTGCCGGACCGAGCACATGTTCATGGCCGAGGACCGCCAGCCCAAGATGCGGGCCATGATCATGGCCGACGACCGGGGCGGGCGCCGGGACGCGCTTCGCGAGCTGTTGCCGTTGCAGGAAGAGGACTTCGTCGGCCTGTTCGAGGCGATGCGCGGGCTGCCGGTCACGATTCGCCTGCTCGACCCACCGCTGCACGAGTTCCTGCCCAACCTGCCCGAGCTGAGGGCGCACGTCGAGCGGGCCCGGATCGAGGTGTCAGACGATCTGGACGAGCTCGAGAAGCTGCTCTCGCGTGTCGAGGAGATTCACGAAGGCAACCCGATGCTCGGCACCCGCGGAGTGCGCCTCGGGATCCTCTATCCCGAGATCTACGAGATGCAGGTCCACGCGATCATGCGCGCGGCCCGGCAGATCGACGAGCCGCCGCACCCGGAGATCATGATCCCCCTGGTCGCCTACGAGCACGAGCTCGAGATCGCCCGCGAGCTGGTCGTGTCGGTGGGGAATGAGTACGACATGGAGGCGGGCGAGGACTACACGGTCGGGACCATGATCGAGCTCCCGCGGGCGTGCTTCATCGCCAATCTCATCGCCAAGCACGCCGACTTCTTCTCGTTCGGGACCAATGACCTGACCCAGACCGCGCTCGGTTTCTCCCGCGACGACGTCGAGTCGAAGTTCATCCCCACCTACATCGACGACAAGATCATCGACCGCTCGCCATTCGAGACGATCGACACGCCAGGGGTGGGCTGGCTGGTCCGCCTGGCCGCCTGGGTCGGGCGTGAGGCGCACCCGGGGTTGAAGCTCGGGATCTGCGGCGAGCACGGTGGCGACCCCGACTCGGTGGGGTTCTTCCATCGCGCCGGCCTGGACTACGTGTCCTGCTCGCCGTTCCGCGTCCCGATCGCCCGGATCGCCGCCGCCCAGGCCGCGATCGCCGACTCCTCCTCCTCCTCCTCCTCCTCCTCCTCCTCCGATTGACTCCCCCGGGGGGTCCTCCTCCTCCGACTGACGCCCCCTTGCGGGTGGTCACGGGGGTGGGCGGGGTGGGCTGGGGTGTTCTATCTGACACCGGCGCGAATTCAGTTGCGCCGGTTCCGGGTCGATTACCCAAGGGATGCACAAGCTTCATGGGGTCAAGAGCTCCCCGCGGCCGTACTGGCTCGTGGCGGTTCCGGCTGCCCTGGCGGTCGTGGCGATGGCGCTGGCCAAGCTCACCTCGGCGTCGACGCTGTGGTGGGATGTGGCCTGGACAGCGGCCGCAACCTCGGGGCTGATCGGCACGCTGCTGGCCCGGCGGGAAGCCACGGGCGTTGAGCGCAGCCGCTGGACGCTGTGGGCGGCGGCGGTCGGCGCCTGGATGTTCGGGCAGCTCGCCTGGGATCTGTTCGGGATCATCGGTACGCCGAGCAGTCCGAATCTGGCCGATCTGGGCTGGTGGGCGTTCGCGGTGCTGGTGATGCTCAGCATCGTGCGGACCCCGGCGCAGTCCCGTGCGCTGCGAGTGGTCGCCGCGGTCGAGGTCCTCCCCGTGATCGCCGCCGGGGCCTCCCTCGCCGTCGGCCTGCTTTGGCCTGATGTGGACCGCTCGATGCTGACCATGGCGCCCCGGCTCTCGGCGCTCGTCTACCCGACGCTTTACGTGTCGGCGGCTGTGCTCGCGCTTCAGGCTCTGCTCGGGGGCGCGGTGACCAGCGTTCGCTCGCTGCCTTCCCGGCTGGTGCTGCTCGGGATCGTCGCGCAGGCGTTTGCCTTCATGATGTGGAGCGAGCAACTGCTCGACCAGAGCTATGTCCCCGGAGCGACCGTGCTCGATCCGCTCTGGGTGCTCGGGCTGATCGCGATGGGCACCGGCGGAGCGCTGGCGGCCACCCGGCGCAAGCCGGCGACCTCGGCCGAGGAGGAGCCCGGGCTGCGGGGCGGGATCCTGCCGGCGGGCCTGTTCCTGGTGCTGCTGGCTGATCTCGTGCGTTGCTACCTGATCGATGCGCCGGACATGGTGGCGCTGGCGCTGTTCGTCGGCCTCATGTTCTCGGGCGTCACGCTCGCCATCCGCGGCGTGCTGCTCGAAGGCCGTCTGCGCGGGCTGCTCGGGCGTGAGCGCTCGGCGCTGGCCAGTCTGGCCGATCGCGAGGCCGAGCTGGCCCGGCTCAACGCGCAGCTGATGGAGGACTCGCGGCGCGATCCGCTGACCGGCATGCGCAACCGGCGCGCCCTGGCCGACGAACTGCCGAGGATCGAGACAGGATGCCAGGAGAACGGCGCTCCGTTCGGCGTGGCGCTGTGCGACGTGGACCACTTCAAGGCCTACAACGACGCGCTGGGCCATATGGCCGGCGACCAGGCGCTTCGGGCGATCGCGAACACGATCCGCGGTGCGCTGCGCTCCCAGGACGTGGCCTACCGGTTCGGCGGTGAGGAGCTCCTGCTGGTCTTGCCCGGCGCCACCGCCGAGGAGGCGGCCGCGGCCGCCGAGCGGGTGCGCACCGCGGTCCAGGCGGCGGGCATTCCCCACCCCACCGGGATCGGCGGAGTGGTGACCGTCTCGATCGGGGTGGCCTCGGGCGACGGGGACTATGGCGGTCTGCTCGCGCGGGCCGATGCGTCCCTCTACGACGCCAAACGCGGTGGCCGAAACCGCGTGGTGGTGAGCACCCAGGCCGAGGCCCGGCATGCCGAGGAGGCGCGACGCCGGGACACCCACGGCGACACGGTTCCGCGCCAGCTGCGCAGCATGCTTGCCCTCTCGCGTGCCGCCGCCATCGGACAGGGCGTGCTGCCCGTGCTCGAGGCGCTGGCCGAGATGATCCGAACCGAGCTGTCGTTCCAGGTCGTGGCCATCAACCTGCTGGACGATGCGCGCGCGGAGCTGACCGCGCTCGTCGTGGAAGGCGACGAGGAGGCCCGGCAGGTGCTACTCGGGACCACGAGCCCGTGGAGCGAATGGGAGGAGCTCATTGCCACCGGCGAGCACATTCGCCACGGCGCTCTCTGGCTTCCGGAGGGTGCCCATGAGTGGGACGACGGGACGATCCTGTGGACGCCGGCCACCGCCCCCGCCCCCGATGGCGATGCCTGGCATCCGCACGACATGCTGATGCTGCCCCTGCGCGGCGCCGGCGGCGAGGTGCTCGGCCTCGTCTCGGTTGACCAGCCGCTCCATGGCCGGCGTCCCGACGACGGCGAGCTCGAGGTCCTGATGGCGGTGGCCGACCAAGCGGGCTTGGCCGTGGAGCAGGCGCAGCGCGACGCGGCCGGCACCGGCGGCGCCCGCGAGCAGTCCCAGGAGCTCCGGCTGGCCGCAGTGATGCTGCTGGCCGAGACGCTCGACCTGCGCGACGCGGGCACGGCAAAGCACTCCCGCACGGTTGGCGCGTACGCACGGCACACGGCGATCGCCCTCGGGCTCACGCCCGACCGGGTGGACCGGATCCACGCCGCCGGTGTTCTCCACGATCTCGGCAAGCTCGGCATCGCCGACGCGATCCTGCACAAGCCCGGCAAGCTCGATGACGCCGAATGGAAGGAGATCCAGCGCCATCCGGAGATCGGCGCCCGGATCCTCGAGCACGCGGGCCTGGCGGACATCGCGGGATGGGTGCGCGCCCATCACGAGCGCGTGGACGGCCGCGGCTATCCGAAAGCGCTCGCGGGTGACGAGATTCCGCTCGAGGCGCGCATCCTCGCGGTGGCCGACGCCTACGAGGCGATGGTCGCAGACCGCCCCTACCGCGCGGGCATCCCTCCGGCCGAGGCGCGAGCCGAGCTCATCCGCTGCGCGGGCGCGCAGTTTGATCCGTCTGTGGTCGACGCGTTCCTGAACTCGCTCGAGGCCAGCGAGGGCGAGCTGGCCGCGGAGCCGGTGGTCGCCGAAGCCGCGTGACGATCAGCCGGGTCCGGCGGCAATCGCGGCGCGCACGTCGTCGAGCCGAGGCTGACGATCGAAGCCGGTCAGCACCCACGTCGCCCCGGCCTGCGCCCACGGCCCAGGTTCCTCGCCGGGCTCGATTTCGACCACCAGGTCGAACGGCC
>DATIEI010000078.1:0-17727 GCA_035455845.1 Solirubrobacteraceae bacterium
AACACCTGGCCGGCGCCGCCGGTGGCCAGGATCACGCTCTTGGCGGCGAGCGCCTCGAGCCGGCCGGTGCGGATATCGCGGGCGATCGCGCCGACGCACTGCCCGTCGTCGCCGCGCACCAGCGAGGTCACGAACCACTCCTCGAAGCGGTCGATCGTCGCCTCGTGCTGTAGCAGTTGCTCGTAGAGGACGTGCAGGAGCGCCTGGCCGGTGATGTCGGCCACGTAGAAGGTGCGGGCGGCCGACGCGCCGCCGAACGCGCGCGTGCCCAACTCACCGGCTCCGTCGCGGTGGAAGGTCACCCCCAGGTGCTCCAGGTGCAGGATCTCCTCCGGGGCCGCCTTGCACATCAGCTCGATCGCGTCCTGGTCGCCCAGGTAGTCGGAGCCCTTGACCGTGTCGTAGGCGTGGGACTCCCAGCTGTCGCCGGGCTTGAGTGCGGCGTTGATCCCGCCGGCGGCCGCGGTCGAGTGCGAGCGCACCGGGTGGACCTTGCTCACGATACCCACCGACGCGCCCGCCTCTGCCGCCGCCAGCGCGGCCCGCTGCCCGGCCAAGCCCGCGCCGATGATCACCACGTCGTAGGCGCGCATCAGGCCGGCGGACGGCAGGACTCAGCGCTCAGGGCGGCAGCGAGGGCTCGATCGGCGCTCGTGCTCACGCGCCACAGCCTTCTCCAGCCCGCGTGCGGCTGCCATCCCACGATCGGGGGACAGCCCCGATGGCCGCGGGTCAGACGGATGGGGGAGCGGTCGGCAGGCTCAGGCGGCCCGCTTGGCGTTCCCGCCATCACGAGCGACGGCCGACTGACCCAGCCCGCGCAGCTCGATCCGGCAGCCGGCCCGGTCGGGGTCGTGGGGCACGAAGCCGGTGAGCTTGGCCTGCGGCGCGAGCTCGTCCAGCAGGCCGCGGGTGATGCCGCGGTGCAGGGCGCAGATCGCGGGTTGGTTCTCTCGCACGGCGTCGCGGAACGGGCAGTTACCCAGGCAGATCGCCGTCCGGTCGCCGGCGCCCGATTCGACCGTCGGCTGGAAGCCCAGGGCGGTCAGCGTGGTCTTGAGCGCGTCGGGATCCTGCTCCGCACCCTGGGGCGCAAGCTCGCGCCCGATCTCCCGGCCGGTCTTCTCGATCCCGCGCAGTCCGCCGCCGCGGTTGCGCAGCGCGCGGGCCAGCCAGCGGCCGAGGTCGTGGTAGGCGTGCGGCGCCTTGCCGCCCGGCTGCGCCTCCGGAGCGATCGTCCACGCATCCCGCGGACGTCCCCGCTGCTGGCGCACGGGGGTGCGCTCGACGAGCCCCTCCTGCTCGAGCCGTTCCAGGTGCACCCGCACCCCGTTGGGGTGAAGCTCCAGACGCTCCGCCAGCTCCACGGTCCCGGCGGGCCGCCTCAGCTCCGACAGCAGCGCAAACAGTCGCGCCCTGGTGGGCTGCGACAGCGCGTCGTCAGGATCAGCGATCACGGGGAGGTCAATCACCCTCATATTTTTGCACACTCTGACTATGAAAACCAGGCAGCGCGGGCGAAGCTTCTCCTCCCGCGGGCACGGCCGACCGCGTTACGTCAGGGCCCTCGCGCGGGGGAACAGCACGTTGTTCTCTTCGTGGATGTGCTGGTGAAGGTCCAGCTCGAGCTGGTGAAGCGCCTCCAGCAGCCGGCGATGCGTGCGGCACAGCGAGCTCGCGGCGCAGCGATCTGAACAGGCGCAGCAGGTCATGCAACTCGTGGTGCTGCGCGCCGTGGACGCGCACGACTGTGACCAGTAGTTCCTCGATTCGCGGCAGCTCCGCGCGCAGCCTGTCGTGGTGGGCGACGACGATGTGGTCGCACAGCTCGGCGATCGAGGCGCGCCGCCAGTCGTTTTGCTCCAGGCGCCTCCCATCGAGTGACGAGCCCTCGAGCGCTTCGAGCATCCGGCAGACCGTCTCGGGATCAAGGCCACGACGCTCGCAGGCCTGAGTGAGCGTCTGACCGCCGCTGCAGCAGTAGTCAAGCCGCAGCCGCTCGAACGTCTCCGCTCGCGCGGGCTGATCTGCGACCAGCCGGCCGAGGCTCGTGTCCGGATCGATCACTCGACCTCCAAGACGATCTCTCCGTCCTCCACCCGGACCGCGAACACGTCGACGGGCTCGTAAGCCGGCGGGCACAGCGGACGCCCGCTGCGCAGATCGAAGACCGAGCCGTGGCGCGGGCACTCGACCGTGCACGCACTCTCGTCGAGCTCGCCCTCGTTGAGCGGCCCGTCGTCGTGCGAGCAGCGATTCTCGATCGCGTGGAGCCTGCCACCGCAGTTCGCGACCAGGACCTCCAGACCCTCCCACTCGACCAGGCGCAGCGTCCCGGCGGCGAGGTCCTCGAGCGGGCCGACGGTAACGCTCTCGGTCATCCGATCACCCGGATTCTTTTACCCAGCATGAATGTGAAAATAGCATCTCTCGGCGCCCGAGTCCACGGCGCTGCCTGGTATTTTTCCTAGTGGCCATGGATAAACTCCATGAAACCCCGAGTTCCTGAGTCAGTGCAGCATCCGCGGCCCGTTCTCAGGCTGCGGATTGGCGCTCCGTCGATTCCGCCGGTCCTCGGCAAGCGTGCATCGTTCGGGCTTACTCGACGCGGGCGCCGACGTGGGTGTGTCCGGTCCCCGCGCGCCGGGTACCGAATGACATGTCGGTTTCGGCTGCCTTCGGAGCCGACTTCGCCACTCGCTGGCGCTGGACGCAATCGTGTAGCGCGGGTCGCGGGCGGAGGCAAACCCCGCGCGGAAGACGGCAAACCGCTGGACAAGAGAGCCGGCCAGCAGCAGCACGCCGGCTCCTACCGCCGCGCTTCGCCGGCGGCCAACAACCATCCCGAGCGCGCCGGACGCGCTCAGCGCGCGGGCGGTGATATCGAGCGTCCGCGTCCGTCCGTGCCGGTAGGGCTCGGCGAGGAAGCCGAGTCGGCGCTGCATTGCGGCGAACGCGGCCAGCTCGAGCGCGGCGCCGGCGACCGCAAGCCGGCGGGCCGGGCGCGCGGCGCTGGACGAGGTGAGCAGGGCACACGCGGCTCCGGCGCTGGCCGCCGAGCTGCCGGCGAACACGAACGGCAGCTCGCGGCGCGCCTCGTGCCAGACCGGGATCGAGGTGTCGGCCAGAAGCGCCGCGGTGTAGGTGGCCAGGAACGGCCCGAGTGCGCCGGCCGCCGCCTCGGCCGCCAGCTTCGCGCGGGGCAGCCGCCCGAGGATCTCGAGCGCTACGGCCGCGCCGCTGGCCAGCCCGCTGGCGCTCACGATCCAGGTGCCGACGCTCATCGGCGAGGTCACCTTGAACATCCGCAGCATGTTCAGGAAGCGCTCGGGGCGTCCGAGATCGGCGATCAGCAAGGGTGGGCTGACCGCGATGGCAACGGCGTTGGCGTAGGTGGCGGCGCGCGCGAGCGCCGTGTTGCCGGTGAGGCGCGCGGCGAGCCCCAGGCTGGCGGTCGCGCCCGCGGTGCCGCCGAAGAAGAAGTACGCGGGGATCGTCGGCTCCCACACCGGCTCCTTGATAACCGGCTTTCCGTAGTACGAGCGCGAGCCGTCCGCGCTCGGCCCGACGCCGTCGTAAGTCCCGCTCACCGGCGGCCTCCCGCGACCGCCGCCACCACGCCGGCGGCCAGCGCCGCGCCCGCCAGGAAGGCGGCACCCCAGATCTCGGGCAGCCGCTTGGTCGGGACGACGGGATCGGGCGGCAGGCCGTACACCTCGGGGTCGTCGAGCAGCAGGAAGAAAGCGCCGAAGCCGCCCACGCCGTCGTTCGGGTCCTCCCCATACAGACGGGCCTCTGCGATGCCCTCCTCGTGTAACCGCTCCACCCTCCCGCGCGCGCGATCGCGCAACTCGTCGAGCTGGCCGAACTGAATCGAGTCGGTCGGGCAGGCCTTCGCGCACGCCGGCTCGATCCCGTCCTTGAGCCGGTCGTAGCACAGAGTGCACTTGTGCGTCGTCCCCAGGCCGGTGACCTCGCCGTCGGCCGCGGGCAGCTGGTCGCGCTCGCGCCGGCCGATCACTCCGAACGGGCATGCGGGTACGCAGTAGCCGCACCCGTTGCACACGTCCGGCTGGATCACCACCGTCCCGAACTCGGTGCGGAAGATCGCCCCGGTGGGGCACACGTCCAGGCAGGCGGCGTGGGTGCAGTGCTTGCAGACGTCGCTGGACATCAGCCAGCGGAAGTCGCTGTCCGCTGCCTGCACGCCGCCCACGCCCGTCGGCTGCTCGATGAACGCGACATGCCGCCAGCTGTTGGCGCTCAGTTCACCGGTGTTGTCGAACGACTCACCCGAGAACCCGAGCTCGTCCTGGGGCACCTGGTTCCACTCCTTGCAGGCGATCTCGCACGCCTTGCAGCCGATGCAGATGCTCGTGTCGGTAAAGAAGCCCATTCTGGGCTTAGCCTCATCGCCGTAGCTGGCCGGCCCGAGCGGCGTGGCTCCCAGCTGGAGCGTGGTGCTCACCGGTTGGTCCGTTCGTGGTGGGCGTGGGAATGGGCCGAGCGCTCCGCGCGCGCGTGGGGGTAGGACTCGACCAGCTCGCGCACCGCCCGGCCGCGCGGCCTGCGCCCGGGCCGGATATCGCAGGTCGCGCCGCGGACCTCCTGGATCTGCACGTTGGGGTCGAGCGCGAGCCCGAACAGATCGTTGGCGGACTCACCCGTGACCAGTCCGCGTGTTCCCCAGTGCCACGGCACCGCGACCTGGTGAAGCGCCTGGCCCTGGACGCGAAGGGCCCTTAGGCGGTCGGTGACCAGCACGCGCGCCTCGATCGCGGTGCGGGCGGTGATGATCGTCGCCCAGCCGCCGTTCTCGAGCCCGCGTTCGGCGGCCAGTGCCGGGGAGACCTCGCAGAACATCTCGGGCTGGACCTCGGCCAGGTACGGCACGCTGCGCGTCATGCCGCCCGCGGTGTGGTGCTCGGTCAGCCGGAAGGTCGTCAGCACGTACGGGTAGGCGTCGGCGCCCTTGTGTCTAGCGGTTGGGTTGAACGGGCTCAGTCGATGGTGCAGCTGCTTGCGCGCCGGGTTGGATTGCTGCTTGTAGAGGGGGTTCTCGAACGGCGACTCCTGCGGCTCGAAGTGGGTCGGCATCGGCCCGTCTCGCAGACCTGAGGGGACGAACAGCCAGCCGCGCCCGTCGGCCTGCATGATGAACGGGTGGTTGCCGGCGATGGCGTCTTCGGCCCGAGCGCCGGCCGGCGGGACGTAGTCCGGGCGCTTCTGAGCCCCGAAGTCGGGCACGTCGTAACCCGTCCAGCGCCCCTGTTCCTCATCCCACCAGACGTACTTCTTGCGCTCCGACCACGGCTTGCCGTCGGGGTCCGCCGAGGCGCGGTTGTAGAGGATCCGCCGGTTGGACGGCCACGCCCACCCCCACTCGGGCGCCACCCAACTCTGGTCCTGTCCGGGCTTCTTGCGCGCCGGCTGGTTTTGCTCATCGGCGTAGCACCCGCTGTAGATCCAGCATCCGCACGCCGTCGAGCCGTCGGCCTTGAGCGCACCGAAGCCCGACACCGCCCGGCCCTCGGAGTCCCAGCCTGAGATCTCGCGCAGCACCGCGCCGGCGCTCGGGTCCTCGTGCTGGCCCTCGGTCGGGTAATGCCACTCCAGATCGAGGATCGGCCGATCGCGCGGGTCATCGGAGTCCTTGAGCTTCTCGCGGATCAACCGCCCCAGGTGGTACATGAACCACAGATCCGACCGGCAGTCTGCCGGTGGCTCGAGCGCCTTGAAGTGCCACTGCAACAGCCGCTGGGTGTTGGTGAACGAGCCGTTCTTCTCGACGTGCGCGGCCGCCGGCAGCAGGAACACCTCGGTTCCGATGTCCTCAGTCTTCAGCTCGCCGGTCTCGAGCTCGGGCGCGTCGTGCCAGAAGCTCGCGCTCTCGATCTCCACCAGGTCGCGCACGACCAGCCACTCCAGGTTGGCCAGTGCGAAGCGGTGAAGCCGCGAGTTGGCCGATCCGACCGCCGGGTTCTCGCCAAACAGGAAGAACCCCTTGACCTTGTGCTCGAGCATGTCGAGCGCCGCCTGGTAGGTCGAGTGATCGCCGGAGATTCGCGGCAGGTGGCCGAAGCAGAACTCGTTCTCGGGCGTGGCGCGGGGTCCGTAATACGCCTTCAGCAGGCTGACCATGTAGGCGTCGAGCCGTCCCCACCAGCCGGTCGGCGACGCGTTCTGCTCGACGAACTGCGCAAGCGTCTGGTGCGCGTGGGCGTGGGGCATCGGGATGTACCCGGGCAGGATGTTGAACAGGGTCGGGATGTCCGTCGAGCCCTGGATCGAGGCGTGCCCGCGCAGCGCCATGATCCCCCCGCCCGTCCGACCCATATTCCCCAGCAGCAGCTGGATGATCGCCGCGGTGCGGATGATCTGCACCCCGATCGTGTGCTGCGTCCAACCCACCGCGTAGCAGAACGCCGAGGTGCGCTCGCGGCCCGAGTTCTCACACAGCGCCTCGGCCACCGCCAGGAACTGCTCCACCGAGCAGCCGCAGATCTCCGACACCCGCTCGGGCGTGTAGCGACTGTAGTGACGTTTGAGCAGCTGAAACACGCACCGCGGGTGCTTGAGCGTCGGGTCCTCCTCCGGCGGCTCGCCGTGCTCGAGCGCAGCGCCGTGGTGGACCTGCTCCCCGCTGAGCGCGGTCTCGTCGTCCTGGACGGCCCCGCGCACCCGCATGCCCGCGTACTGCCAGCTCGAGTTGTTGTAGCACGCCTTCTCCTCGTTCCAGCCGGAGAAGAAGCCGTCGAGATCCTCGGTGTCCTTGAAGTCCTCGTTGATGATCACGGGCGCGTTGGTGTAGTTCACGACGTAGTCCCGGAACTCGCGCCCGTGCTCGAGGATGTAGTTGACGATCCCGCCGAGGAACGCGATGTCCGAGCCGGCCCGGATTGGCACGTAGCGGCTGGCCATCGCGCTCGTGCGGGTGAACCGGGGATCGACGTGGATGATCGTCGCGCCCCGGAGCTTGGCCTCCATCACCCACTGAAAGCCGACCGGGTGGCACTCGGCCATGTTCGACCCCATGATCACGATGCAGTCGGCGTTCTGGAGGTCCTGCTGAAAGCTGGTCGCGCCGCCGCGCCCGAACGAGGTCCCCAGACTGGGGACCGTCGAGCTGTGTCATATCCGGGCCTGGTTCTCGATCGACACGGCGCCGATCGCGGTGAAGAACTTCTTCATCAGATAGTTCTCCTCGTTGTCGAGCGTGGCGCCGCCGAGGCTCGCGATCCCCAGCGTCCGGTTCAGCTTGCGCCCCTGCTCGTCGACGTCCTCCCAGGTCTCCCCCCGTGACTTGATCACCCGGTCGGCGATCATGTCCATCGCCCGATCCAGCGGGAGCTCCTCCCACCGGGTTCCGTGCGGGCGCCGGTATTTGACCTTGTACTCGCGCAGCGGGCTGGTCACGTAATGGCGCGTGGCCGCGCCCTTCGGGCACAGACGTCCCCGCGAGATCGGGCTGTCCGGATCGCCCTCGATCTGGCTGACCGCCCCGTCCTCAACGAACACCAACTGCCCACACCCCACCGCGCAGTACGGGCACACCGACTTGACCACCCGCTCTGCCTGGTCGGTCCGCGGGCGCAGTGCAGCCGACCGCCGCGAGCGCGCCGACCGCGCCAGCCCGAGCGGGTCGCCACGGAGCTGTCCCAGCACCGGCCACGAAGACAAGACTGATTCCTCCTTCGCTCGTTGGGACCCCGCCGCGTCGGCCGGCGAGTCTTCCAGCGGCTGACGCCGCCGTCCATCCCAAATCTGGCGGAGACTCACGATGACCCGACCTCCCACGACCGTCCTAGTCCCACGGCTGGGGCATCGCGCCAACAGGCCCACCCAGGATCGGTCAGCCGGCGGGCGGGCCAGCCTCCGGACCGCCCGGTGCCCCCGGCGCGGCCGACGCCGCGGCGTCGAGCGAGCGCAGGACCCATTCCTGCAGTCCGGTGGGCGAAGAGCGCACGACCGCTGCAAGTCCCCGCGGGCCACCGTCGCGCCTCCCGGTCGGCGCCCGATTCCCTCTCGGCGTACGCCCATCTCGCGAGGCGACGGCCGACGGGACCTCGGTGCTGACGCCGGGTGAGGCCACGCCCTAGCCCTGGGGAGCGCTGGCCGCGGTCGCGGGCCGCCCCGGCTCTTGCGCGCTCGCCGCGGGCTGCGCTCCCACGAACCAGTCAGGCAGATCGTCCGGCGATGAGCCGCGGACGGAGATCAGCTCGTCGATGAATCGGAGAGTCGCACGGTGAAGCCGCTGGTCGGCGTCGCGGGCCGCGGTAAGCGCCGCCCAGTGCCCAGCTCGCGCGGGCCGGTAGAACCCCAGCAGCTCGAGAATCGCGGGCGGCGTGCGATGCGGCGGCGGGCCGAGCGCCGTCTGGCGGCAGAGCCGCGTGCGCTCGAGCCTGCCGGCCCAGCGGTGGCAGAGCTTGCCCCGGGCGCGCTCGACCTCCCTGGTGCTTCTCGTCCCGACCGCCTTCGCCGCGAACTCGTACAGGTCCTGGCGCCGCCTGTCGTCGACGTGATCGTTGTAGGTCCGAAGGAAATCGGCGATCACCGGACACACGGACTCCGGGGCGTCGCTGAACGGCTCGCCGGCGAGCATCGAGGCGAGCTCCATCACGCACGCGCCCTCCTTGGGGAAGGCGTGGCTCCCGGCGCTTAGCCTCACCGTCTGGTGGCTGACATCTCGCATGATGGGGCCGTGTCCTTGCTTGCCGGTCGGCGGCTCCGAATCAATCGCAGCCTGCCGAACCGAGACAGCTTCGCGAGCGCGCCCGCGAGTCGCCATCCCACGACTATCCGATCTGCTTGCGGGGCGACCCCCCCGCACCTGCCGGGGCCGCCGCTGATCCTTGACCCGTGGCGGCTTCGGGGTAGCGTGAGGGACGGGCCGGTACCGCACGTGCGATTGGAGGACAGAGATGCGAGTCGACTACAGCAAGGCGTTCCCGAAGGGCTACGCGGCCATGATCTCGCTGGAGGCCGCGGTGCGGAGCAGTGGGCTCGAGCCGCTGCTGCTCGAACTAATCAAGCTGCGCGCCTCGCAGATCAACGGCTGCGCCTACTGCCTCGACATGCACAGCAAGGACGCCCGGGCCCGCGGCGAGGACGAGCAGCGCCTGCACGTGCTGGCCGCCTGGCGCGAGGCACCCTTCTACAGCGCCCGCGAGCGCGCCGCGCTCGCGTGGTGCGAGGCGCTGACGCTGCTGCCGCAGACCGCGGCGCCCGACGAGGTGTTCGCCGAGGTCAAGCAGCAGTTCTCAGACGAGGAGATCGCGGCGCTGACCTTCCAGATCGTGACGATCAACGGCTGGAACCGGCTCGCGGTCGGGCTGCGCACGCCGGTGGGCGACTACGTCTCGCCCTTCCGTCAGCGCGCCGACGCCGCCGCAAGGGCGGTGCTGTGATCAGCCGTCCTTGGACTCGGTCGGGCGCCCGCTCGCGCGGATCAATCCGGACTGCGCCCTCGATCTTGCGATCGCTGGTGCGGTAGGAGCGCCCGCGGACGTCGAGGACCGTGACCGGCTCCTCAGACTGACGCCGCTGCGCGAGCTCGGCGGGCGCCCGGCGATTTGGCATCTGCGCGGAGATCCCGGCCCACGCCGAGGCGCTGGTCGACCGCGCACTCGGCTAGCGGCGCCCACCGAAGCTCTCGCGGCGCCGAGGTAAGACGGCGGCGGCTCGCGGACGCTGGAGAGATAAACGAACAAGGAGCTCAGCGATGTCAGTTCTGGCTATATCCAACGAGCCGTCGGCGGGTCCGGTGCCGGCTGGAACCTGGCGGGTCGATGCCAGTCGCTCGGCGGTCGAGTTCCATGTGAAGCATATGATGGTCGCCACCGTCAGGGGTCGCTTCACAGCCTTCGACGGCACGCTCGAGGCCGACGAGGACGGTGCGCTAGAAGCGCGCGGCACAGTCCAGGTCGCCAGCCTCGACACGCACGAGCCCAAGCGGGACGAGCACCTCCGCGCTTCCGACTTCTTCGACGCCTCGCGGCACCCCGAGATCACGTTTGTCTCGACGGACATCACGCTGCTGCACGCCGGCGGACTGGTCGTCACCGGCGAGCTCACGATCAAGGGCGTGACCCGTTCGGTCGTGCTGACCGGGACCGTGCAGGCCGTCGAGCTCGACACGGGGGGAAACGAGCGAGTCGCGCTCGAGCTGCATGGAACGCTCGACCGCCGCGACTTCGGGCTGACCTGGAACAAGGCGCTCGAGACCGGCGCCGCGTTGGTGGCCGACCAGGTGCAGATCGAGCTCGCCATCTCAGCCGTGAGGCTCGACCCGGATGCGGCCCTGATCGGCGCACAGGCCGGGCGTCAAGCCTCGAGCGCTGCCTCAGCGCCTCCTAGAAGGAGATGGGCGTCAGCCTGGTTCGGATAGGCGAGTCGTCGCATGGCGACTGGCGAGCGGCCATAGCGCACAGCTCGACACGGTGACGTCCACACCAGAAAGGACAGGTCCATGCTTGCAGCGTTTTCGATCACCCCGCTCGGAGCCCGTGAGTCCGTGGGTGGACTGGTCGCCGAGGCGGTTCGAGTGGTGCGGCAGAGTGGGTTGCCCAAGGACGTAGATCGAACAGTGGCGCTCCGGCTGCTGGACGAACTCATCGCGGCGGTCAGGGTACGGCGGAGTGGAACCCGAGCCGTCGGCGCGTCGCCGAGCCCGAGGTGTCACCCCGCGCAAGACGTGATAGTCCCACTCTGATTCCGACCCGAAGGAGGCCCACGTGCCCGATGACAGCCTGTACCCAGCCGCGAGCAGCGAACTGAGAGCGCGCCGCAAGTCGGCGGCGCCCGAGATACACGACGCGTTTCAGGCCTTCAGTCGGCAGGCGTTTGCCGAAGGCGCACTGCCGGAGAAGACCAAGCAACTGATCGCTGTCGCCGTCGCGCACGTCACCCAGTGTCCCTACTGCATCCGCGGCCACGCACGCTTGGCCCAGCGCAAGGGAGCCAGCGAGCAGGAGATCATGGAGGCGATCTGGGTCGCCGCCGAGATGCGGGCTGGCGGCGCGTACGCGCACTCGGTCATCGCGCTCGACGCTCTCGCCGCCAAGGATGGCGACCAGCGAGGCGAGCACGCCCGTGTGTCGCACGATCCGACATCAGCCACCAGGGAGTAAGACGCTGTACGACACCCTCCCCCGTCGACTTGGGTGGCACGGAAGAGCGCGTAAGAACCTCCGGCGCGGTCGACGCTGGGCAGATGGTCCCCGAGACCTCTGACTGTGCGTGTGCGTGCAGGCGGCCGGGTGACCGGAGCGAGCTTTCAATCAGGAGGTCCACGATGACAGTGCAGGAGAAGGTTTCACTAGCCGAAGAGGCCGCGGAGGCTGCGGTCTCGGAGGCGCAGATCGCCGTTCACTGGCGTGAGGAGGAGTACATACAGCCGCCGGCGGGCTTCGTCGAGCAGGCGAACGCGAACGACCCCGCGATCCTAGAGCGCTTCAGCCAGGAGCACTTCCCAGAGTGTTTCACCGAGTACGCCGACATGCTCACCTGGGACAAGAAATGGGACACGATTCTCGACACGAGCAACCCGCCGTTCTGGAAGTGGTGGGTCGGCGGGCGGCTGAACGCATGCGTGAACTGCGTCGACCGTCACCTGGAGACGCGTGGGGACAAGAATGCGCTGATCTGGGTGCCGGAGCCCGAGCACGACGACCCCCAGGAGATCACCTACGCCGATCTTCACCGGCGGGTGAACGAGTTCGCCGCGCTGCTGAAGGATTTCGTCGGCGTGAAGACCGGCGACCGGGTCACGTTCCATCTGCCGATGGTGCCCGAGCTGCCGGTGTCGATGCTGGCCTGCGCGCGCATGGGTGTGATCCACTCGCAGGTGTTCGGGGGCTTCTCGGGTGCCGCGTGCGGCCAGCGGATGGCCGACGCGAAGAGCACGGTGCTGGTCACGATCGACGGCTACTACCGGGGCGGCGAGCTGATCGACCACAAGGCCAAGGCCGACGAGGCGATCGAGGCGGCGCGCAAGGACGGCGTGGAGGTCGAGAAGGTGCTGGTGTGGCGGCGGATCCCGGGCGAGTATCACTCGGAGAGCCCGATGGTCGAGGGACGCGACTTCTTCGTCGACGAGCAGCTCGAGCACTACCGCGGACAGGAGGTAGAGCCGGTGTCGATGGACGCCACCGCGCCGCTGTTCTTGATGTACACCAGCGGCACCACCGGCCAGCCGAAGGGCTGCCAGCACTCGACCGGCGGCTATCTGAGCTACGTGACCGGCACGTCGAAGTACTACCAGGACATCCACCCCGACGACGTGTACTGGTGCTTTGCCGACATCGGTTGGATCACCGGCCACTCCTACATCGTTTACGGCCCGCTGGCGCTCGGCACGACCAGCGTCATGTACGAGGGCGTGCCGACCTATCCCGATGCGGGGCGGCCCTGGCGGATTGCCGAGAAGCTCGGCGTGCGGATCTTCCACACCGCGCCAACCACGATCCGGCTGCTGCGCAAGCTCGGCCCGGATGAGCCGACCAGGTACGACTTCCACTTCAAGACGATGACCACCGTCGGCGAGCCAATCGAGCCCGACGTGTGGCGCTGGTACCACAGGGTGATCGGCAAGGGTGAGGCGGCGATCACTGACACCTGGTGGCAGACCGAGAACGGCGGTTTCCTCGGCTCGACGCTGCCGTTCCTGCAGTCGATGAAGCCGGGCAGCTGCGGGCCGGGGGTGCTCGGCATCTATCCGGTGATCTACGACGAGGATGGCAACGAGGTGCCGAAGGGCTCGGGCAAGGCGGGCAATATGTGCATCCGCAACCCGTGGCCGGGCAGCTTCCAGACGATCTGGGGCCAGCCCGAGCGCTACGTCGAGACCTACTACAAGAAGTACAACCGCGACCCGAACAGCACCGATTGGCGCGATTGGCCGTACTTCTCAAACGACGGTGCGATGCAGGCGGCTGACGGCTACTTCCGGATCCTCGGCCGCGTCGACGACGTGATCAATGTCGCCGGGCACCGGCTCGGGACCAAGGAGATCGAGTCGGCGGCGATCGAGGTCGAGGAGGTCGCGGAGGCGGCCGCGGTCCCGGTGATCGACGAGCTGCGCGGCCGGGTCGTCGAGGTGTACGTGTCGCTCAAACCCGGAATCCAGGCTGGCGAGCAGGTCGCCCAGAAGGTGTCTGACCAGATCGAGCGCGACATCGGCAAGATCGCGCGCCCGAAGCACGTGTGGGTCGTGCCCGACGTGCCGAAGACCCGCTCGGGGAAGATCATGCGCCGGGTGATCGCCGCCATCTCAAACTTTACGGATGTCGGCAACACCACCACGCTGGCGAACCCCGATGTCGTCGAGAACATCCGGAAGCTCGTCCACAGCGAGAAGCTGGCCCGCGGCGAGACCCCGCGGGAGCTCACCGACAAGGAGAAGGAAGAGATCGCAACCTTCGGCCGGGTCGAGTAGGGACCCAGGTCACACCGACGCGACCGGCCGGCGGCGGCGCGCAAGCCTAGCGTGCCGCCGTCGCGCCGTGCCCGGCACGTAGCCTTCCGGTCGTGCGGATAGCCGGCTACGCTCCGATCCGCGGCTACGCCGCGACCGGCGGCGGACGCACGGTCGCGCTGGTCGCCCGCGACGGCTCGATCGACTGGCTGTGCCTGCCCGAGCTCGACCGTAGCGTAGGCGAGGCCACTCCAACGGCACCTCACCCCGTAGCGCCAGGCGTATAGAGAATCGAGCCGCTCGAGCCAACGCTGACGGGCGCCGGCCACTTTAGTGATCAGGCACAAAGACGACTGTCTTGCTCGCGCCTCAGGGCAGCGTGAGCGATGTAGAGCATCTGGACAGCATCCCGTCGAGCAAGGCGCAGAACCAGAGTCCCATCCGAAAGCTCGACTTGTGGCTCATCCAGTGGCGCTCGACCCTCGATCGCGGCGAGGTAAGAACCCGGTCCGACCGCGACGCTGCAGATGTATGAACTCGGAAACAGAGCACCGACCACGCGCCGCCGTCGGTCAGACCCGCGCGTTCGCGCAGTCCGGTAGCGACCGGTTTGCGACTAGAACATTGCTCGAGAGCCCGCACGTTCGTGTGCTGCTGGTGGCCCTGGAGTCCGGAGAGGCGTTCCCGTTGCATGCGCCTGGCGCCGATCTGTTGGTCGTGGTCGCGGACGGGGTCGGCGAGATTTTCGCCGCGGACCGCTTGCTGCAAGCCGGCGAGGTGGCTGTCGTGCCGGCGGGGCAGACGCGCGGGATTCGCGCTCGCTCCGCGCGACTGGTGCTCGTCACCGTGGTCACGCCGCCACCCGACGAGACCGACCCCGCGCCGACCGCCAGCGCGCAGTGGCCGCAAGTGCGCGAGCCAGCGCCCGACCCGGTCGCGCTGATCCGAACGGAGCACGCAGAGCTGCGCTCGCACCTCGACGATCTTCGCGCGCTCGCGGACGAGCTTGACGTCAGCGACGAGTCTCAGTTGCAGGAGCGTCTCGAGCGGGTAGTCGCGTTCCTGCGCGACGGCATGCTGGCCCATGCGAGGGTTGAGGAGACGACGGTGTACCCGGCCGCGGCCAAGCTGCTGCGCTTCCTCGGCCACGCGACCAGGACGATGGTCATCGAGCATGAGCTGATCGCCGCACGCGTTGCGGAGCTGGAGGGCCTGACGGCAGCCGAGCGGTATGACGCGCCAACCCGCGCCGAGCTGCGCCGGTCGTTGATCAGCTTGGAGGCCGTGCTGCGCGGCCACTTCGAAAAGGAGGAGCAGGTTTACGTGCCCTTGCTCGAGCACCTGACGCCCAGCGAGTCCGAAGCGCTGACCGCACAGCTAGAGCGCGCGGCAATAAGAGGACACGATCATTGACCGTCATGGCAACGGGGACACGGACACGATCGCCGCACAGCCCGCGGCAATTGCTGCGGCTGAATCCGCGGCCGCCGTTCCGGCTTGACCTGACCGCGTGGGCCCTGCGTCGCCGCGGGCAGAATGCGATCGACCGCTGGGACGGGCGCACCTACCGCCGCGCGCTCGTGATCGAGCGCCACCCGGTAGCGGTCGCGGTCACCCAGGCCGGCACCCGCGATACCCCGCGACTGGATGTGGCCATGACCGGGCGGGCCCTTCCGCCGGACATCCACAAGAAGGTGGGCGAGGCGCTGACCCGGCTGCTCGGCCTGGAGATGGACCTGTCCGGCTTCTACGCGCGCGCCGCCGGTGACCGCATCCTGGCCCCGCTGGCCGCGCGTTACCGCGGCCTGAAGCCACCCCGGTTTCCGACCCTGTTCGAGTGCCTGCTCAACGCGGTCGCCTGCCAGCAGCTGTCGCTCGCCGCCGGCCTGACCATGCTCAGCCGGCTGGCCGAGGCGTCGGGACCACTGGTCGGAACGTTGCATTCCTTCCCTGACCCGGAGGACGTCCTGCGGCTGTCGGCGCCCGCGCTCCGCCAGCTCGGGTTCAGCGAACGCAAAGCGCACTCGATCCTCGAGCTCGCGCGCGCCGCGGCCGACGGCGAGTTCGATCTCGTCCGGTTCGAGCCCCGCGACGACGACGAGGTGGTTCGGACGCTGGTGCAGCACCCAGGAATCGGGCGCTGGAGCGCGGACTACGTGCTGCTGCGCGGGCTCGGCCGGCTGCACGTGTTCCCGTCCACCGATGTCGGGGCGATCAATGGGCTGCGCCGTTTTCTTGCCGCGTCAGGTCTCGACGATGATCCCGGCGCCGCGCTCGCGCGCTGGCGGCGCGACGCCGGCATTCTCTACTTCCATCTGCTGCTGCGCGGGCTCGAGGAGCGCGGGGCGATCGATCCAGGGGCGCGCTGATGCGCTCACGCCCCGATCGAACGGACGTTGGCCGGCATCGCCTACGACGCCGTGTTCTTGGTGCTTGGGGATTCCGCCAGGGCCGCCATCAGCCTGCGGCGCTCGGTGTCCAGATCGATGAACGCTCGCGCGAGGCGATGCTCGCCCTCCTCGGTCAGCCGCAGGTAGCAGACACGCCCGTCGCGCGCCGAGGGCTCGCGGGTGACCAGGCCGGCCTCCTCGGCGCGGGCGACCAGCTCGGTGACCGTGTGCTGCGCGAGCTGCAGGCGCTCGGCCAGCTCGCTGACCGTTGCGCGTTCGCTGCCGTCGGGCGACCCCTTGATCATCAGGAGCAGCAGGTACCGCCGCGGCGTCAGGCCGCGCTCGAGCCCGATCTGCTCGCTGGTGCGCTCAAACCGCCGCAGCGACGCTCGAAATGCGGCGGTGGCCCGGACCACGTCCGGGGAGAGCTGCCGGGGCTCACCTCGCGGTCGCCGGCGTGCGGCGGTGGACGGTCGACCGTTTGGCTTGATTGCCTTTGTCATGGTTACATCGTATAGCGATCTATTTTCAGGAGCGACACCAATGCGACTCAACTACCGACAGCTGATGCCCGACGCGCTGTCGGCGATGCTCGGCCTCGAACGCGTTGCCAACGCGGGCCTGCCCGATCCTCGCCTGCTGGATCTGGTCAAAATCCGGGCCTCGCAGATCAACGGCTGCGCGCACTGCGTGCGGCTCCACAGCGGCGAGGCGCGAGAGCAGGGTGAGACCGACGAGCGTCTTGACATGGTCGCGGTGTGGCGCGAAGCCGACTGCTTCGGCCGCGCCGAGCGCGCCGCCTTGGCCTGGTGCGAGGCGCTGACGCTGCTCCCAAGCGCTGGTGCGCCTGACGAGCTGTTCGAGGAGCTCAGACACCACTTCACCGATGAGCAGATCGTCGGTGTGACGCTGGCAATCGTCGCGATCAACGGCTGGAACCGGCTGAACGTCGCCTTCCGGACGCCGGTCAGCGACGCCGCCAGGGTTGCTCACCCGCAGGCCGCCTAAAGGAGCTGCGGCGTGTCCCGGCACCGGGTGGTGATCGTCGGCGGCGGGTTCGGCGGCCTGGCCTGCGCGCGAGCGCTCGCCGGTCGGCCGGTCGACGTGCTGTTGGTCGACCGCCGCGACTACCACCAGTTCACACCGCTGCTCTACCAGGTGGCGAGCGCGCTGCTGACCGCGCCCGACATCGCCTACCCGTTCCGGGCCGCGTTCCGCCGAGCGCGCAGCGTCCGCTTCCTGCACGCCGAGGCAACAGCCGCTGCAAGTAAGAACGCCCGGCAATCCGACACAGAAGAAGTAGAACAACACATGCCACTGAGTGTAGAAAGGAGACCCGATATGTCAGTCGCGTCGTTCAGAGCTCACGCACACGAGACGTACACACTCGACCACCTGCTAGAGCGCTCCAAGGGTGACCCCGCCTACCAGGCGTTCACCGCGCTACGCGTCGGCTTCACGCTTCTGCCGATCGTCATGGGCATCGACAAGTTCTTCAACAACTTCGTCAACTGGGAGCAGTATCTCGCCCACTGGATCTGGAACATCAGCCCGTGGAGCGCCGTACACACGATGCACGTCGTCGGCATCATCGAGATCGTCGCCGGCGTGCTGGTCGGCCTCAAGCCCCGCTACTTCGCGTACCTGGTCGCCGCGTGGCTTGGCGGCATCGTCGTAAACCTGCTGACCTACTCCGGCTACTACGACATCGCCCTGCGCGACGGCGCGCTCATGCTGGCCGCGCTCACCCTGGCCCGGCTCGCGTCCAAGTATGACCCACCCCTTCACCTGCGCCACCGCGACTGACAAAGACGGTCCCGCAGGACGCCCCGGCAGAGTTCACCTGCCGGGGCGTCGGCCTGTCTGCCTCGTCACTGCGCGAGGTGAAACGGGACGCTGGTGATGATGATCCCCGGATAGTGG
>DATIEI010000079.1:0-2732 GCA_035455845.1 Solirubrobacteraceae bacterium
GCGGTGGCCGAGGCCGCGGTCGAGGCCGGACTTGCGATCGTGCTGCTGCCGGCGGCGTACCACCGCGGCGGGTGGTCCGACGGCTCGGATCTGCCGCCCGCGGCGGGCCAGCGGCGCTTCTGCGACCCGGATGTCGAGACGTTCCTCGCGCGTGTCGATGCTCTGCGGGACTGGGCGGCATCGGTGCCGGATGTCTCGGTGGGAATCGCCGCACACAGCGTCCGGGCGGTTCCGCGCAGCTGGCTCGAGGCGATCGCGTCGTACTCGGAGCGCGACGGCGTGGTTCGGCACGTCCATGCCTCCGAGCAGCGGCGCGAGCTGGCCGAGTGTGAGGCCGAGCACGGCTGCTCGCCGATCGAGCTGCTCTCGCGGGCGGGATTCCTCGGACCGCGGGCGAGCGTGATCCACGGGATCCACGTCTCTGAGGAGGATGTGGCGGCGCTGGCGTCAAGTGGCACGACCGTGGTGTCGTGTCCCACGACCGAGGGGAATCTCGGCGACGGATATCTGCCGGCGATGGCCTACGCACAGGCTGGTGTGCCCCTGGCCATCGGCAGCGACTCGCAGGTCCGGATCGATCCGTTCGAGGAGGCCCGCGAACTCGAGACCGGCTCGCGCCGCGAGCGCCAGCTCCGCTCCGGGCTGCTCGCGGCAGTCGGCGACCTGTGGGGTGAGCTGTGCCGCAACGGCTCCCGGAGTCTCGGCTTGGATGCGTCGGAGGGTCGCACGGTCGAGATCGACCTCGAGCATCCCGACCTGCGCGGGGTCGACGCCGAGGACCTGCCGCTCGCGCTGGTCACCTGCGCCTCGGCCGGAGTGGTGACGCGTTGAAACGCGAGCAGCGGCTGGTGTTCGGCGAGGTCGCCGAGCTGTATGACCGCCATCGCCCGGGGTATCCGGACGCCGTCGTGGACGACCTGGTCTCGCTCGCGGGCTTGGAGGCCGGTTCGCCCGTGCTCGAGGTCGGCGCGGGGACGGGCAAGGCGACCGCGATGTTCGCCGCACGCGGCATGCGCGTGCTCGCGGTCGAGCCGAGCGCCGAGATGGCCGCGGTGGCGCGTCGGACGTGCGCCGCGTACGACGGGGTGCGGATCGAGCAGAGCGACTTCGAGCGCTGGGACCCGGCGGGGAGAGAGTTCCCGCTGCTGTTCGCCGCCCAGGCGTGGCATTGGGTCGAGCCTGGGGTGGGCTTCGCGAAGGCGGCTTCGGTGCTTCGGCCCGGAGGGGTGCTGGCCGCGTTCTGGAACCGCCCGATGTGGGAAAGGGCGGCGCTGCGCGAGGTACTGATCGAGGCCTACCGGCAGGCCGCGCCCGAGATCCTCGACGAGACCGACCCGATGCACCCGGCCAATCCGCCGTCCGGTGACGAGTCGGAGTGGCGCTCCGGGGTCGCCGCAGCTGACGGGCTCCGGGCGGCCGAGGTGCGTACTTACGAGTGGGCCGAGACGTACACCGGCCGTGACTACGCGTCGCTGCTACAGACGCACTCGACGGTCCGGGTGATGGAAGACGAGCGCCGACAGGCGCTTGTGGACGCAGTGGCGCAGGCGATCGCAGGCCATGGGAACCGACTCGAGCTCCCGTTTGTCACGCGGCTGTACCTCGCCACTCACCTCATTAAGTGAGTCGCGCCCCAGGTACCGGCGGAATCAGGCTGGCCAGTCGCAGGGGCGCGCTCGAGGGCGGAGGGGACGACGAATCCTGACGGCTCGCGACCTATTTGTCCAAGACGGACTTCCGTGGACTGTGATAGGTGACGCTTATGAATCGCCGACCGTGAAGACGATCTTGCCGGCGGTATCGCCTTTGAGCATCGTCTCGAAGCCCGCTCGTGCCTCGGTCAGCGAGAGCGTCGAGTGGATCGCCGGTCGCACGCCTTTGTCGACGCACAGGCGAATCAGCCGCTCGAGTTCCTCGCGCGTGCCCATCGTGGAGCCGATCACCGACAGCTGCAGGAAGAAGATTCGGGTCAGCTCGGCCGGTGGGGCATCGCCGGTGGTGGCGCCCGAGATCACGATCGTCCCGCCGGGCTTGAGCGCCCGGATCGAATGCTTCCAGGTGGCCTGTCCGGTCGTCTCCATCACCGCGTCGACGCGCTCGGGGAGCCGGGCGCCGGGCTCGAAGGCCTGATCGGCCCCGAGCTCGAGGGCCTTGGCTCGCTTCTCCTCGGAGCGGCCGGTGACCCAGACCCGGATTCCGGCGGCGCTGGCGATCACGGTCAGCGCGGTGGCCACACCGCCGCTGGCCCCCTGGACGAGGATCGTCGCGCCGGGCGGCACGCGGCCGCGGCCGAACAACATCCGGTAGGCGGTCAGCCAGGCCGTGGGCAGGCACGCCGCCTCCTCGAACGACAGCTCTTTCGGCTTGGGAACGAGGTTGTGGGTTGGGACCGCGACCTTCTGGGCGAACGTGCCCGGGTAGCGCTCGGACAGCAGCGAGCGGCGGGGGTCGAGCGTCTCGTCGCCGTGCCACGACGGGTCGTTGATCACCGAGTGGGCGATCACCTCGTTTCCCTCCTCGTCGAGGCCGGCGGCGTCGCAGCCGAGGATCATCGGCAGCCGGTCCTCGGGCAGCCCGACCCCGCGCAGCGACCACAGGTCGTGGTGGTTCAGCGAGGCGGCCCTTACCGTGACCGTGGTCCAGCCGTCAGGCGGTTCGGGGTCGGGGCGGTCGTCGATCCGGAGGCCTGTGAGCGGGTCCTCGGGGTTCTGGGCGGCTGCGAACACGGCGAG
>DATIEI010000080.1:0-2344 GCA_035455845.1 Solirubrobacteraceae bacterium
GAGCTGACCACGGTGGTCAGCGCCCTGCTGGTCACCAGCGAGGGCTCGGATCAGGCGCTCGAGGCGGGCTGGAAGTACATCGTGATCGGCTCGGCGGGCCTGGCCGTGGGCCTGCTGGGAATCGTGCTGATCTACGCCGCCGGCGTCCCGACTCTCGGCGACCACTACACGCCGACCTACACCACGCTCGCGCACGCCGCCCCGCACCTGAACGGATCCCTCGTCCGCACCGGATTCGCGTTCGTGCTGGTCGGCTTCGGCACCAAGGTCGGACTGGTGCCGATGCACGCCTGGCTGCCCGACGCCCATTCCGAGGGGCCCAGTCCGATCAGCGCAATGCTGTCGGGCGCGTTGCTGGCCGCCGCCCTGTACGCCGTGCTCCGCATGGGTGCGATTGCCCAGCTCGCGGTCGGCCCGACCTACGTCCACGCACTGCTGCTCGTTTTCGGCGCGCTGTCACTGCTGCTCGCCGCGTTGTTCGCCCTGCGCCAGACGAACTACAAGCGGCTGCTCGCATATTCCTCGATCGAGCACATGGGGATCGTGTCGCTCGGGATCGGGATCGGCGGCCCGGTCGCCGCCTACGGCGCCTTCTTCCACGTGCTCGTGCACGCAGCCGGGAAGACCCTCGCCTTCTTCGGGGCCGGCGGACTCCTAAGCCGATACGAGACGCGGGAAGCCGACGAGGTCCGGGGGGTGATCCGGGCGGCACCGTTCACCGGAGTCATGGTCTTGCTTGGAGCACTGGCGATTACCGGCGTGCCTCCGTTCGGGATCTTCCGCTCGGAGCTCCTGATCGTGACCGGAGGCTTCTCGCATTCGCGCTACGCGCTCGCCGGGCTCCTGGTGGTGTTCGCCAACGTCGCCTTCGTCGGGGTCTACCAGGTGTTCCACCGGATGGTGCTGTCCCCGGGCGAAGCGAGTCCGGGCGATCGAACTCGCGTTGGCCGTCCTGAGCAGCCGCTGATGGCAGCCGCGATGGTGGTGAGCCTGACCGTGGTGCTGGTCCTCGGGCTCTGGATCCCCAGCCCTCTGAACCGCCTGTTGCACGGAGCGGTGACGGTGATCGGCGGACGGCTGTGATCGCTCTCGACGATCGCGCGGTCGAGGCGGGCGCGCTCGCCACCGAGCTGGGGCAGCTTGGCGGTCGGCTGATGATGCTGTTTGCGACCGGTTCCCCCGAAGGGGAGCAGGAACTGTGCGCGCTGGTGCGCGCCGGCGACCGAGTAACCAAGTTGCGCGCACCCGTCCAGGCGCGCGCGTACCCGGCCGTCACGCCCATGGTCCCGGCCGCGCACTGGTTCGAGCGAGAGCTCCACGATCTCCACGAGATCATCCCCGAGGGTCATCCTCGCCTCGAGCCGCTCGTCCGTCATCCGCCCGAGCCGCGCGAGGTGGAGCTGCCCGAGGAAGAGGACGTTCGCCTGACGCATCGAGGCGCGGAGCGACTTGCCGGCCCCGGCGTGTTCGTGATTCCCTACGGACCGGTCCGCTCGGGGGTGTTCGAGTCCGCGCAGTTCCTGGTGCAGACCGGCGGCGAGGACGTCGCCTATTGCGCCCAGCGGCTGTTCTTCAAGCGACGCGGAGCGGAGCGGCGGATCTGCGAGGTTCCACCCGACCTGGCCGTTCTGGTAGACGAGCGCGTCTCGGGCACCTCGAGCGTCGCGCACGCACTCGCGTTCGCGCACGCGGTCGAGTCGCTGGCGGAGACCGAAGTGCCGCCTCGGGCGCAGGCGATCAGGCGGATCCTCGCCGAGCTCGAGCGTCTCTACAACCATCTCGAGGTCACCGTCCGCGAATGCGAGGATGCCTCGCTGTCGGTTGGCCAGGCCCAGTTCGCCGCGCTCAAAGAACGTCTGCACAGGCTTTGCGGCGCGCTCGTCGGCAACCGTTACCTCCGCGGAGCGGTCATACCGGGCGGGACGCGGATCGACCTCGACACGACCGCGGTTGAGCTGATGACCACGACCATGACTGACTGGGAACGCGACTGGACGCGGACCCTGGCCGTGCTCCTGCGCACCGACTCATTCCTGGACCGACTGGTCAGCGCCGGCCCGCTGTCCGAGGAGGACGCCCGCGATTTCGCCTGCGTTGGACCGGTGGCGCGCGCTTCCAACATCGACCTCGACACCCGCCGTGACCTCGGTTACGACGGATATCCGGCTTTCGAGGTCGCGCGTCACTCCGACGGAGATGCGATGGCGCGCATGGAGGTCCGCTTCCAGGAGGTGCTGGGCTCACTCGAGCTGATACGCGAGGCGGCCGCGTCGATCACGCCGGGCCCCACCCGAGCCGAGCGGGGACCATTCATACGCCAATCGGCGCTCGGCGCGGCGGAGTC
>DATIEI010000081.1:0-15549 GCA_035455845.1 Solirubrobacteraceae bacterium
GCGGTGGCCGACGCCTTCCTGGATCGCGCTCCTCTCGTCGCGCTGACCGGTCAGTCCGACATCGAGCGCATGCACAAGGAATCGCACCAGTACATAGATCTCATCGGCATCTTGCGCCCGATAGTTAAATGGAACGCTCGCGTATCGGCCCCGGAGATCATCCCGGAGGTGGTCCGCAAGGCGTTCGCGGTGGCCGAATCCGAGAAGCCGGGCGCCACCCATCTCGAGTTGCCCGAGGACGTCATGGCCCGCCCGCTCGACGCTCGCCCGCTCCCTCGCCACGCGCCGGTCCAGCCCGAGCCGGGCAGCCGGGAACTCCAGCGCGCCGCCGACCTGATCGACGAGGCCCAGAACCCGCTGGCGCTCGTTGGCAACGGCGCGATCCGCGGTCACGCCGGCCGGGCCCTGCGATCGTTTGTGCATAACACCGGCATCCCGGTTGCTGAGTCATTCATGGCCAAGGGTCTGGTCGACTACGAAGATCCCAAGGCGCTGGGCACAGTCGGGCTCCAAGCCCGTGACTATGAGATGGCCGGCTTCGACGACGCCGACCTGGTCATCGCGATCGGCTACGACCTGGTCGAGCACTCCCCCAAGCACTGGAACCCGGACCGCGACAAGAAGATCGTCGTGATCGACAGCGTCGCCGCCGAGGTGGACCAGTACTTCACCCCCGACGTCGAGTTGATCGGCGACATCGCCCACGTCCTGGCCCGGCTGGCCGCCGCCTGCACGCGCAGTCAGACCACGGCCGGCACCAGCCGGCTGCATGACGTCGTGATGGGGGCCCTGAGCGACGCCCGTGACGACGACCACTTTCCGCTCCGGCCGCCGCGGGTGCTGTGGGATCTGCGCGAGGCCCTCGGCCGCCAGGACATCCTGGTCTCCGACGTGGGGCTGCACAAGCTGTGGATCGGGCGGATGTTCCCCGCCCACGAGCCCGGGACTGTCCTGATCGCCAACGGCCTGGCCGGGATGGGGTTCGCGCTCCCCACCGCGATTGGCGCCAAGCTCGTGCACCCCGATCGCAAGGTGGTCGCGGTCAGCGGCGACGGCGGCTTCCTGATGAACTCCCAGGAGCTCGAGACCGCGGCGCGCCTGAAGACCGCCGTCGTGAACGTGATCTGGGAGAACGCCCAGTTCGGTTCGATCGTGTGGAAGCAGGACAAGAAGTTCGGCCGCCACTTCGGAGTCGACTTCGGCAATCCGGACTTCGTCAAGCTGGCCGAGGCGTTCGGAGTTCCGGCCTGGCGCTGTCAGAGCGCCGAGGATTTCCGGCGGATGCTCGGGGAAGCCCTGGCGAAGGACGTACCCTCGGTGATCGTCGTCCCGATCGACTACTCGATCGACGTGGCGATCTCCGAACAGCTCGGGGCTGAGACGGTCGCCACCTGATTAGGGCACCCTAATTAGGGCACCCTAACTGTGCAACGAGGCCTACCGAGCGCCGGCACACCGCTCCACTACTCGATCGACGTGGCAAGGCTCGGTGACGCGACGCTCGCGACCTCAGGCACGCGCCCGGGCAACCCAAAGCCGGCCGCCGCACCCAGCAGCGACAAGCCCGCCGAGACGCCGAGCGCCGCCGTGAACCCGTTGCTGAACAGCTGCGCCGAGGCGTAGCCGCCGTCACCGCTGAACACCGCGACCAGGATCGCGATTCCGAACACCCCGCCGAGCTGGCGCATCATGTTGAAGGCGCCCGAGGCCTTGCCGATGCTGGCCGGCGACACCGCGCTGACAACCGCGTTCTGGAGCGCCGGCATCGCCATCGACACCCCGCAGCCGGCGATCGCGAGCGGCGCCACGAGCCGCCAGTAGGCGACGTCGGGTCCGGCGATCAGCGCGATCCACCCCATCCCGGCTGCCTGCAACAGCAGACCGGCGACTGCGAACGGGCGCTCACCGACCCGCGAGATCCGCGCGCCCGTGATCGGCGCGATGACGAACAGCGTCGCCGTCCAGGGCAGCAGCCGGATGCCGGCGTCGAGCGGGCCATGGTGCTGGACCGTCTGGAGGAACTGCGCCATGAAGAACACCGCGCCGTACAGCGCTGCAGCCAGGAAGAAGATCGCGGCGTTGCTCGACGAGAACGCTCGCGAGGCAAACAGCCCCATCGGCAGCATCGGCTCCGACGCCCGTCGCTCCCACACCACGAACGCGACGGCGAGTAATGCGCCCACGACCAGTGCCGCGATCACCTCGACGCTGCCCCAGCCGGCCGAGTTCCCGCGCACGAGCGCCCATACGAGCCCGAGCGCGGCGCCGGTTACCAGCGCCAGGCCGGGAACGTCGGGGGCGCTGCGCGGCCCGTAGCTCTCATCGACGCGCCGGAGCACCACCGGGATGGTCAGAAGTCCAATCGGGACGTTGATCCAGAAGATCCATTGCCAGGCGATCACCTGCGTGATCCCCCCGCCGATGACCGGACCGGCGAGCACCGCGAGCCCAGTGATGCCACTGAAGATGCCGAGCGCGCGGGCGCGGCGCTCGGGCGGGTACGCGGCGCTCAGCAGCGTCATTCCAAGCGGCATGACCAGCGCAGCCCCGACCCCCTGGATGGCGCGTGCGGCGATCAGCACGCCCACGTTCGGTGCGAGCGCGCAGGCCGCCGAGGCCGTCGCAAACACGCCCAGGCCGACCGCGAACAGCCGTCGGCGCCCGAACCGGTCCCCCAGCGCAGCTCCCGTCAGCAACAGCACCGCGAAGCTCAGCGTGTACGCGTTCACGGTCCATTCGAGCTCCTCGATCGAGGCACCGAGGTGCGCCCGGATCGTCGGGAGCGCGGTCGTCACCACGAGCGCGTCGAGCGCCACCATGAGCGACGCCACCGACGCGACGATCAAAACCCAGATTGGTCCTCTGCGCATGTCTCTCTCCTCACGATTGCTTGGTCGTGGCTTGAGACACGCGCCTGCGCGCAAATCCATCGATGAATTTCGGTGCCGGCTGGTGTCGTGAGAGGTTGATGCCACATGCGAGTGCGAGGATGCGACCGTGACCACCGACGTACTGACCCAGGCCCGCGAGGGCGACCAGCAGGCCTTCCGCACCCTCACCGATCCGTACCGGCGCGAACTTCAGGTGCACTGCTACCGGATCCTCGGCTCGGCACAGGACGCCGAGGACGCGCTTCAGGAGACGCTGTTGTCAGCCTGGCGCGGGCTTGACGGCTTCGAGGAGCGATCGTCTTTGCGCTCCTGGCTGTACACGATCGCGACCAACCGCTGCCTGAACGTGCTCCGCGATGGCGCCCGTCGCCCTCAGGAGCACCGGCCGCTCCCCTTCGAAGTGCCCCGCCCCACGCGGTACGGCGAGGTGCCGTGGCTCGAGCCCTATCCGGACGCGCTGCTCGAGGGCCTGGCCGACACCGCGCCGGGCCCCGACGCCCGCTATGAGGCGCGCGAGGCGGTCGGGCTCGCGTTCGTGACGGCGCTCCAGCGCATGCCTCCTCGGCAGCGGGCGGCGCTCGTGCTGCGCGACGTGCTCGGCTATCGCGCCGCCGAGGTAGCGGCCATGCTCGACACGACCGAGACCTCGATCAACAGCGCGCTCCAGCGCGCGCGGGCGACGCTCGACGCGAACACGCCACCGGCCCGCGAGCGTGCGCGGCTACCGCATTCCGCCTTGGAGCGCGAGATCGCAGGGCGATTCGCGGACGCGTTCGAGACCGGGAGCGTCGAGAACCTGGTCGCGCTGCTGACCGAAGATGCCTGGGTGACGATGCCGCCCGAGCCTTTCGAGTACCAGGGTCTGGACACCATCACCGACTTCTTCATGCACGCATTCGCCACGCGCGCCGACCGCACCGACCGGCTAGTGCCCACCCGCGCGAACGGGCAGCCCGCGTTCGGCCACTACATCGGCGACCAGCACGCGCCGATCGTCCGCGGCGTGGGCATGATCGTGCTCACGATCGACGGCGAGCGGATCTCGCACCTCACCCGGTTCGGCGGCGCGAGCCTGCTCGCCGGCTTCGGCCTGCCCCGCACTCTCCCCGCCTGACCAAGCCAGATCCCACCTGCCCCCGGGCGGGAGGCAATTTCCAGCGGGCGGGAGGCAATTTCCAGCGGGCGGGGGGCAATTTCCAGCGGGCGGGCGATCCCTCTGGTGGGGTTACAGGTTGCCCTGGGCCATCTTGCGCAGGTCCATGGCCTTGTCGTAGGTCTCCTCGTCGACGCCGAGCTCGAGCGCGACGTCGCGCAGCGGACGGCCGGACTCCGCCGCCTGCTTGACGATCTCGGCACCCTTGTCGTAGCCGATGTATGGGTTGAGCGCGGTGGCGGCCGAGAGCGTCATGTCGGCCGAGCGGCTCAGCCCGTCCGCGTTGGCCTGGATCCCGTCGATGCACTTCTCGGCGAAGATCCGGCAGCCGCTGGTCAGCAGGCGGATCTGGTCGAGCAGGTTGCGGGCGATCAGCGGCACGCGAACGTTCAGCTCGAAGTTGCCCTGGGTCCCGGCCACCGTGATCGCGGTGTCGTTGCCGATGACCTGGGCGGAGATCTGCAGGACGACCTCGGGGATCACCGGATTGACCTTCCCGGGCATGATCGAGGAGCCTTTCTGGAGCTCAGGGATCAGGATCTCGCCGATCGCCGTACGCGGACCCGAGCCCATCCAGGCCAGGTCGTTGGCGATCTTGGTCAGCGAGACCGCGAGTACCTTCAAAGCTCCGGACAGCTCGACCAGAGCGTCGCGGTTGCCCTGCGCCTCGAACGGATCCTCGGGCGGGCGGATCTCGAGTCCGGTGGCGCCGCTGAGCAGCGTCCGCACCTTGCCGGCGAAGTCCTTGTGGGTGTTCAGACCAGTGCCCGTGGCGGTGCCGCCGAGCGGGATCTGGGCGACCTGGGGCAGCGCGTTCTTGATGCGCTGGGCACCCAGGCGCACCTGCGCCGCGTAGCCCGCGAACTCCTGCCCGAGCGTGACCGGCACCGCGTCCATCAGGTGGGTGCGGCCCGACTTGACCATGTCCTTGAACTCGTCCGCCTTGGCGGTCAGCGACGCCTCGAGCGCGTCGAGGACCGGCAGCAGCTGATTCGTGGCGGTGTCGAGCGCGGCCAGGTGAACCGCCGAGGGGAACACGTCGTTGGAGGACTGGCCCATGTTGACGTCGTCGTTGCGGTGCACGTCCTCGCCGGCCAGCGTGGCGATCACCTCGTTGGCGTTCATGTTCGAGGAGGTGCCCGACCCGGTCTGGAACACGTCGATCGGGAACTGGTCGTCGAACTCGCCCTCGGCCACGCGATCGGCGGCCGCGGCGATCCGGTTCGCCTTGTCCTCGTCGAGCAGGCCGAGCTCGGCGTTGACCCGCGCAGCGGCGCCCTTGATCCGGCCCAGCCAATGAATGACCGGGGCCGGGATCCGCTCGCCCGAGACCGGGAAGTTGTCCACCGCCTTGCTGGTCTCACCGCCCCACAGCTGCTCGTTTGCCTGTACGCCCATGTCAGTCCTTTCCCAAGTTTCGGTCTCTTGTCAGGCTATCTCGAACCGGCGCGTGGCCGGTGGTTGGCACCGACATTCGCGGTGGGATCTGGGGTGCTCGCGGTCCGGGCCAACGCGCCGGGGCTGAGCATCGGAGCAGCGTGAGCGGGTAGCGCTCGCTAGCGCCCGATACGAACGAGCGACGCCGGCTCGGAACGGCGCCGGTTGCCGCGGCGACGATCGCCGATGGCCTGTCGGTTGTGCCGTTCGAGCCCTCGGGGGGCCGCCGTCGCTCGACGCTTGCGCGTACGGCGCGTCCGTTGGCGCCGCTCGGGCCCGGCGTAGACGACGCCGAGCCCGTCATCCATCGTCTGGTAATCGGGAACGATTGGCTGCGCGCTCTGACGCTGCGCCTGCACCTGGAAGACGGACGCTCGGGCCCGCCACTGGCTCGCGGCCCGCGCGGCGGCCAGGCGCTTCTCGGGCCGCGTGCCCGGGTCGTTCGCCACCGCGTCGTGGTCGCGAGCCTGTTCGCGGTTCAGCTCCGCGATCAGCGCGAGCTCAATCGAGTTGAGGCTGATCGCCGACCCCACGCGCCGGCCCGTGGCGTCGCTCCTCGATGGCGGCCCATGGCTTCCCCTGCCTGCGAGTCGGCCTTCCTCAACCAGGCGCACGCCTCGCTGCACCGGGCGCAGCAGCCCGCAGAACATCAGGAGCGGCAGGCACGCCACGAACGGGCCGCCCGGGACCGAGAGGATCGTCTGCGCTAATGCGTCGCCGTACATCGTGCGGGTACATCGGTCGGGTCGAGGCACGTGGGTGACCCGAGATGGAAGCCCTGACCGAGCTCGCAGCCGAGCTCGCGGAGTGCGGCAAGCTGACCGGGGGCCTCGACGCCCTCGGCCACCACACCGAGCTCCAGGTTGGCCGCCAGGTCCAGGACCATCCGGATGAACGCGCGATCGGACCCACCTTCCTCGAGGTTGTCCATGAACGGCATCCCGATCTTCAACCAATCGATCGGGAGCGAGCGAAGATGGCAGAGCGACGAGTAGCCGGTGCCGAAGTCGTCGAGGGCCAGTTGCACGCCGAGCGCGCGCAACTCGTGCAGGGTCGCGACGCTGCGGTCGGGATCGTTGAGCATCACGCCTTCGGTGATCTCCAGCACCAGCCGCTCGGGCCGCAGCCCGCTCTCGTCCAGCGCGTCCGCGACTGCGCTGACGAAATGCCGCTCCCGGAGCTCGACCGGTGACACGTTCACGTGAATCGCTGCCGGAACCCCATCCATCCAGCCCCAGGTCTGGGCGTCGCGGCAGGCTCGCTGGAGCACGGAGCGTCCGATCGGCACAACCGCCCCGATCTCTTCGGCGAGTGGGATGAACGACGAGGGCGTGAAGCAGCCGCGTGGGCCGCCCGGCCAGCGCACCAGCGCCTCGCTGGCGACCACCCGTCCGGTGTCGAGCTCCACGATCGGTTGGTAGTGCACGACGAACGAGTCGTCTCTGACCGCGTCCTTGAGCCGCACCTTGAGACGGTGGCGATTCTTCACCGGGACCTCCATGCCGGACTCGAACAGCTCGTAACGGTCCTTGCTCTCGTACTTGGCCCGATACATGGCGAGGTCGGCGTTCCGGATGAGCTCCCCGGGGCTCATCTGGCCTCCGTGGCCCGTGGCGATGCCGGCACTGGCGTGCACGGAGAGGTTCTGGCCGCTGATCGAGAACCGCTCGGCCAGATGCCGATTGATCCGTTCGGTGACCTCGATCGCCTCTTGTTGTGAGTCAGGACGGTCGAGCATGATCGCGAATTCGTCGCCGCCCAGCCGCGCCACGATGTCCGAAGGTCGCACGCAGTCGCGTAGGCGGCGCGCGACCGCGATCAGGAGCTCATCCCCCGCCGCATGCCCGAGGCTGTCGTTGACGGTCTTGAAGTCGTCGACATCGATGAAGATCACCGACACCCCGCCGCGGGCCCGCTTGAGGGCAGCGCCCACCCGCTCGACGAACAAGGACCGGTTGGCCAGGTCAGTGAGGGGGTCGTGCGATGCCTGATGCTGCAGCTCACGCTGCAGCTCCTTCAGGCGCCACACGGCCTGGCCCAGGCGATCGTTCTCGAGCGCAACGCTCGTGTTGTTGGCCAGCGTCTCGAGCAGCTTCACGTCCTCGGGGCAGAAGTGGTCGACGACGCCGGACGGATTGCCGATCGCGATGGCGCCGATCAAGCTCCGCTCCCCCTTGAGGACGGCGAGCATCCCGTCGCCAAGCTCCCGCGACCGCAGGTACTCGACCAGCCGCTCGTCGCCTATCTCGGATGCCGCGAAGGCTCGGCGCTCGGAGCACTCGATCAGCAATCCGAAGCGTGCCGCGATCGCCGGGTCGACGGGCTCGAGGGCGGAGGCGGCGCCGTCGCCGCCCACGGTTCCGCGCAGCGCGTCACCGGCGTCGGGGGAGAAGAAGATGATCTCCGCCACCTCGGCGCGGAACGCGTCGCGCGCCTGAGCGAGTAGCCCTTCGAGGGCCGGTCCGATCTCGGGAGCGTGGGACAGCGCGCGCGCGGCCTGGTAGAGGAACTCCGCCCGCTCGTGCCGCTGACGCTCGGTGACATAGGCCCGGAAGCTGACGAACATGCCCGCGACGGGGACGGCCATCAGGATCGCGCTCTTCCAGTCCTCGTAGATGATCGTCGCCGCGCACAACCCGACGCTCGTGTTCGCGACGACGACGGTGAGGTCGGTCCGCAACGAGCGAGCGATCTCCCGGACCGAGAGCTGCCCCTCGGACACTGACACGGCGCCACTGATCAGCAGCACGGCAACCAGCGAGTTGGCCACGGTGGCCAGGATCGCGGCCGCCCAGACGATCGGGGAGATGTCGGTCGAGGCGCCCGCGACCGCGTGGAACACGAGCACCGCGATGCAGTTCCCCAGCCCGAACACGCCGAAGTTGAACGCCAGCCTGATCAGCGGCAGCTTGCGGTGCACGGCGAGGACGAGCAGCCGCCCGATCGCGCCGGCCAGGATCGCCGGTTGCCCGCCCGCGAACACGAGCGCGAACACGAACGGGATCTCGCCAAGCGACATCGAGTGCGCGCTGCGCCGGAAATGAACGTGCACCACGAACCGCTCGGCCGCGGCGAAGGCGATCAACAGGGCCCAGAACGGCACGTGGACCGAGGAGATGACCGGTGGTACATCCCCGGCGCCGGCTCTGAACAGAAGCGCCGCGGCCGAGATCATCGCGCCGCTCAGTGTCCAGATGGCCACCTGCCCGGAGGACATCCGGTAAGGACGCGGGCGAGCGATGAGCGCGAGAAGCGAGCGCATCCTCGAGCCTCGGCCTGCCTCGGTGCTGCTCTCGACGACGCTCAAGCTCCTACCCCCAGGTCGTGGCCCAGCCGAGATCGCTCCAACTGGCGCTGGTCGGGCTGACGTCGCCCCTGTCGGTCGAAGAGCAATCGACGCAGCTCCAGCTGGCGGCGCTCCAACTGGCCGCGAGTGGGTCAGCGGCGGTACTCCAGCTCGCGGCGCTCCAGCTCGCCGCGCCGTAGTCGATCTCGTTGGTGGCGGGATCGATCAGGTCGTTAGGCGTCAGGCCCCGGTCGGACACGCGTTGACTGCAACTCGCCGAGTACGCGCCCATCGCGCGCACCTCGTCGCCCCCGTCGGAAAGCGGCGCGGCAGTGTGGACGATCGCGCCCTTGACCATCGCGGGCGACCAGCGGGGATGCGCCGCGAGCAGGTCCGCCGCGAGGCCGGCCACGATCGGCGCGGCCAGCGACGTCCCGCTGAGCTGGAAGTACGCACCCCCGATCACGCAGGTCGGGCAGGCGGCCGCGAATGAGCTTCCGGGGGCCAAGGTGGACACGATGTGGGCTCCCGGCGCCTCCACGTCAGGTTTCGAGAAACCATCCTGCGTGACCCCCCGGCTCGACCAGCTGGCCTGGACGTCGTCCGAGGTCGACGTCGTCCCCCCGCTGTCGACGGCCCCGACCGTGATCACGTAGGGGTCGTTGCCCGGGGCGTACGACACCGCGTCGGGCGCGGTTCCCAGATTCCCGGCTGCAGCCACGACGGTTATCCCTCGGAGCCAGGCTTGCTCGGCCGCGGCGTCGAGCGGATCGGTCGTGTAGGACTCGGCCGACGTGGAGCGGAACGAGAGGTTGACGACGCGGATGTTGTAGTCGGTCTTGTGATCGACCGCGAACTGGAGCCCATAGATCGCATCGAGCGTGGTGGCCCGACCGGAGTCATCAGCGACCTTGATCGAGATCAGGTTCGCGTCGGGCGCAGTGCCGGCGTACTGGCCATAGAGCGAGTCGCCCGAGTCGCGATTCCACCCGTCCCCCGCCACAAGTCCGGCGACGACGGTCCCGTGACCGTAGGTGTCCGCGGCGGTCGTGGCGCCCGGGTCCACCACCGCCGAGGCGATCACCCGCGAGCTCGAGCTCCCCTGGGAGGTCCGGAAGTCGGGGAGGTCCCCGCTGATGCCGGTGTCGATCACCGCGACCCCGATGCCGGCGCCCGTGCTGTGGCCCCACAGCTGCGTCGCGCCGGTCGTCTGATCAAACGAGGTGGCCAGGGTCCACGGGGTCGGGTCGGTCAGCGTGGTCTCCCGGATCGCAGCGTCGAGCGAGACCGCGCGGACCAGGGCACTGGCGGCGAGCCGTCGGGCCGCGCCGGCGCTCAGGCGCGCCGATAGGCCGTTGATGATCCGGAGGTCGACCCCGGGCTCCCCGCCCAGGGCACGGACCAGCGCGCGCCCCTGCACCGCGTCTACGCCACGCCTGAGCTGGACGATCACCTCGACCTGCCGTCCCGGCGCGCTCGCAGCCACTCGCGCCAGGGCTGGCGACAGGTTGGATGGGGCGCTGGGCTGGACTCCGGCTCGTGGTGCAGGGCCCGGGCTCAGAAGGAAGAACCAGGTAATCGCAGCTGCGAGCAGCGACAGCGCGCCGACGGACACCACGATCACGGCATGAGTACGCCGCTCTCGTTCGGGCGAGAAGCGAGGGAAGGCCGCGCCCACGATCGCTGCCACCCCTAGAAAACGGCTGGCTCAGGCCGAATCTTTCACGCCGGAACGGGTCAGGCGGCGAGTCGCTCGTCGGCGGCGGTGCGATCGCGGGGGATCGCCCGCTCGAACGCGCCCACCACACGTGGATCGAACTGTTGTCCGGCACAGCGGCGCAGCTCGGCCATTGCGTCGGCTTCGCTCATCGCCTCGCGGTACGGGCGCGTGGTTGTCATCGCGTCATACGCATCACAGACGGCGACGATGCGGGCGCCGAGCGGGACGACCTCGCCCGCCAGGCCGTCGGGGTAGCCGCCACCGTCCCAGCGCTCGTGCGAGGAGCGGATGATCGGGGCGACGTCGCTCAGGGAAGTCGCCGAGGCCACGATGCGCTCGCCCACGATCGTGTGCTGGCGCATGAACTCCCACTCCTGTTCGTCGAGCGGACCGGGCTTGGAGAGGATGGCGTCCGGGATGGCCAGCTTGCCGACGTCGTGCAGCTCGGCGGCGCGCCGGACAGCGAGGATCTCGCCGACCTCGAGCCCGAGCTCGCGGGAGACGGCCACCACGAGCTTGGCCACGTCGTCGTTGTGCTGGCCCAGTTCCCGGTTGCGTTCAACCAACGCGCGAACCAGCACGTCCTGGCTCTCCCTCGCAGCGTCGGGTCGCCGCCCGCCTTTGTGCTCGTACATGCGAGCGTCGGCCAGGACCATCGCGATCTCCGGATCCGTGGTCTCGTCCGGCACCCGGACCATCCCGAACGAACAGCCCACCTCGAACGTCGATCCGCGTTCCTGTAATGCGGCGGCCGCGGTGAGCACGCCCGCCTCGCCGCCGGCGGCTTGGTCGATGAGAACACAGAACTCGTCACCGCCCAGCCGGAACACCTCAGCGTCGGGCAGCTCAGCCACCACCCGCTTGCCCAGGCGCGCGAGCAGCATGTCGCCGGCCTGATGGCCAAATGTGTCGTTATAGCCCTTGAATCCGTCGAGGTCGTAGAACGCAACCACGAACGGCCGTACCTCCTCCCCGTCCAGGCGGTCCTGAAGCGCCGGCCCCAGCGCCCGGCGATTGCCGAGCCCGGTAAGCGCGTCGGTTACGGCCTCGTGCCGGCTGGCTCGCAGCATGCGCACGTTCTCGGCAAAGCTGATGCCCATGCGGACGATCACCAGCAGAAGACAGGTGGTGGCCAGCACGTGCGCGACCAGCGAGAGGCGGTGATAGTGGTCACAGAACTCGAGCGCCAGGCAGGCCATGGCCGCCACGGACGGCAGCACGAAGATGCCCAATCCCTGCAGGCGCGACTTGGTCTTGCCCGCCGGCCGGCGCCAGGCGCCCACGGCGATGATCGCCAGAGCCGCGGGCCAGCCGACGTCGAGCAACCCATTGGAGACGTAGGTGCCATTCGCGGTCTGTACGAGGTAGATCGAGTCGGCGACCGCGAACACGATGAAGCCGAGGGCGATGATCGGCCATTGGCCGCGCACACTGAATCCCGTCAGGGCCATGATCCCAACCAGGATCCCGAGCAGGAGCAGATCGGAGAGTGGATAGGCGAGATTTGTCGCGACCGTCAGCACCGCGCCGCGAGTGTCCGACAGCACCGCGCCGAACACGAGCGTCGCGCCGAGCGCCGCGACGGCCAGGCCTCCGATCATCCCGTCGAGCCACAGGCCGGCGGGGAGCCGCCCGACCCGGGAGCGCAGGAGCAACCCGATCCCGACGTAGACCGCCGGATAGAAGCTGAGGTACAGCGCGTCCGCGAACGAGGGGTATGGCACGACGTTCGCGTCGCCCCAGACGAGTGAGTAGTACATGTCGGCGCCCGCGAACAGCGCCATGCCGATCGTCACCGCGGACCAGGCGGCGCGATCCCGGCGCCGAGCCACGGCGCGAGCGCCGCACACGCCGACGGCAGCTATCTCGAGCGCGTTATAGAGCCAGTCCCACCACGAAGCAGGGAGCACCGGCGGCCAAGCCATGTTCAACCAGTTGTGCGCGGTCAACAACGCCAGGCCGGCCACGAGCGCGCCGACCCCGAACTGCACCGGGCGTGGGGTGCCGTCCTGCCTGTGGGTCATGTCTGACCCATCGGTCGGCCGCGGACGGGGCTTGAATTCGGTCTCGTGGGGGGTCGACGGACCCGCGCTATCCAGGCCCTTCGGCCAGGCCACCGAGCAACCCGCGCGCTGCCTCGACGTCATGGCCGAACCGGCGATCCTCCAGGCTGCCGGGCAGGGCGCGCTCGGCGGCGGCGTACAGCCGCTGGACCCCGGTGCCGGCGGGCACGCGCCCGGCCATCCGGAGCGCGCGCACTGCGACCACGAGCTCGGTGGCGACCAGCACCTCCATCGCTTCGAGCATCTCCGCCGTCCTTCTCGCCGCGGTCGCGGCCAGGCTCGCATGGGACTCGACGCCCAGCGATGCCCACACGCTCTGGACCGCCATCGGGGTGGCCAGCGAGCGGACCTCCGCGGCCGCCGCGTGGGCGGTGTACTCGAGCATCATGTGACCGGAGTCTGGCCCGGGATCGCCGGCCAGGAACGGCTCCAGGCCGCTCATGCGCGGATCCAGCAGGGCGCTCACCCGGCCCGCGATCAGCGAGGCCGAGTGCGCGAACGCGGCGCGCAGCGTATCGAGCGCGGCGCCCAGTTCGGCGGCATGGAAGTTGCCGGTCGGCAGCGCGCGCCCTGCGTGGATCAGGGCGTTCTCGGGCCGCGCGTTGAGCTCCCGGCCGAGCACTTCGTCGAGATCGTCGAGCGCGTCGCGGGCCACTCCGTCGACTTGGGGAAGCACGCGGAACGGATACGGATCCTGGACCAGGCGATCCGGGCTGCGGGGGTCGAACGGAGCGCCTGACAGGAGCTCTCGCATGGTCGTGGCCACGGCGGTCTGGCCGGGTGCGCCGCGCGCGGCCTGCACACGCGGGTCGAGCACGACGGGATCGGCCTCGAGGGCCTCGAACGAGAGCGCGGCGACCTCGAGCCAGCGGGTGTGTAGCGACCGAGCGTCGACGCTGACCAACGCCGCTTGGCCGGCTGTCATCGCTCCGGAGCTCATGAAGCCCAGGCCGTCGCGCAGGCCGAGCCGGACCGGCTGCGCCGGGGCCGGCGCGTCGATCAGCCGACCGCCTGACCACACCTGACCCTCACCGAGCAGGGCCAGCGCGATCTCGGCCAGCGCCGGCAGGTCGCCGGTCCCCAGCGACCCGAGCTCATGGGTTAGCGGCGTGATCCCGTCGTTGAGCGCGGCTACGAGTCCGTCGAGCAGCGCCGGCGCGACGCCCGCGCCACCGGCCCCGAGCTGGTTGGCGCGCACGGCCATGCCAGCCCGGACGAGCCCTGGCTCGACCGGCCGGCCCGCGCTTACCGCGTGGCTGCGCAGCAGGTTCCATTGAAAGCGCTCCCGGTCGGCGTCGCCGATCGTCCGGTCGCGCAGCGCGCCCACGCCGGTGGTTGCGCCGTACAGCGGCTCGCCACGCTCGAGCAGCGCCGCAATCGTCGCGCGGGCTTGGAGGTTCCTCACGCGGGCGGCCGCCGCGAGCTCGACGGGCGTCCCGTCGCGGGCCACGCTCCTCACCGCGTCCGGCGTCAGCGTCGCGCCGTCCAACACGATCGTGCCGGTCATTAGCATCGCCATCCATGGCAGCAAGCCAGACAGCGACCGCCTCGCGCCGCATGGGCCTGCTCGCGCCGGCTCCGTCGCCCGCGCTCGTCCTGGGCGCCATCGCCTCGGTTCAGTTCGGCTCGGCGATCGCCACCACGCTGTTTGCGCAGATCGGGCCCGGTGGGGCGGTGTGGCTGCGGCTGCTGTTCGGGACGCTCATCCTCGTCCCGCTGTGGCGGCCCCAGTGGCGCGGACGCTCCGCGCGGGATCTTGCGCTCGCCGGCCTGTTCGGGCTGGTGCTGGCCAGCATGAACCTCAGCTTCTACTCCTCGATTCACCGGATCCCGCTCGGGATCGCGGTCACCCTCGAGTTTGTCGGGCCGCTGATGGTCGCGATCGCCGGCTCCCGTCGCCCGCTCGATCTGCTCTGGGTGGCGATGGCCGCCGCCGGGATCCTCGCTCTGACCCAGGGCGGCGTGCATCACCTGGACGGGCTCGGCGTCGCGCTGGCCCTGCTGGCCGGCTGCTTCTGGGCGGCCTACATCCTGATCAACGCGAGGGTCGGCAGGGCGTTCGAGGGCGCGACCGGGCTGTCCCTGGCCATGTGTGTGGGCACCCTGTTGATGACGCCGCTGGGAATCGCCCAGGGCGGATCGCACCTGCTCGAGCCCCGCTCGCTTCTGCTCGGCGCCGCCGTCGGGCTGCTGTCCTCGGCGATCCCTTACTCGTTCGAGAACGAGGCGCTCCGGCGGATCCGCCCGGGGGTGTTCGGCGTGCTGATGAGCATCGAGCCGGCCATGGCCGCGCTGGCCGGGTTCATCGTGCTGGGACAGGGACTGACGGCGCGGGCGGTGGTCGGCATCGCGCTCGTGGTGGTCGCCTCGGTGGGAGCGGCACGCCGCGCCCGCGAGGCCCCGATAGACCTGTGATCCCTGTGTTCCCGTCCGCGCCATCCCCCACGACCACCTTACCGTCCAATGACAAGGCCTTTCATTCTACGGTAAAGTTCCCCAGCCCGATGGCCGAAACCGGAACCCGCACCGTGGAGCGGGCGCTGACGCTGCTGGCGGCGGTCGCCCAGGACGGCGGCACCCTCAGCCAGCTCGCCCGCGCCGCCGAGCTCTCGCCGAGCACCGCCTCGCGGCTGCTCGCCACGCTGGCTTCCCAGGAGCTCGTGCGCCGCGACGAGCACGGCCAGTACCACGCCGGCGCCCGCCTGCGCCAGCTCGCGGCGGCCAGCCTGCGCGCCGATCCGCTCCACGAACTGGCCGGCCCGCATCTGGCCGCGCTCGCTGCCGACACTGGCGAGACCGCCAATCTGGCCGTGGCTGCCGATGGCCGGCGCGTCGTGTACCTGCGCCAGGTGGCCAGCCCGAAGCTCGTCCAAACCGCCGCGTGGGCGGGCCGGACGATTCCGAGCCGCGGCACGGCGCTCGGCTCGGCGCTTCGCGGTGAGGTCGGTCCGGAGGGCTACGTGGCCCGGGCCGGCGCGGTCGAGCCCGAGGTGACCTCG
>DATIEI010000082.1:0-8910 GCA_035455845.1 Solirubrobacteraceae bacterium
GTTCGGCACCGACGGGCGGTGCCTGATGCGGGCGCTCCAGGAGGAGCTCGACGATCCCGCGCCGGCCGACTGCGGGCGCTGCGCGGTGTGCGCGGGCCCGCGCTTCGACGGTCCGCTCGATCCGGCGCTCGTCGAGGCGGCCGGACGCCATCTGCGCTCGACCCCGATCGAGCTCGAGGTCAAGAAGATGGCGCCGGACGAGGGCGGCACGATGCGCAAGATCCCCGAGGACGTGCGCGTCGAGCCGGGCTGGGCACTCGCGCGGTTCGGCGACGGCGGCTGGTGGCCGGCGATCGAGCGCGGTCTGCGGGCCGGCGAGTTCGAGGCCGACGTGGTGGAGGCGGTCGCCGATCTCATGCGCAATGCCGGCGCCGACTGGCTGACCACCGTGCCGTCGGTCAGGCTCGGCGACGTGCTCGAGCAACTGGGCCAGCGCCTCGGCGTTCCTCACGTCCGGCTCGTTGCGCGGGTTAGCGACCGGCCACCGCAGCGGGAGATGGCCAACGCAGCGCAGCAGGTAGCCAACGTCCGCGGCGCGTTCCGCGTCGTGGGAGAGCCGCCGACCGGGACCGGCGTCCTACTCGACGACCGGCGCATCTCGGGATGGACGCTCGCGATGGTCGGCGGGCAGCTCCGCCGCGCCGGCGCCGCCCGAGTGGTCCCGGTGGCGCTCGCCACCCTCAACTAGTGGATGGGCCTCGCTTCGCGAGGCGTCCCTGGGGCCGGGTACCCCGTCCGGACACGGCGCGCGGGCCCCGATCCCTGACCGGACGGGCCCGCCACACCTCGATCCCTGACCGGACGGGCCCGCCGAACCCTCGGTCCCTGACCGGAGGGGCCCGCCGGACCTCGATCCCTGACCGGACGGGCCCGCCCGGCCCCACGGACGCCGCGTCAGCGGCCCCATCGTCGTCACAGGGTGCAAAACCCACGAAACTCCCCCGCCCGCCCCCCGCCTCCTGCACATAAGCGCCTCCCAGACGCTTATGTTGCAGTTGCGGCGGGCGGGCGGGGGCTATTGCGAGTTATGCACCCCCGGAGGCGCTCTGCCGGGCGTTCGGCGAGGCCTCCCAGAAGTCGTCGAGCTTGGTCGAGTCACTCCGGCCGAGCTGGCGCGAGATGGCCCACATCTCGACCGGCTCGTCGCCCTCGTTGCGGTGCGAGCGCGGCGTCTTCGGGGCCACCCGCACGGCCGCCGGAGCGCGTACGGTCTTGATCTCCTCGCCGAAGCGCATGGTCAGCGTGCCGCGGGTGACCAGGTAGAGCTCCTCGATCTCGTCGTGGTAGTGGCCGGTCCCCTGCTCGAAGTCCGAGTGCGCGGGAATGCGGATCAGGGTGACGGCCACCTGGCTGCACCCAAGCGCGCTGGTCAGGCTGCGGAACTCGCCGGGGACATCGGAACCGGCGTAGGCGTCCTCGGCGTCGTCGGGGTTGGCAATGGCGAAGTCAGACATCCTGGTACACCGTGACCTCCTCGGTGTAGAACTCGATCGCGGCCCGGCCCTGCTCGTGCGGACCATAGCCGGATTCCTTGGCGCCGCCGAACGGGACGTGCACCTCCGCGCCGGCGGTCTGCGAGTTGACGTGGATGATCCCGGCCTGCAGCTCGTTCACGCAGCGGGTCGCGGTTGTCAGGTTTGTCGTGAACACCGCCGCCGAGAGTCCAAAGCGGACCCCGTTGGCCCGCTCGATCGCCTCGTCCAGGCTGCCGTAGCGATACAGGCTGGTCACCGGGCCGAACACCTCCTCGCACGACAGGAACGCATCGTCGGCGACGTTCTCGAACACCGTGGGGGCGATCAGGTAAGCGTCCGGATCGGCGCGCTCGCCGCCGGTGAGCACCGCTCCGCCCTCGTCCCGCCCGCGGGCGATGCCGTCCAAAACACTCTCGAACTGCGTCCGGTTGACGATCGGCCCCACCTCGGTTTCGGGGTCGGACGGATCGCCGACCTTCCCCTGCTCGACCCGCGCCAGAAGCCGACCGCGGAACTCGTCGTAGATCCGGTCGTGAACGTAGATGCGGCGCGTGGCCGTGCACTTCTGGCCGGCCGACCAGAACGCGCCGACGAACGCCGCGGTGACCGCGGCGTCGAGCTTGGCATCCTCGGCGACGATCAGCGGGTTGTGGCCGCCGAGCTCGAGCTGTACGCGCTTGCCGAGCGATGCAGCCCGGTCGCGCACGCCCTGGCCGACCGGCACCGATCCGGTGAACGAGATCGCCGCAACGCGTGGATCGGCGACCAGCGGCTCGCCGACTTCGGAGCCGCGACCGACCACCACGTTCAAAACCCCCTCCGGGAGCTCCGCCTCCTCGAACGCGCGCACGAGATGAAGCCCGGTGAGCGGCGCATCCTGGGCCAGCTTGACCACCAGGGTGTTGCCGTAGGCCAGCGCCGGCGCGGCCTTCCAGGTCGGGATCGCGGCCGGGAAGTTCCACGGGGTGATCAGCCCGACCACGCCGAGCGGCCGGCGCCGGGTGTAGACGGCTGAGCCGGTGACGGACTGCTCGTACATCTGCCCGACCGGCCGCCACGCCTCGCCCGCGAAGAAGCGGAGGATCTGCGCCGCCCGCGCAGCCTCGCCGCGGGACTCGCGCAAAGGCTTGCCCATCTCCCGGGTCATGTCCTGGGCGATCTCCTCCACCCTGGACTCGATCACGCCGGCGGCCCGCGCCAGGAATGCGCCCCGCCTGGCCGCCGGTAGACCCGACCACGCCGGGAACGCCTGCGCCGCCGCGGCGACGGCCTCGTCGACGTCCTCGGCGCTCGAGCGGGGGAACTCGCCCACGACCTCGGACGGCCGCCACGGATTGTGGCGCTCATAGGTCCGGCCGCCCCGCGCGGCGGTCCATTCCCCTGCGACGAAGTTGGTGGCTCCGGGCGCGATCGTGGTCATGGAGTTCAACCCTCCTGTGATTTGGCGGCCGCCGCAACCGGGTTGCGCAGCAGGCCGATCCGTGGAATCCGTATCTCCACCGTGTATCCGGGGGCGAGCGTCACGTCGTCTGGCGGAACCAGGCCGGTACCCGTCAACAGCACGCTTCCCGCCGGCACCGGATTGTCGCGGCGCAGGTACGCGATCAGCTCGTCGATCGAGCGGCGCATGCTCTCGGTCGAGGTCTCGCCGGCGAACCGCACCCGGCCCTCGGCGTCGAGGATCCGGCACTCGATCTGGAAGTGCGCGTCGAACGATTCGGGCACCAGCACCGCCGGCCCGAGCGCACACGCCCGGTCGTAGATCTTGGCCTGCGGCAGATACAGCGGGTTGGCGCCCTCGATGTCGCGCGATGACACGTCGTTTCCGATCGTCAGCCCGAGAGGGCCGCGGGCGCCCACGACCACGGCCAGCTCCGGCTCGGGCACCGTCCACGACGCGTCGCTGCGCACGGCGATCGCCGCGTGCGGCCCGACGGTCCGTCGCCCCGCGGCGTCCTTCATGAACAGCTCGGGACGCTCGGCCTCGTACACGAGCGCGTACACGTCGACCACCTTGCTCTCGTGCATGCGGGCCGCTCGGCTGCGCTCGTAGGTGACCCCGGCCGCCCACGTCTCGGGGGCGTCGATCGGGACGAGCAGCTGCCACGGCTCGGCCGGCTCGAGCGTCTCGGGATCGGTGATCGGCACCGTCTGCCGACCGGGCTCGGGAAGCTCGCCGCGCTCGAGCGTGGCCAGCATGTCGCCGGTGGGGAGCACCTTGAGCTCATGGTCGCTCGCTACCGCCACGTGGACGCGCCCGTCACCGTCACGCAGGCGTACCAGCCTCGCGCCTCTGAGTGGCTCAGCCATGTACAGGCAACGTCGCCTCGAGCTCAGTCGCCAGCTCGTGCAGCTCGGCCATCGTGGCCCCGGCGATCGGGATGCCCTCGCGCCGGCGACGCTCGGCGCTCAGCAGCTCGGGCTGACCGGGGAGCAGCACCTGCTCCACCCCCGGGGCGGTGGGGGTGCTCTCGAGCGCCTGGGCCATCTCCTCCACCTGGCGCATGTACTGCTCGACCGAGATGAACGCCCCGATCTCGAGCGCCATCACGAACATGCCGTTGCCGTCGCCGTAGGCGGGAAGCATCGCCGGCCCCATCCCCGAGAGGATCCCGCCGAGCCCCTCGATCGCCACCGCGAGCGCGTAGCCCTTGTGCCCCTCGGCCGGAAGCAGCGCGCCGCCGTTGTAGTAATCCTCGGGGTTGACGCTGGGCCTGCCCTCGGAGTCGATCAGCGTTCCCGGGGGTACCGTGCGCCCGGCGGCCCGCGCCACCCGCACCTTGCCCTCGGCCCGCACCGAGGTGGCGAAATCGACCACGATCGGCGGCCGTCCGCCGGCCCGGGGGATGGCGAAGGCGATCGGGTCGGTCCCCAGTCGCCGGGCGCGCCCGCCGTGCGGCGCCACGTTGGGCCGCGCGTTGGTTACGGTCATGCCCAGTTGCCCGCGCGCCGCGATCAGCTCGACGTAGTCGGCCATCCGGCCCACGTGCGGGGAGTCCTGGAGGATCACGGCGCCGACGCCGTGCTCGCCGGCGATCTCGGCCGCCGTCTGCGCCGCCAGCCGCGCGGCGGGCTGGCCCCAGCCCCGCCGGGCCGAGACGCAGGCCGTGGCACCCCGCCGGCGCACCACCTCCGCTCGCGTGGTCGGATGGATCTTGCCGTCGCGGGCATCGCGCACGTACATGGGCAGCCGGACCAGCCCGTGCGAGTCGTGCCCGGCCAGGTTGGCTCCGTGCAGGCCTCCGGCGACTGCCGCCGCGAGATCGTCGGGTGTGCCCACCGCGTGCAGGAGCGTTATGCACACCCGATAAAGCTCGTCCGCGCTGAGGATCGTCTCGGCCATCCGGGTCAGTACAGCAGTTCGGGGTCGACGCGGTTTCGCAGCGGCTCCCCGCGCAGGTATCGCCCGAGGTTCTCGACGAACAGCGACACGATGCGCTCGTCCTCGCGCAGCGACAGTCCAGCCGTGTGGGGGCTGACCAACACGCCCGGCAGGTCCCACAGCGGGCTATCGGCCGGCAGCGGTTCATGCGCGAACACTTCGAGCGCCGCGCCGGCAATCCGGCCGGACCGCAGCGCCTCGATCAGCGCCTGCTCGTCGATCACGCCGCCGCGGCCGACGTTGACCAGGATCGTCCCGGGCTGCATCCGGGCGATCGCGGCCGCGTCGATCAGCCCTCGGGTCTCCTCGGTGAGCGGCGCCGAGATCACGACCGCGTCGGCGACGGGGAGGCACTCGTCCAGCTCGGCGGTGCGGCGCATCTCGTGGACGTGGGGTGAGTCAGCCGTGCCGGAGCGGCTGACCCCGATCACCCGCATGCCGAATGCCGCCGCCAGCCGGGCCACCTCCTCGCCGATCTGGCCCAGCCCGACGATCAACAGGGTCCGGCCGGACAGCTCTCCCACCGGGTAGTGGCCCCAGCGGTGCGCGTGCTGGTCGGCCAACAGCCGCGGAAGGTCCTTGGTGAACGCGAGCAGGCCGAGCAGCGCGAACTCGGCCAGCGGCCCGGCATGAACCCCTGCCGCGCTGGTCACGATCACCCGCTCGAGCTCCTCGCGACTCAGCCCCGCCGCATCGACCTGCTCGCCGGCACCCGCCGAGGTCGCCTGCACCCATCGCAGGCCGGATGCTGAGCGCACGGCGCGGGCCAGCCCATCCGGGGAGTCGCCCGGGAGTCCGTACAGCACCTCGGCGCCGGCGATCATCTCCCACCAGCGTCGCTCGTCCTCCGAGGCACGGGCGAAGTCGTCCACGCCGCGATGATCGTTCGGGTAACGAACCGGTGGCAGGAGGTCGGGCGCGTACGCGACTTGCACCCGCGGGTCCGCCGCCCGGATCGTCTCGACCAGCTCCGCTTCCAGCGGGCTGGCGATCGCCACTGTCACTGGGTCGGCCATGGAGGCGGGCAAGACTACGCGCGTGACATCTTGTACGGCATGAAGGCGATCGTCTGGCAAGGTCCCGAGCGGATGGAGATCGGGGAACGGCCCGAGCCGTCCGACCTCGACCCGGGCGAGGTCGTCCTGCGACCCGGCGCGGTAGGGATCTGCGGGTCGGAGGTCGAGGGCTACCTCGGGCGCATGGGCAACCGCACGCCGCCGCTGGTCATGGGTCACGAATTCGCCGGCGAGATCGTCGACGCCGGCGAGAGCGCGCGACAATGGGTGGGCCGCCGGGTGGCGGTCAATCCGCTCGTGGCCTGCGGGCGCTGCCGGCTGTGTCGCTCGGGCCTCGGGAATGTCTGCCCCAACCGGGTGTTCATCGGCATCCACCAGGACGGAGCGTTTGCGGACCTGGTTCGCGCCCCGGCCACCAACCTGCGGGCACTTCCGGACGGGCTCGACATCCGGATCGGCGCGCTGGTCGAGCCGCTGGCCAACGGTGTTCACGCCGTCCGGCTGGGACTGTCCGGACAGCCGGCGAGCTCGGCCGCGGTGATCGGCGCGGGCACGATCGGCCTGGTGACCCTGCAAGCCGCGCTGCTGAACGAGATCCCGTCGGTGGCGGTCATCGAACCTCAGGCGGCACGGCGCGAGCGCGCCCGCGCGCTCGGCGCTCACTCGGTCCATGCCGACGCCGAGGACGCGCGCGACGCGGCGGGCGAGCTCGGGTTCGACCTCATCCTCGACGCGGCCGGAGCACAGGCCACGCGCGCGCTGGCCGTCGACCTTGTGCGCCCGGGCGGCCGCATGGTGTGCATCGGCCTGGCCGCGAACGCCACGACCCTGCCCTTCCACACCGTCGTGCGCGAGCAGATCACGATCAGCGGGTCCTACGCCTACACGATGGCCGACTTCGAGCAGGCGCTCGAGTGGCTGATCGCCGGACGCGCGTCACTCGGCGAGCTCACCCCGGTCCTTCCGCTCGAGGACGGTCCGGGGGCGTTCGCGCGCCTGGCCCAGGCCCCGCCCGATCAGGTGAAGGTGTTTCTCGCCGGGGCGGGGCGCGGCAGGTGAGCGCGGGAGGCCCGCTGAACGGGCGGATCGCGGTGGTGGTTGGGGCCTCGAGTGGGATCGGCGCAGCAACCGCTCGGGCGTTCGCCGACGCGGGCGCGCACGTGCACGCGGCGGCGCGCCGAACCCCGTCGCTCGGCGGCGGCACCGTCGGACACGTGCTCGACGTCGTCGACCGCGCCGGAGTTCTGGCGTTTGCCGAGGGACTGACGGCGGAGGGTCCGATCCACATCGTGGTCGTCGCCGCCGGCACCAACCTGACCGATCGCTCGCTCGATCGCCTGACTCCGGAGGGCTGGGACACGCTGATCTCGGTCAACCTCACGGGCGCGTTCAACGTCGTCCACGCGTTCCTCGGGGCGCTCCGCGAGACCCGCGGGGACGCGATCCTGATCGGATCTGTCTCGGGTAGCTGGCCCGACGTCTCCGGGTCGGCGTACCAGGCCACCAAGGCGGGATTGCTCGCGTTTGCCCGGGGAGCCGCGTTCGAGGAGCACGCGCGCGGCGTGCGCGTGACCACGGTGCTCCCCGGCGTGGTCGACACCGCGATCCTCGACACGCGTCCAGAGCCGCCCTCGGCGGAGCTGCGCAGTCACATGCTCCAGCCCGAGGACGTGGCCGCCGCGTGCCTGTTCGCGGCCACGCTTCCCCCGCGCGCCCACGTACCCGAGCTGACGATCCTGCCGACCGTCCTGCAGTCGGTGGGCAAGACCAAAGTCGCCAGCCCTCCGCTGCCAGAGTGGAGTCATGACAGCTGACGACGCAGCCCGAGCCGCCCGGGCGGCCCTGCGCGCCGGCGCCGGGCGCGCGCCGGCCCGGTCGCACTTCCGCGCCATGGGCATCGATCCCGATCGGCTCGACGGCCCGATCGTCGGGATCGCCTCGACCTGGACCGGGACGATGCCGTGCAACCTCAACCTCCGGCGGCTGGCGGACCGCGCAGCGGCCGCGGTCGAGTCGGCGGGCGGCCTGCCGCTGATCTTCAACACGATCGCCGTGTCGGACAACCAGTCGCAGGCCACACCGGGGATGCGCGCCTCGCTGGTTTCGCGCGAGGTGATCGCCGACTCGATCGAGCTGATGGTCGACGCACACGATTTCGATGCCGTTCTCTGCCTGGTCGGCTGCGACAAGACCGTGCCCGCGGCGGTGATGGCCCTGGCCCGGATGGATCGCCCCGGGCTCGTGCTGTCCGGCGGCCCGATGCTCGCGGGACGGGCATCCGATGGGCGCGCCCTGACCATCCAGGACATGTGGGAGGCGGTCGGCGCGCACGAACGCGGGCGTCTTGCGCGCGGCGACCTCGACGCGCTCGAACGCCTCGCTTGCCCCGGCCCGGGCTACTGCTCGGGCAACTTCACCGCGAACACGATGACGCTCGCGGTCGACTTCCTGGGTCTCGCGGTGATCGGGGACGGCCTGATCCCGGCGGCTCACGTCGAGGCCAAGGACGAGGCGGCGGCGCGGGCCGGCCGGCTGGCCGTGTCGCTGGCCGAGCGCGGGATCACCGCCCGCACCTTCGTCGACCGCCGGGCGATCGAGAACGCGATGGCCGGGGTGGTGGCCAGCGGCGGCTCGACCAACGCCTTCCTGCATCTCCTCGCCATCGCCCGCGAGGCGGAGGTCGAGGTCTCGCTCGACGAGCTCGCCGAGATCAGCACGAGCACACCGGTGATCGCCGAGCTCGCCCCCACCGGGCGTTGGGTGGCCGAGGACCTGCACCGCGTCGGAGGGACGGCCACGCTGATCCGGGAGCTGCTTGGCCACGACGCCCTCGACGGTTCGGCGCCCACGGTTGACGGCCGAACGCTGGCCGAGATCGGTGACGCCGCCCCGCCTGCGGATGGCGAGGTGATCGGCGCATTCAAGCCGCGCGGCTCGCTGTACGCGCTCCGCGGGAACCTGGCGCCGGACGGCGCGGTGCTCAAGCTCGCGGGGACCGAGCGGCGCCGACAGTCCGGCCCGGCCCGGGTGTTCGACG
>DATIEI010000083.1:0-9271 GCA_035455845.1 Solirubrobacteraceae bacterium
CGCGCGTGTGGCTGAACGACCCGCCGCGGAGCTCTCACCCGGCGTGCCTGGCGGTCAAGGCGGCCTCCGAGCAGGGCGATCCGGCGCCGTATCTGCGCCGGCTGCGCGAGGGCCTCCAGTGCCGCCGCCACAAGCTCGACACGGCCGACGCGCTTCTTCACGAGGCCCGGGGCGTGGCCGGCTTGGACGTCGATCGGCTGCGGGTAGGGCTCTCGTCCCATGGGGTGCTGGAGGCGTTCGCGGCGGATCTCGATCGGTGCGCGGCGTTTCCGGCCGAACATCACTCACCTGGGACCGGCCGGGCCAAGCTGCCTTCGCTCGAGTTCCGCGGCCCGGACGGAGCGGTGCACGGCGTCTACGGGCCGTCCTCCTATCCGGAGCTGCGGGCCGCGGCGGTGGCGGCCGGCGCCGTGGCGGGCGGCGCGGAGGCTCTCTCTGTTGAAGACGCGCTGCGGCGCTTCGGGACGATGTCGACCGCCGAGGTGGCCGCGGTGTGCGACCTGCCCGGCCCGCGCGCGCCGGCCGAGCTGTGGCGGCTGGCCTTGGAGTGGCGGGTGAAGGCCGAGCGCCTCGGCACCGGCCACCTCTGGTCGCTCGCCTAGCTTGGGTCATGTGCGCACACTCGGCGGCTTGGCGGGGGCGAGTGTGGATTCAGCGCCACATGTGGCTCCGGATCCACACTCGATTAGCGCCGCGGGTCGAGTGTGGCCTCATGACCCAATGTCGCGGGCCAGACGGCGGGCGATCAGGCCCGCCAGCGCGATCCGGTACACCGCGTAGGGCAGCAGCGAGCTGTCGCGCTCGAGCGCCCGGATCAGGCGGGTAGAGCCCAGCGTCGAGACGAACGCGGCCAGCGCGCCGGCCGCGAACGGCACCGCGGCGCCCGCCGGCAATCCCCGCGAGTGCAGCCGCACGCCCTTCAGCACGGTGGCGCCGGCGATGATGGGGAGCGCCGCGTGGCGGGACAGCCGATTCGCGTCGACCCGCGTGAAGCGCCGCCATCGAGCCGCCGCCAGCGTGGCGCCGTTGCGCGAGATGCCGGGGATCAGCGAACAGGCCTGCGCCACCCCCAGCCACAGCGCGTCGGCGGTACCGGCATCCTCTGCCCTGCGCTCCTGGGGAGCCCGGTCGGCCACGGCCATCGCCAGCGCCCCGACGACGAGACCGGCCGCGACGGTCGGAGGCGTGCCGAAGTGCCGCTCGATCGGCCGCTCGAACCGGTAGCCGATGAACGCCGGGGGCGCGAACGACAGCCCGATCTGCCACAGCCGGCGCAGGCTCAGGCCGCGCACGGCGTCGTTCACCTCCCGTCGCAGGCTGATCAGCAGGGCGGCCGCCGTGCCGGTGTGGAGCGCCACCTCGAACGACTTGCGCAGCTCGTCGTCGAGCCGGCGATGATCCCAACCGGCCAGCCACGGCACCACCGCGATGTGCCCCGAGGAGGAGATCGGCAACAGCTCGGCCGGTCCGTGCAGCGCGCCGAGCGCGATCGCCTGCCACACCGGGAACTCTGCCGGTTCCTCGCCGGCCGACGGCGATGGGGTCTGCGCGGGAAGACCCTCGACGGTGCCGACCGCGCGCAGCACGAATACTCAGGCCACGGCCGTCGGATCGCCGCGCCGGTTGCGCGCGATGCGAACGACCATGTAGGCGATCACGGCCACCAGCAGCGCGGCAGCGACGTAGTCGACGTACTCGAGGTTGCGCCGCCAGCTCTGCCAGCTCGAGCCGACCGCGTTGCCGAGGACGGCAAGTGCGCTGATCCAGATGATCGAGCCGATGGTGGCGAAGACGACAAACCGTCCGTACCCCATCCGGGCCACTCCGGCCGCGTAAGGGAACGCCGCGCGGGCGAACGGGATGCACCGGGAGATGACGATCATCGGCGCGCCAAAGCGCTCGAACCATCGGTGGGCACGGTCCAGACGGCTCTTGGAGATGTGCAGCTTGTTGCCGTGCCGCTCGACCAGCTCTTCCCGGCCCCAGTAGCCGATTCCGTAGGCGATCGACGCGCCGATCATGTCCCCGAGCACGCCGAACACGATGATCCAGAACAGCGACAGGTTTCCCTGGTAGACGTCGAAGCCCGCAAACAGCATCGTCGGTTCCGACCCCGGCACGCCGATCACGCCCGAGGTCAGCGTCATGATGGCCACCCCGATGACCCCAACATCGCGGATGATGTGCGTCGCCAGCGTGACGAGCGAATCGGTGACGGAGGCGAGGGCGATCAACACCGCGGGCAAGCGTAGCGAGCGGGGCAGAATCGGCGATCCGGCGCGGATGAGCGTTTACTCACGGTGCAAATGAGGATCTGGATCGACCTGACCAACTCCCCCCACGTGCTCGTGATGCGGCCGGTCATCGACAAGCTGCGCGAACGCGGGCACGAGGTCGAGGTCACCGCGCGCGACTTCGCGCAGACGCTCGGGTTGTGTGAGCGCCTGGGGATCGCCCACACGGCGATTGGCCACCATCGCGGGGGCCGGATCGGGGCCAAGGCGAGGGGTCTCGCCGAGCGTTCCTACGCGCTCACGAAATGGGCGCGGGGGCGGCGCTTCGACCGTGCGCTCGGCCACGGCTCCAACGACATCACGATCGCCGCCGCGCTGCTGCGCCTCCCGTCGGCCACGACGTTCGACTACGAGTGGGCGACGGTGCAGCACAACGTGAACTGCCGGCTCGCCCGGAGAGTGGTGGTCCCCGATGCGATCCCGCCCGCGCGCCTGTATCGGTACGGCGCGCGCGGCAAGATCCACGCGTATCCCGGGCTCAAGGAGGAGTACTACCTGGCCGACTTCGAGCCAGATCCGGAGATCCTCGTCGCGCTCGGGCTGAACCAGGAGCGTCCGATCGCCGTCGTCCGCACGCCGCCCGCTGTCTCGCTGTATCACCGCTTCGAGAACGACGTGTTCGCCGGAGTGCTCGAGCGGCTGGCCGAGGTGCAGACCGTCGTGCTCCCCCGTACGCCCGAGCAGCGCGCCGAGCTTCACCGACACGGGGGATTCATCGTGCCCGAGCGCGCGATCGACGCCCAGTCGCTGATCGCCTACGCCGACGTCGTGGTGTCCGCCGGTGGCACGATGAACCGCGAGGCGGTGGCGCTCGGGACCCCGGTCTACACCGTGTTCGAGGGCCGTCTGGGAGCGGTCGACGAGCGACTGATCGCCGAGGGCCGTCTCCGGCGGCTAACCAGTCCCGGCGAGCTCGAGATCGTCCCGCGATCGGTCCGCGGCGAGTGCAGCGACCGCGTGCGCCGCGACCCCGGCGTGCTCGCCGAGAAGCTGATCGGGCCGCAACCTTGAGCCGCCGGGGCGTGTTAGGGTCCGCAACCGGTCTGAGGAGGTCGTCCGTGTCGGGATCCACACCCAAGCTTCGCCTGTCGTTCGTCGTCATCGTCCTCGTCTGTGCTGCGGCGCTGGCACCGGCGGCCGCTCAGGCCGCTCCGATCGGGGCGTTCACCACCAAGGGCGCCTGGACGTTCGTCTCCCGGCCCGACATACACCCGCCGAAGCTGACCACCGACCAGAAGACCCAGCGGGGCCTAGCGCCCGGCTACTTCATGACCGGCGTGTTCAAGAACCTCACGCAGAACAAGCCGATGGTCGGTCAGAGCGGGCCGCTGATCCTCGATCGCAACCTCCAGCCGGTCTGGTTCCGCAACGTCGGTCCGAACGCTCTCGCGGCAAACCTGAGGGTGCAGAGATACAACGGCAAGCCCGTGCTCGCCTGGTGGCAGGGAACGGTCAGTAGCAGCGGGGTGACCACCAGCGGCCAAGTGGTCGTCGTCGACCAGCACTACAAGCAGATCGCCAGCCTGACGGGCAAGGACGGATGGGTGATCAGCGAGCACGAGCTGCAGATCAGCGGCCACAACGCGTGGGTGACCGCGTACAAGACCGTCCCGACGGACCTCACCCGCTACGGGGGCTCGGCCAACGGCGCCGTGCTCGACTCCGCCGTGCAGGAGTACGACCTGCAGACCGGCAAGCTGCTGTACACCTGGGATGCGCTCAACCCCGGGGGCACGCCCAACATCCCGCTCTCGCAGTCCCAGCAGAAGGCTTTCCCCGGGATCCCCTGGGACGCCTACCACATCAACTCGATCCAGCTGACCGGCCACGAGACCTTCCTGGTGTCGATGCGCAACACGTGGTCGGCCTACCTGGTCAATCGGCTCACGAACGGCGTCGACTGGACCGTGAGCGGGAATCCCAGGAACAGCACGTTCACGCTTCCGGCCAACGCCCAGTTCCACTGGCAGCACGACGTCCAGCTGCACAACGGCAACGTGCTCAGCATGTTCGATGACGCCTGCTGCGGCTTCGACAGCGTCGCGGGCGGCCACGTGAAGTTCGGCAAGCCGAGCGGCCCCTCGCGGGGACTGATCATCAAGCTCGACCTGACCAAGCACACCGGCAGCCTGGTCAGCCAGTACATCCGGGCCAAGAACTTCAACGCCGCCTTCCTGGGCAACGCGCAGCTCCTGCCCGGTGGCAACGTGATGCTCGGCTGGGGCTCGACGCCGTTCTTCTCCGAGGTCAACCGCAAGAACAAGGTGCTGTTCGACGCGATGTGGCCCGTCCCCGACCTCAACTACCGGACCTATGTCCAGCGCTGGACGGGGATTCCGTTCTACGCGCCGAGCGGCGGGGTTCGCAACAATCACGGCAAGGCCACCGTGTACGCGAGCTGGAACGGCGATACCCAGGTGGTGAGCTGGAGGGTCCTTGCCGGTTCGAGCGCCAAGAGCCTGAAGGCGGTCGCGAGCAAGACGAAGACCGGCTTTGAGACGACGATCCCGCTTACGAGCTCCTTCAAGGTCTACGAGGTGCAGGCGCTCGACGCCCACCACCACGTGCTCGGTACGTCCAAGTCGTTCCCGACCAGGAGCTCGTCGAACTCGGGCTTGCCGCAGGGGTACTAGAGGCATTCACGTAGCGAGGGCGATCGCTCTGGCGGTCGTCCTGTGCCTCCTCTCCACCGCCGCTGCGGGCGCCAGGACCAAGCCCAACCCTCGGCCCAGGCCGAAGCCGCCGGCCGGGCCGCCGCCGGTATACGTGTTTCCGGCCCCGAACAGTGGGTTCGCTTCGCCGGCCACCCAGATCGCCTTCCGCGGCCTGTCCGCCGGCCGGCTGGGTCAGGTCACGGTCACCGGATCGTCCAGCGGGGCGCACGACGGCACCGTGGAGGGTGACTCCGACGGCGACGGCGGGAGCTTCATCCCGGCCACGCCGTTTGCGCCCGGGGAGACGGTGACGGTCAGCACGTCGCTCAACCTCGAGGGCGCGCACACCGGCAGCTACCAGTTCCGGGTCGCCACGCCGGCCGCGCCGGTCCCGTTCGAGCACCGACCGGCCGCGCCCAGGGTCAACGGGGACGTGTGGTACTTCCGCTCCCGTCCGGACCTCACCCCCGCCGCGGTCACGATCACCAGGCGCGATCCGAACGCCCCGGGCGACATCTTCGTGGCGCCCCAGGTCGGCCCGCTCCAGCAGGGCCCGGAGATCATCGGGCCGAACGGCGGGCTGATCTGGTTCAACCCGGTGCCCCACGACTACGCCGCCACCGACTTCCGCGTCCAGTCCTACCAGGGACGCCCTGTGTTGACCTGGTGGCAGGGCAACGAGAGCGCCGGCGTGGGGAACGGCCAGGACATCATCATGAACAGCTCCTATCAGGTCGTGAAGACCGTCTCCGCGGCCAACGGCCTGTCCGCCGACCTGCACGAGTTCAACCTGACCCCGTATGGGACCGCGCTGATCACCGCCGAGTATCCGGTGTACGCCAACGCCACCGCGGTGAGCGGCGTGGCCAACGAGGTTGTGCTCGACTCGGTCGTCCAGGAGATCGACATTCCGACCGGATTGGTCCGGTTCGAATGGCACAGCCTCGACCACGTGCCGCTCACGTCCAGCTATACGCATCCCCCGAACGCGCCCAAGAAGAAGGGCAAGAAGCCGCTGCCCAACTTCGCCTGGGATCCCTTCGACTACTTCCATCTCAATTCGATCGGGCTCGACCGCGATGGAAACCTGGTGATCTCCGCACGCAACACCTGGGGCGTCTACAAGGTCGACCACCACACCGGCGCGGTCATGTGGGCGCTAGGGGGCAAGCGGTCGACCTTCAAGTTCGCGGCGGGCGCCTCGTTCGCCTTCCAGCACGACGTCCGCGTGCGCGCCGCAGGCGATCAGATCGTGTCGATGTTCGACGACGGCGCGGGACCTCCTTACGTGCACTCGCAGTCGCGTGCGCTCGAGCTGCGCCTGAACCTCAAGCAGAAGACCGCGAGCGTGATCACCCAGCGCCTGCACTCGCCGCCGCTGCTCGCGAGCTTCGAAGGTGACGACCAGCAGCTGTCGGGTGCCGACAACTTCGTCGGCTGGGGCCAGCAGCCCTACTTCAGCCAGTTCAACGCCAAGGGCAAGCTCGTGTTCGACGCGCGGTTCGTCGGCTCGAACCTCACCTACCGCGCTTATCGCTTCGCCTGGAACGGGACGCCGGCTGCACCGCCGGCACTCGCGGTCTCTCGCCACGGCGCCAAGATGACCGTATACGCGAGCTGGAACGGCGCCACCAGCGTGGCCGCCTGGCGCGTCTTCGGGGGCAACCGGCCGAGCAAGCTGCCGGCCGTGGCGAGCGCTCCCAAGCGCGGGTTCGAAACCGTGATCAACGCGCGTGCCTGGCCGTACGTCGCCGTCCAGGCCCTCGATGCCAAGGGACATCCGCTGGCTCGCTCGCCCGTCCAGGGCCCCAGCGGCTAACCCATTCTTAAGCGGGATCCTCACTACAATCCCCGCCGCATGCGGCGGCGGATCAGATCCGCGGCCTTTCCCGTTCATCGCCACTCGGTGCCCCAGCTGCTCGTGGACGGGATCCTGGTCGCGCTCGCTTACTACCTTGCCTTCCGGCTCAGGTTCACGGACGGTCTCGGCGGGGCCAACGATCGCTACGGGGACCTGCTCACCCACACGATCTACTGGGTCGTACCGGTCGCGCTGATCACCCTGGCCCTGTTCGGCCAGTACCAGCGGCTGTGGACGTTCGTGGGCCAGCGCGACTACGAGGCGGTGGTCAAGGGCCTGGTCGTGGCCACGCTGGTGATCGTGGGGGCGATCGCCTTCCTGCACCCGGTGACTTCCACCTTCGACTTCCAGTCGACCCCGGTCAACCTGCCCGGCAGCGTGATCGCCCTGTTCTTCCTGGTTGCGGCGGCGTTCCTGATCGGCGCTCGGTTCCTCGTGCACCTGGTGGTCGAGGGGCGGGTCCGCAGCATCCGCTCGGCCAAGGGGGCGCGCGACATCCTCGTGGTGGGTGGGGGCGACGGCGGCCGACTGGTGGTTCGCGAGCTCATCCGCAACCCGCAGCTGCGCCTGCGCCCCGTCGGGTTCGTGGACGACGATCCGCGCAAGCTGGGGATGAAGGACGAGCACGGCCTGAAGGTCCTCGGCAGCACCGGCGCCGAGGACCTCGCGCGGGTGCTCGACGAGGTCGAGCCCGACGAGGTCGTGATCGCGATCCCCTCCGCGCCGGGGACCGTCCGGGCGCGGGTGGTCGCCGCCTGCCGCGAGCGGGGGATCCCGGTTCGCACCACCCCCACGGTGTTCGAGCTGCTCCGGGACAGCGCCGGTCATTTGAACGTCGCCCGCCAGCTGCGCGAGGTCCGCGTGGAGGACATCCTCGGGCGTGAACCGGTGCGGATGGAGATCGAGCGGGTCGGCGCCTACCTCGCGGGCCAGGTCGTGATGGTCACCGGGGCAGGCGGCTCGATCGGCTCCGAGCTGTGCCGGCAGATCGCCCGCGTGGCCCCGCGGGCGCTGGTTCTGGTCGACCACGCCGAGGACAACCTGTTCGAGATCCTGCGCGAGCTCGAGGAGGATCGCCACTTCCGGATGGCCGTTCCCGTGCTGGCCGATTGCAGGGAAGAGGAGAGGATGCGCGAAGTCCTCACCGAGCACCGGCCGACCGTCGTGTTCCACGCGGCCGCCTACAAGCACGTGACGATGATGGAAGTCAACCCCGTCGAGGCGATTCGCAACAACGCGCTGGCCACGCGCGTGATGACCCGGATCGCCGCCGAGACTCAGGTCGGGACGTTCGTGCTGGTCTCGACCGACAAGGCGGTCAAGCCGGCCACCGTGATGGGCGCCTCCAAGGCGCTCGCCGAGTGGGCGGTCGAGGCCGCAGCGCTCCGCTACCCCGGCACCCGCTACGCCACCGTGCGGTTCGGCAACGTGCTCGGGTCATCCGGCTCCGTGGTGCCGATCTTCCGCCGCCAGATCGCCGCCGGCGGCCCGGTGACCGTCACCGACTCCCGGATGAAGCGCTACTTCATGACGATCCCCGAGGCGGTGCAGCTGATCATCCGGGCCGGCTCGCTGAGCGAACGAAGCGGCGAGGTGTTCGTGCTCGAGATGGGCGAGCCCGTGCCGATTCTCGAGCTTGCCCAGACGATGATCCGGCTCTCGGGCCTCGAGCCCGAGCGCGACATCGCGATCGAGATCGTGGGCGCGCGGCCCGGCGAGAAGCTCCACGAGGACCTGTTCAACCCCTACGAGCGCCTTCAGCCCACGCCGGCCCAGAAGATCCTCCGGGCCGCCCGCGAGCCACTGGATCCCCAGTCGGTCGAGAGGATCTTCGCTGAGATCAACCTGCTGGTGCTCGAGGGCGACGCCGCCGCGCTCGCCCAGCACGTGGCCAAGCTGTCGAGCTCGCGCGAGTCGGGTCTCCGCCCGCCCGCGCGCGAGTCAAATCCCAGTCTCCCCCGCCTTCCCACGTAGACTGGCCCCGGCACATGGCTGCGATCCCGTTCGCCTCCTTCTCGATCCACGACTTGGTTTCCTCGGCCGGCGCCGACGTCGGTTTCGCCTCGCTGCTCGGGCTGGCGCTACTCGTGCTGCTGTTCTTCTCCCAGGCCCGTGAGACGCACACGCTGCGCACCCGGGCGGACGAGGCCGGGCAGAGGATCCAGGAGCTCGAAGCCGAGGTGGCCGACCTGGCCGATCAGCTGGCGGCGCTCCCGGCGGAGATCTCGGTTCGGGCGGCCAGTCCCCGGGCGGCTGCCGCGTTCGGCGTGGCCCAGCCGGGCGCTCCGGTCGCCGCGGGCGACGGGGCGGCGCTTCCGCCGTCGGCGCCGGCCGGCGTGGGGGCTCCGGCGCTGGCCGCGGCCACCCGGCTCATCCCCGATCCAGTCCGTCCGCTGCCCGAATACGCGCCGGCCGCCACCCCGGGGAACGGCAACGGAACCTCGGCGCGGCCCGTCGTGGCC
>DATIEI010000084.1:0-2547 GCA_035455845.1 Solirubrobacteraceae bacterium
CGGCCGCCGCGACCTCGGGCCGCTCCGTGCTGATCTCGGGCGCGACCGTGATGATCGCGATGGCCGGAATGCTGTTCTCGGGCGACAAGACGTTCGAGTCATTCTCGATCGCCACGATGATCGTCGTCGCGATCGCGATGATCGGCTCGCTGACCGTGCTGCCCGCGGTGCTCTCAAAGCTCGGCGATCGTGTCGAGAAGGGCCGGATCCCGCTGCTCGGACGGCTGCGCCGGCCGGCCGGCGAGAACCGGGTCTGGTCCGCGGTCCTCACCCCGGTGCTGCGCCGCCCCGCGGTGGCCGCCGTCGTCGCGGCCGGATTGCTCGCGGCCCTGGCGGTTCCGACGCTCAAGCTCCACACGGCGCAGTCGGGGCTGCAGTCGCTACCGCGAAACGCACCGACGGTCGAGACGCTCGACCGGATCCAGGCCGCGTACCCGGGTGACTCGAGTCCCGCCGTCGTCGCGGTCAAGACCAACACGAGCTCACCGGCGTTCCGCACCGCAATCGGTCGGCTCGAGGCACGTGCTGCGGCAAGCCGGGTTGGCTTCGGAGCGATCCACGTCGACACGAACCGCTCGCACACGGCGGCTCAGATCTCTGTCCCGCTGCCGGGCAGCGGCACCGACGCGAAGTCGACCAGTGCGCTGCTGACGCTGCGTAACCAGCTACTGCCGCAGACATTCGGTCACGTGCCGGGAGCCACGTACGCGGTGACCGGCGAGACCGCCGGGTCCTACGACTGGAACCAGATGATGAAGACCTCGATCCCGATCGTGTTCGGATTCGTCCTCACGTTCGCGTTCCTGCTCCTGCTGGTCTCGTTCCGCTCGATCGTGATCGCGGCCAAGGCGGTCGTCCTCAACCTGCTGTCGGTGGCGGCCGCCTACGGCGTGCTCGTGGCCACCTTCCAGTGGGGCTGGGGCGAGCACCTGCTCGGCTTCAAGTCCTACGGCGGGATCTCGCCGTGGCTGCCGATGTTCATGTTCGTCCTGCTGTTCGGATTGTCGATGGACTATCACGTGTTCATCCTCAGCCGCATCCGTGAGGCGCGCGACCGCGGGATGAGCACGGAGGATGCGGTCGCCCACGGGATCAAGACCACGGCCGGCACGGTAACCAGCGCGGCGCTGGTGATGGTCGGAGCGTTCCTCGTGTTCGCGACGCTGCCGATCGTCGACATGAAGGAGATGGGCGTGGGCCTGGCCGCCGCGGTCCTGATCGACGCGACGATCGTCCGCGCCGTCCTGCTCCCGGCGGCGATGAAGCTGCTCGGCGACCGCAACTGGTACCTGCCGAGCTGGCTCGAGTGGCTGCCCCGCGTCAACCACGGGCTCGAGCGCCAGCCCGAGCGGGTCCTGGCCGCCGCCTGAGCGATACCCCAGACGGACGGACCGATCGAGACCCGGGCGGCGCTCGTGCCGCCCGGCTCTCTCGGTTTCTCGATTAGGCTCGCTCGGTGCTCCACGGCGAGGTCGCACCCGGACTCGAGCCGGTCCGCGACGCGTTCGAGCCCTGCTTCGTTGAGTTAGGCGAGACCGGCGCGAGCTTCGCCGCGTCGCCGCCGCCCCCCGCCGGGGTGTGAACACCTACACCTGAGGTGCCTGGTCCGGCTGGCGCCCAGGACGTAACTTGGCACCAGCGGTTGAGCAGCTCGAAGCAGACGGGCCCACCCTGGTCGAGACCCAGAACGTAGGCGCTCTATAGAAGCCGTGGTGACCCAGGTGATCGTCGAGCAGGACGGCCCAGTCTCCTTCGAGCTGCTGACCAAGCTCTTGTAGGTTGCAGCGATGGAGCTGCCGCCCGGACCGCGCGCCCCTGCCATCTGGCAGACGATCGCGTGGATGACCCGGCCGGGCGCGTTCATGCGCGCCGTGTACACGCGCTACGGCGATCCGGCCACGATCCGCACCTACTGGACCGAGGAGCCGATGGTCCTGTTCTCGAGCCCGGACGCGGTGCGCGCGGTGTTCCGCCTGGATCCGGCGATCGCGCCGGCCGGGCAGAGCTGGGAGTTCCTGCGCCCGTTCGCCGGCCAGCACTCGATCCTGCTCCTCGACGGCGAGGAGCACCTGCGCGAGCGGCGGCTCATGCAGGGCCCGTTCCACGGCGAGCGGATGCGGGCGATGGCGCCGATGGTGGCCGAGCTGGCCCGGGCCGAGTTCGCGACCTGGACGGGCCGGGTGAACGCGCTCGAACGAATGCGCGAGCTGACCCTCGAGATCATCCTGCGGGTCGTGTTCGGCGCGCGCGACGATGCGGAGGTGGCAGCGCTCCGCGAGGTGATCGACGCCGCGCTGGACACCGTGCGCTCGCTCCCGTGGGTGCTGGCCATGGCCGTGGTGCGAAAGGACCTCGGACCGCGGAGCCCCTGGGGACGATTCCGGATTGCGGTCGAGCGCTTCGACGCGACCCTGTTCGAGTTGCTGGCCCGCCGGCGGTCGGCCGGTCCCGGCCTCGAGGACGACTCGATGCTGAGCGTGCTGCTCGCCCAGCGCGACGCCGACGGCAACCCGCCGAGCGACCGGCACCTGCGCGACCAGTTGGTGG
>DATIEI010000085.1:0-6398 GCA_035455845.1 Solirubrobacteraceae bacterium
GCCAGCCCTCGTCGATCACTACCGCACGGTGTGTGCGGGCCACAGATTCGATGATCGTTCGGTCGTCGAGGGGGCGCAACACCCGCAGGTCGATGACCTCCGCTTCGATGCCGCCGCCCGCAAGTTGCTCGGCGGCCGACAGCGCGACCGCAACGGTGCCGCCGTACGCAATCAATGTGACGTCGGCGCCGGTCCGCCTGATCGCGGCGCGTTCGATGTCGACTGCCGCCGCCTCGGGCGGCAGCTCTCCCTCGAGGTTGTAGAGCGATCCGTGCTCGAAGATCAGCACCGGGTTGGGATCCTCCAGCGCCGGGCCCAGCATTCCGCGCGCATCGGCAAGCGTCGCCGGCGCCAGCAGCTTCAGACCCGGAATGTGCGCCAGCCAACCCTCAAGGCTGTGCGAGTGCTGGGCGGCGACCTGCCGCCCTGCGCCCGTTGTCATCCGGATCACCAGCGGGATCGGGAACTGTCCCCCGGACATGTGCGTGATCGTGCCCGCGTTGTTCATGATCTGATCGAGCGCCAGCAGGCAGAAGTTGACGGTCATTACCTCGACGATCGGGCGCATGCCACCCATTGCCGCGCCGATCCCGGCGCCGACGAACGCCGACTCGGACAGCGGCGTGTCGCGAATCCGCTCCGGGCCGAACTCGTCGAGCAGACCCCTGCTCACTCCGAAGCAACCTCCGTAGGCGCCCACGTCCTCGCCCATCAGGAACACCCGCGGGTCGGCCAGGAGTGCCTCCCGGATCGCCTCGCGCAAGGCCTCACGGTACGTGATCGTCCTGGCCGGCGCGACGGTCATGGCGCAACCCCCTCGAAGTAGACGAAGCGCTCGAGCTCGCCCACCGGCTCGAGCGTTCCGTGCTCGGCGAACGCAATCGCCTCCTCGATCTCCTCGGCGATCGCCTGCTCGAGCTGCTCGACGTCCGCGTCCGTGAGCAGGCCGGCACGCTTGAGGCCGGCGGTTAGTGCCGGAATCGGATCGTGCTCCTTCCAGCGCTCGATTTCTTCCTTGGTCCGGTACAGATCGGGGTCGTACATCGAGTGGGCGCGGAAGCGGTAGGTGAGAAGCTCGAGGAAGCACGGCCGGTCGCCGTGTCTCACCTCGGCCGCCGCCCGGCGCGCCGCGCTCTCGACCGCGAGCACATCCATCCCGTCGACCGACCATGCAGTCATTTCGTAGCTGGCCGCCTTGAGCGCGAGGTCGGTCTCCGACTGGTAGCGCTCGATCGCGGTGCCCATCGCGTACCGGTTGTTCTCACAGAGGAACAACACGGGCAGGCTCCACAGCGCGGCCAGGTTCATGCACTCGTGGAACTCGCCCTCGGCGACCGCTCCGTCGCCGAAGAAGCACGCGGTGACCCGCCGGCGGCCCTGCAGCTTGTCGGCGAGCGCAAGTCCGACGGCCAGCGGCAGCCCGCCGCCGACGATCGCATTGCCGCCGTAGAACCGCGTGGCGGCGTCGAACAGGTGCATCGATCCGCCCCGCCCTCGCGCGCAACCCTCGACCTTGCCGTACATCTCGGCCATGATCGATCCGGGCGAGACGCCCCGGACCAGCGCGTGGCCATGCTCGCGATAGGTCGCGACGATCGCGTCGTCCGGCTCCAGCGCCTGCATCGCGCCGACCGCCGCGGCCTCCTCGCCGATGTAGAGGTGCATGAACCCCCGGATCTTGGTGGCGCTGTAGAGCTCGACGCACTTCTCCTCGAACCGGCGCACCCGCAGCATCTGCCGCAGGAGCTCCAGGCCGTGCTCGCGGTCGACCGGGGACGTCGCGCTCATGAGCTCGGCTCCAGCGTCGAGGTGTCACCTTCGGCCAGCCCAAGCTCCCGCGCCCTCAGCAACCGGCGCATGACCTTCCCGCTGCGGTTGTGCGGGACCACATCCACGAACTCGATCTGACGCGGCGCCACGGCCGCCCCGAGCCGCCGGCGGGCAAAGGCCAGTAGCTCGCGTCGCAGATCCTCGTCGCCGTGCTGTCCCGGGGCGACCGTTACGAACGCCTTGACGACCTGACCGGCCACCGGATCGGGAATGCCGATCACGCCCGCCTCCGCCACGCCTGCGTGCTCGAGCAGCGCGCTCTCGACCTCGAACGGGCCGATCAGGTGCCCGGCGGACTTGATCACGTCGTCGCCCCGACCCACGAACCAGAAGTAGCCGTCGCGGTCGCGGCGCACCAGGTCGCCGGTCAGGTACCAGCCGCCGGCAAAGCATTTGCGGTAGCGCTCCTCCTCGCCCAGATAGCCGCGGAACATCGACGGCCACCCCGGTCGCAGGACCAGCTCACCGTGCTCGCCCGGATCGTCGATGAGCTCCAGCGTCCCGTCGCGCGCCAGCACGGGCTTGTCGTCCTCGTCGCGCTTGGCGATCGCCGCCTCGATGCCCGGCAGCGGCCGGCCCATCGAGCCCGGGCGCACCTCCATCGAGCGGTAGTTGGCGATCATGATGCCTCCGGTCTCGGTCTGCCACCAGTTGTCGTGGGCAGGCATCCCGTACGCCTCGCGGGTCCACACCACGACCTCCGGGTTGAGCGGCTCGCCGACGCTCGCTATGAACCGCAGCGAGCTCAGGTCGTACTCATGCGCCACTTCGGCGCCCGCGCGCATCAACATGCGCAACGCGGTCGGAGCCGTGTACCAGACCGTCACCTTCTCGTCTTGGAGAATCCGGTACCAGCGATCCACCTCTAGCTCGGCCTCGTCAACGATCGCGGTGGCGCCGAGCGTGAGCGGCGCGATGATCCCGTACGAGGTGCCGGTGACCCATCCGGGATCGGCCGTGCACCAGAACACATCACCCGGGTGCAGATCGAGCACGGTCCGCCCCGTCTCGCGGTGCGCGACCACTGCGTCGTGCACGTGGATCGCTCCCTTCGGCGTCCCGGTGGTGCCGCTGGTGAAGTGCAGCAGCGCCATGTCCTCAGGCGCTGTGGCCACGACCGGATACCCGTCCGGCGCCGCGTCCATCAGCGCATGGAAGTCCTCGACGTCGGGCATCGCGGCGATCTCGTCGCGATCGCCGACCACCACCACGTGCTCGAGCCCGGGCAGCCGCTGGCGCAGCTCGGCGACCTTGCGGCGGTACAGCGCCGTCGTCGTCACCAGGACCCGAGCGTCTCCCAGACGCAGCCGCTGCTCGATCGGGCCCGGCCCGAACGCCGAGAACAGCGGACAGAACACGCTTCCGTGCTTGAGCGTCCCCAGCGCCGCGACATACAGCTCCGGGATCCGGCCGGCAAGCACGAACACCCGCTCGCCGCGCTCCACTCCGAGCGAGCGCAGCACGCCGGCGAAGCGATCGGTCTGGCGCTTCAGATCGGCGTAGGTGAGCTCCAACGGTGAACGGTGCTTGCTCAGGAAGCGCAGCGCGACCGCGCTCGCCAACCGACCCTCGGCCTGGCGGTCAACCGCCTCGTAGGCGATGTTCACGGCGCCCCCCGGAAGGCCGGCAAGGCGTCCGCGCGCCGTCTCCCACGAGAACTCGGCTCTGGCCCGTGCGTAGTCGGGCAGGTTCGGCGCAGGTCCGTCGATCGTGCGCGAGCGCGCCGGGGTCGAGGTAGTGGTCACGGAACTGACCGTAAGCCCGTGCACGACCAATCGACATCCGCACAGACCCGCGGGCGATGTCGGGGTTTTCCGCGCCGGTCAGGCTCGAATCCCCGATGCGGCCCGCTCACCGCCGTGGCAGCGTGGTGTTATGCCGGGTCGCAGCTTCCGTATTGCTCGGATTGCGGGCATTCCCGTGGGGGTCAGCCCACTCTGGCTGATCATCGTCGGGCTGATCACCTGGACGCTGGGCGCGGGCTATTACCCGGGCGAGGTGCCCGGGATCACGCCCGTCGCGTCCTACGCGCTGGGGCTTGGAAGCGCGCTGCTGCTGTTCGCCAGCATCCTCGCGCACGAGTTCGGCCACGCGCTGACCGCGCGGCGCCGCGGGATGCAGGTCGAGGAGATCGACCTGTGGCTGCTTGGAGGAGTGGCCCGGATGAGCGGACAGCCGAGGACCGCGGAGGATGAGCTGCGCTTCGCGCTGGCCGGGCCGGCGGTCACGGCGGCGATCGCCGCGCTGTTCGGCTGCCTGGCGCTCGCGCTCCCGGGCTCGGCACCGGCGGCCGTGCGGGCGGTGGCGGATTACCAGCTGCAGATCAACCTCCTGATCCTCGGCTTCAACCTTGTCCCGGCCTTCCCGCTCGACGGAGGACGCGTGGCCAGGGCGTTGATCTGGCGCCGCACGGCCGACATTGCGACCGCCACCAAGATCGCTGCCGGCATGGGCCGCGCGTTCGGCTACCTGCTCATCGCGTTCGGCGTCGTGCTGGCCTTCAGCGGGGCCGGCGGCGGACTGTGGTTCGCCGTGATCGGGGTGTTTCTGGTTGCCGCCGCGGGCGCCGAACGCATGCAGGAGGAACTCGTGGCCAGCTTCACCGGAATCCCGACCGAGGAGCTGATGTCGAGCCCGGCGATCAGCATCCCATCGGACACGACGCTCGCCGAAGCGCAGTCGTACTACTCGCGGTATCGCTTCACGGCCTTCCCGGTCACCGATGCAGCCGGCCGCGCACTCGGCATGCTCAGCATCGATCATCTTCGCCGCACGCCGCATGCGCGGTGGGCAGACACTCGTGCCGGCGAGCGGGCGGACCGAGATCCTGCGCTGCTGACCAGCGGCGGCGAGGACGTCGCGCACCTGTTGCAGCAGCCGGCCTTCGTCCGCGTCGGGCGTGCGGCCGTGGTGGATCGGGACGGCCGGCCGGTCGGCGTTGTCTCGATAACCGATATCGAGCGAACCGTCAGGGCATCTCGCCTGCGCAGCGGCTCGCGCGGCGGGGCCAGTTTGGTGCCGAGGTGAGCCCGGGCATGCAGATGCAGACGTCGCCTGCACGTGTGGATGCCGTCGAGAGCGCGTTTCACCACGAGCATCCCGACTACCTCGACACAGTCGCGCTCGACGAGCTGCGCGCGACAGACTTCGCGCGCCTGGACGCCGGCGGGCACGTGTATCTCGACTACACCGGCGGCGGGCTGTACGGCGTCTCACAACTGCGAGAGCATTTCGAGCTGCTGGAGCGAGGGGTCTTCGGCAACCCGCACTCGGTCAACCCCACGTCCGCGGCGAGCAGCGCGCTGCTGGAGCAGGCCCGGTCGTGCGTGCTCGAGTTCTTCCGCGCATCGCCGGACGAGTACGTGGCGATCTTCACCCCCAACGCGACCGGTGCGCTGCGGCTGGTCGGCGAGGCCTATCCGTTCCACCCCGGCGACCGCTTCCTGCTCACGTTCGACAACCACAACTCGGTCAACGGGATTCGCGAGTTCGCCCGCGCCCGGGGGGCGGAGACCACCTACATCCCGAGCGTGGCCGGCGACCTGCGCGTCGACCCGGGCCTGCTGCCGCGTTACCTGACCGAGACGGTCGGCGATCACCACAACCTCTTCGCGTACCCGGCCCAGTCGAACTTCTCGGGCGCCCAGCACCCGCTGGAGTGGATCGAACAGGCGCAGGCCCACGGCTGGAACGTGCTGCTCGATGCCGCCGCCTTCGTCCCGACCAACCGCCTCGATCTCAGCGTGTGGCATCCGGACTTCGTCCCGGTCTCGTTCTACAAGATGTTCGGCTGGCCGACCGGCGTGGGCTGCCTCGTTGCGCGCCGCGATGCCCTGGCCAGACTGGAGCGGCCGTGGTTCTCCGGTGGGACGATCGTGGCCGCGTTCGTGCAACGCCAGTACTACCAGTCGGCCCCGGGAGCCCCGCACTTCGAGGACGGCACGGTCAACTACCTGAGCCTGCCGGCAGTTGAGATCGGCCTGCGGTATTTGGAGCGGATCGGAATCGACACGATCCACGCGCGCGTTACCGCGCTCGGGACATGGCTGCTCGACGCGCTGGGCGCGCTGTGCCACAGCGATGGGTCCCGGGTCGCCACGATCTACGGACCCCGCTCATTCGAGAGGCGCGGCGCAACCATCGCTTTCAACTTCCTGCATCCGGACGGTCGGGTGGTCGACGAGCGCTATGTTGACCGCGTCGCCGGGCTCCACGGTATCTCCCTGCGGACCGGCTGCTTCTGCAACCCCGGTGCCGGCGAGGTCGCGTTCACGATCTCACGGGAGACGCTGCTGGGCGGCGAGTTCGGCGAGGGAATGGTGCTCGAGGACTACATCGACCAGATCGGCCTGCCCTCGGGCGGCGCGATCCGCATCTCGCTCGGCCTCGCTTCGAACTTCGCCGACGTGCGGCGCTTCATGCAGTTCGCCGCCCATTTCGTCGATCTCACCGCCGTGCCGGATGATCTTCCGCCTCGGACGATCTGCTAACGGGTGTCACGGCGGCCATGTCCCTCGAAGCTCCTTTTGCTTTGCCTTGGCCGCCTTGTCGCGCTGTTGCTGCGCCTC
>DATIEI010000086.1:0-3999 GCA_035455845.1 Solirubrobacteraceae bacterium
CCGGTGGGTTCACCCAGGTGCTGCTCGAACGGGGCGCGCGGCGGGTGATCGCCCTGGACGTGGGACACGGACAGCTCGCGGCGCCGGTGCGCGAGGATCCGCGCGTCGCGGTGGTCGAAGGCGTCAACGCCCGGTCGCTCACCGCACACGAGCTGGCAGAGACGTCGGAAATCGACGAGCGTCCCGAGCTGGTCGTCGCGGACGTGTCGTTCATCTCGCTCACCACGATCCTGCCGGCGCTCCTCGACACGGTCGGGCCCGAGGCCGACTACGTGCTGCTGATCAAGCCGCAGTTCGAGGTGGGGCGGCAGGGCATCCGCGAGGGGCTGGTGCGCGATCGGGCGCGACGCCACGATGCGGCATCCGCGGTGCTCTGGGCGGCATGGGATCTCGGGCTGGGCACGGCGGGACTCATCTCCTCCCCACTGCTGGGAAGCAACGGAAATCAGGAGTACCTGGTCTGGCTGAGCCGCGCCGTCGGAGGCAATCCGACAGAATGGACGGGGACGGTCGCCGCACTGCTGTGACCGCGCCCTGCCGTGACCGCCGGGCTTCGACGAGGGAAGGAATCGCATGACTGACTCTCGTCACCTCTTGGTGGTCGCTCACACCGGGCGCGATGAATCGTTGCAGGCCGGCGTCGAGGTGTGCCGCCAGTTGATCGCCGCCGGCCTCGTGCCGGTTGTCTCCGGCGACGAACGGGCCGGGCTCCTCGCCGCCGCTCCCGATCTGGCGCCCCTGCACCTGCTGGGAGTGGATGTCGCGACCACGGACCTCGAGCTGGTGATCGTGCTGGGGGGCGACGGCACCATCCTGCGTGCTGCGGAGCTGGCCCGCGAATCCACCGCACCGCTGCTCGGGGTCAACCTCGGCCATGTGGGCTTCCTCGCCGAGGCCGAACGCGACGACCTTCCGGCGGCCGTGGCGCGGGCGCTCGCGCGCGACTATCAGGTCGAAGAGCGCATGACGATCTCGGTGCGCGTCAAACATCAGGGCGCGGTGGTCTGGGAGAGCTGGGCGCTCAACGACGCCTCCGTCGAGAAGGGCAGCCGCGAGCGGTCGATCGAGGTGGCCATCGAGGTCGAGGGGCGTCCGCTGTCGACCTTCGGATGCGATGGCGTCGTCATGTCCACCCCGACCGGATCGACCGCATACTCGTTCTCGGCGGGGGGCCCGATCGTGTGGCCCACCGTGGAGGCGCTGCTCATGGTCCCGCTGTCGGCGCACGCGTTGTTCGCGAGGCCCCTGGTGGTCGGGCCGGACTCCTCGTTGGCGGTCGAGGTGCTGGAGCGATCGGTCGGCACCGGCGTGGTCTGGTGCGATGGCCGTCGCACCTTCGATCTGCCCGCCGGGGCTCGCGTTGTCGTGCGACGTTCGCCGACCCCGGTGCGCCTGGCGCGTCTGAGCATGAGCCCGTTCACCGACCGCCTGGTCAACAAGTTCGCCCTGCCGGTGGTGGGCTGGCGCGGCCCCGGAGACGGCGCATGATCGAAGAGATCTCGATCCGCGACCTCGGCGTGATCGGCGAGGCGCGCCTGCCCTTGGGCGCGGGGTTCACGGCCCTCACCGGAGAGACCGGAGCCGGCAAGACGATGGTCGTGACCGCCCTCGGGCTCGTGCTGGGCGAGCGGGCCGACGCGGGGGCCGTGCGGCTCGGTGCGTCCCAGGCGGTCGTCGAGGGGCACTGGGAGGTTGACGAGTCCGGCGCCATCGCCGATCGCGTGCGCGACGCCGGGGGAGACCTCGACCCGGCTCCCAACGGCCGGGCTCAGCTCATCCTGAGCCGCTCAGTGTCGAGCGAGGGCCGCAGCCGCGCCACCGTGGGTGGTCGGGCGGCTCCGGTCGGCGTGCTCGCCGAGATCGGCGAGCAGCTGGTCGTCGTGCACGGGCAGTCGGAGCAGATCCGCTTGAGGTCGGCGACAGCACAGCGCGAGGCGCTGGACCGCTTTGCCGGCCCGGAATTCGCAGCGGTGCTCGGCGACTATCAGGAGATCTTCCGGCGCTGGCAGACCCAGCAGGGCGAACTCGACGTGCTGATCGCCGAGCGCGACCGTCGAGCGCGCGAGGCCGAAGAGCTGCGGCTCGCGATGGACGAGATCGAAGCGGCGGCGCCGCAGCGCGGGGAAGACGAGGAGCTCGCCGAGCGGGCCGAGCGTCTTACGAACCTCGAAGACCTGCGGCTGGCGGCGGTCGAAGCGCAGGAGGCCGTATCTGCCCAGTTCGCGGATGACGCGAGTGACGCGATTGCTCGTGTGGACGGCGCGCGACGGTCGCTGGATCGCGTCGCCGCCCACGACCCGGCACTCGCGCCGATCGTGGAGGCGCTCGCCAACGCCTCGTTCGCCCTGACCGAGATCTCGGGCCAGTTGGCCAGCTACCTCAGCTCGCTCGACGCCGATGGCGGGCGCGAGTTGGAGAGCATCCAAGAGCGACGCTCGGCGCTGAACGCGCTCGCGCGACGGTACGGACCGACCCTCGACGAGGTGATCGACTACCTCGAGTCGGGCAGCAGCCGGCTGGTCGAGCTGGACAGCGACGCCGACCGCATCCTGGAGCTCGGTGAGGAGGTCGAGGCCGATCGTCGTCGGGTCGACGAACTCGCCGACACATTGAGCGCGTTGCGGCACGCCGCCGCCGAGAAGCTCGGCGCCGAGGTCACCGCCGAGCTCGCAGCGCTCGCCATGCCCGACGCCCGCCTCACCATCGAGGTCACCGATCGCGAACTGGGGGTCACCGGGCGCGACCAGGTCGCGATCCTGCTCCAGCCGCACGCGGGGAGCGAGCCGCGCCCGATCGCCCGCGGCGCATCCGGTGGCGAGCTCTCGCGCGTCATGCTCGCGATCGAGGTGGTGCTCGCGGCAACGGATCCGGTCCCGACTTTCGTCTTCGACGAGGTGGACGCCGGGGTCGGCGGTGCAAGCGCCACCGAGATCGGTCGGCGGCTGGCCCGCCTGGCGCAGACCTCGCAGGTGATCGTGGTCACACACCTGGCGCAAGTGGCCGCGTTCTCGACCAACCATCTCGTTGTCGAGAAGGCCAGCGACGGGTCGATCACGGCATCCAGCGTGCGCCTGGTGCATGGCGAGGAGCGCACCCTCGAGATGGCGAGGCTGCTGAGCGGCTCGCCCGACTCCGAGTCGGCGCTTGCGCACGCGCGCGAACTGCTGGACAACGCACACCGGGTGGGCTGACCTCGTGCGGACGGCACAGTGACTGACGCGGATCGGCCGGCGACGCCCGGCGACCCGACCGGACGTGATGTTGCGCGTCGCGCCCCGCTCTCACCCTGGCAGCTGGTGCTCGGTCTCGGCTTCGTGAGTCTCACGATCGACATCGTCTCGGACGGATCGGCCTCGGTGGGCGGCGCGCTCCTCGGCCAACTCGGCGCCTCGGCCGCGCTCGTCGGCGTGATCACCGGAGCGGCAGCAGCCGTCGCCCTCATCCTGCGACTCGTCACCGGTCCGTGGGTCGACCGGACCGGCCGGTACTGGGGTTTCACGATGGTCGGCTACGCGGTGACCGCCATCAGCGTGCCCCTGCTCGCCCTGACGCCCGTGCTCGGGGCGGCCGCGCTCGTGGTCGCCGCGTCGCTGATCCTGGTCGAGCGGACCGGGAAGGCGGTGCGAGCACCGGCGAAGACGGTGCTACTGGCAGACGCCGCCGGTGCCGTGGGTCGCGGCAAGGGATTCGGCGTCCACAAGCTCCTGGATCAGATCGGAGCGTTCTCGGGTCCGCTGATCGTCTCGGCCGTCGCGGCACTGACGGGGGTGCTGTGGCCGGCGTTCCTGGTGCTGATCATTCCGGGTGCGATCGCCATGGTGATCCTGGTGCTGCTGCGCGCTCGCGTTCCGGACACCAGCATCTACGCTCCCGCCGCGGAGCGTCCGGCCGAGCGTGGGGCTGCGCCAGTTCGGGCACCTGCTCGCGGGCCGGCGCGGTTGCTGGCCGGCCTCGCCGAGATCGAGCCCACCACCCGCGGAACGTTCATCCTGTTCGGGT
>DATIEI010000087.1:0-24244 GCA_035455845.1 Solirubrobacteraceae bacterium
AGTGCGCGACGGTAGGCGTAGCTGCCACCGCCGCCCGAAGTTTCGACTGCCGCGCTCGGCCCTCCCCGGATTCCAAGGAAGAAGACCAGGAGGCCGATCACGACCCAGAAGGCGGCGAACAGCAGGACGGCAAGCACGGGGCGGGACCTTACCGTGCTCACCCGGGGAACGGATCACTCGTCGCTGCCTGCTCATCGCCGCCGCCCCGACGCGAAGCTGAGCACCGGCGGCGCGACCGCGCGGAAGTCTTCCGCCTCGGCATCCTGAGACGTGACCGACTGACGCGCTTGCTCGGCCAGCCCCCGGCGTACCTGCTCGTCGAGCATCGAGAAATCCTTGATCTCGGCGGCGATGTGATCGGGCGCCGAGATCGGCTGGACCCGATCGACCAACACGTTGATCGCGCCACCGGCGGCCGGCAGGCGCTCCAGCTTGCCCTCGGCCATGACCAGCGGCTCGGTCCTGACCGTCAACCGGTGGCGCTCGTAGACCGGGGCGGGAACGATCAGGTTGATCGTCCCGTTCTCGTCCTCCAGCAGCAGGAACACGATGCCGTTGGCGGTGCCGGGACGCTGCCGGGCCACCACCATCCCGCCCACGCGCACGCGAGTGCCGTGGCGCAGCGCCGAGAGATCCTGGCTCGTCACCAGCCCCTCGGGCAGGCGGTGGCGCAGCAGTGCCAGCGGATGCGCGTCCGCGGTCAGCCCGGTCGAGCTGTAGTCGGCCAGCATCGACTCCCATGCCGTCAGCCCGCGCAGCCGGGGCGGCGCGGGCAGATCGAGCGGTAGGGCCAGCTGCACGCCACCGGGGACACGACGACCGGGCGTCGCCACGCCGAGCTGCCACAGCGCGATCCGGCGCGCCGATGCCGCCGGGACCGCGTCCGCCACCAGCGAATCGCACGCGCCCGACCAGGCCAGCAGCTCGAGCGAGGCAGAGCTCGAGCTCGCGCGCGAGGCGAGATCGGACAGGCTGCGAAACCGTCCGCCGACCTCGCGAACCGCGACCAGCTCCCGCACCTCCTGCTCGGCCACCCCACGCACGTAGCCGAGGCCGATGCGCACCGCGCCGTCGCGCATCTCGCACGTGGCGTCGCTCTCGTTGACGTCGGGTGCCAGCACCTCGATCCCCCGACGCTGCGCCTCATGCACGAGCGCGTCCGGTGGATAGAACCCCATCGGCTGCTCGTTCAGAAGCGAGCACAGGAACTCCGGGCCGTAGTGGACCCGCAGCCAGGTCGACTGGTAGGCGAGCAGCCCGAACGCGGCGCCATGGGCCTTCGGGAAGCCGAAGCCCGAGAAGCCGCGGACCATCGAGAACACCCGCTCGGCCGTCGCCTCGTCCACCCGGTGCCGTCGACGCGCCCCGGCCACGAACCGCTTGTGGTAGGCCTCGATCGCCGCCTCCGAGCGCTTGCGGCTCATCGCCCGCCGCAGGCCCTCAGCCTCGCCGGGCGAGAAGCCGGCGAAGGCGATCGCCACCTCGATCACCTGGTCCTGGAAGATGATCGCACCCAGCGTCTCGCGCAGGGCGGGCTCGAGCGAGGGGTGCTCGTAGGGCACCAGGTAGTCGGGATCCACGCGCAGACGCTGGCGTCGCTCGATGTAGGGGTTGACTGCGCCTCCCTGGATCGGTCCGGGCCGGACGATCGCCACCTGGACCGTGATGTCCTTCAGGTTCTCGGGCCGGGTCCGAAACAGCGACTGCATCTGGGCCCGGCTCTCGATCTGGAACACGCCGGTCGTCTCGGCCTTCTGGATGCACTCGTAGGTGGCCGGGTCGTCATAGGGGATCCGGCTCAGGTCGATCTGCTCCCCGCGCGTGCGCGCGATCAGCTCGACCGAGCGTTCCACCGCCGAGAGCATCCCCAGCCCCAGCAGGTCGATCTTGAGAAAGCCGGCGTCCGAGCAGGAGTCCTTGTCCCACTGCACGATCTGGCGGCCCTCCATCGCCGCGGGCACGATCGGGCAGCAGTCGATCAGCGGCCGGGTGGCGACGATCATCCCGCCCGAGTGCTGGCTCAGATGGCGCGGCAGCCCGTGCGCCTCCGCCGACAGCCGGGCCAGCCACTCCCAGCGCCCGGTCGCGCTGCCCTTCGAATTCCGGATGTCCTTGTCCACCTCACGGGCGTCCCATCCCTCGCTCCCGCGCGCCACCCGCTCGATCTCGCCCGGCGGCAGCCCCAGCGCCTTGCCGAGCTCGCGGATCGCACCCCGCGCGCGATAGGTGGGAAACGCCGCCACCAGCGCCGAGCGGTCGTGCCCGTAGCGCTCGTGCACGCGCGGGATCAGCTTCTCGCGGATATCGCGCGGGAAGTCGAGGTCGATGTCGGGCAGCGAGGTCAGCTCGTCGTTCAGGAACCGCCCGATCAGCAGGTCGTTGGCGATCGGATCGACGTGCGAGAGGCCGGTCAGGAAGCAAACGATCGAGGACACGCTCGAGCCACGGCCCCGTCCCGGCGGCAGCAGCTGCCTGACGCTGTCGGGTCCGCGCACCTCGACCGCCACCTCGCGAGCCAGCTCCAGCATGTCGTGGTGGAGCAGGAAGAACCCGGGCAGCCCGAGCCGTTCGATGATCCGGAGCTCCTGCTCGAGTCGGCCCGCCGCGCTCCCCCGCACGGCCGCCGGCGCATCCCGATACCGCCCGTCCAGCCGCGCCTGGCACAGCTCGGTCAGATTGCGCATCGCCTCGGCATCCTCCGCGCCCGGATAGCGATAACCGAGGTCGCTGGTCAGGTCGAACCGCAGCCGCTCGGCCAGCCGCACGGTCTCGGCCACCGCCTCCGGGTGCTCGGGGAAGCGACCGGCCATCGCGTCCGGCGAAGCGAGCACGTGACTGAAATTGCCGCGCCGCTGGGGCTCGGAGGCATCGAGCGTGGAGTGCAGACGCACCGCGACCAGCGCGTCCTGGAGCGGCGCCCGCACTCGCGCGTGCGCGTGCACGTTGCCCGTGGCCACGCACGGCACGCCCAGAGCTCCCGCGATCCACTCGAGCCGCCGGTTGCGCGCCCGGTCGTCGCGCAGGAACGGACGCTGGAGCTCGATCCGCAGGCGATCGGGACCGAACGCGTCGAGCAGGCGCCGGAGCGTGAACTCGTCGTGCACCCCGCGCAGCGCGCACCCGCTCAGGCACACCAGACCCTCCGCGTGTTCGAGCACGTCGGTCAGCTCGACGAACGCCTGCGACGGAGGACCCGGCTTCTCGCGCGTATGCGCGTGCGCGCGGGTCAGGATCCGGCACAGGTTCGACCAGCCCGCCGCGGCCTCAACCAACAGCGTCAGGTGGCGACCGTCGGCAAGATCGATCTCGGCGCCGTGGATCGGGCGCAGCCCGAGCGCCCGCGCGGAGACCGCGAACTCCATCGAGCCCGACACCGTGTTGTGGTCGGTCAGCGCCATCGACCGATAGCCGAGCTCGAGCGCGGCGGGCACCAGCTCGTCCGGCAGCGATGCCCCGTCCAGGAACGAGAAGGCAGAATGGCAGTGAAGCTCGACGTAGGGGGCGGACGATTTCACGAACACATGTTCGCATCCGCCGCGGACACTGCCATGCTCAGACCGTGAGCGGTAACTGCCTGGTCATCGCCCACCGCGGTGCGTGGGGATCCGGCACGCCGAACGAGCCGGCCGGGAACACGCTGGCGGCATTCGACGCGGCGATCGCCTTGGGCGTCGACATGATCGAGCTCGACGTCCGCCGCACGCGCGACGGACAGCTGGTCGTCTTCCACGACGCCCGCGTCAAGACCGTCCCGACTAGCGCGCTCAGCTACGACGCGCTCAAGCTCAAGCACACCAAGGCGCCGCCACCCCTCCTGAGCGAAGTTCTCGAGCTCACCAAGGACCGGGTCGCGCTCAACCTCGAGATCAAGGAGACCGGCTACGTCGAGGACACGATTGCGCTGTTGCGGACATTCGGCCTGGAGCGCTGCCTGGTCAGCTCATTCCTCGACGATGTCGTGCGCGAGGCCAAGACGCTCGCTCCCGAGCTGCGGACGGGACTGCTGGTCGGTGCCGGCTTCCGCAGAGCGCTGACGATCCGCCTGCCGGCAGCAGGCGCGGACTGCCTGGTCCTCCATCGACGCCTGGCCGACGCCGCCGCGCTCGCGAAGGCAGCCACAGCCGGCGTCCCCTGCGTGATCTGGACGGTGAACGCGTCGCGAGCTCTCGACCGCTACCTCGGCCATGGCACGGTGGAAGGCGTGATCACCGATCGGCCGGCGCTGGCGCTCGAGCGCCGGGCGGCTATGAATTAGGAGGCACGCATGACCGAGAAGGAGCTCCGCGAGCAGGTCGCCTCGGCTGCCGCATCCTGAGGCTCGGGCGGCGAGCCGCTCTTTGGGATTACCTGAGGCGCCGCTCTTAGCCTCGCCTACTTCGCCGTCGGCATGCTGGCCACCCCGCTGCGGATCGACTGTTTGGCGATTTTCACAGCGCTGGTTGTCCGGGCACCACGCGCCAGCGAGCTTCCCGCGGCCGACACGCCACCGGACGTGGTCAGGTTGAGCACGACCACCGAATTGGCCGGGAACGTGTACTTGAAGCTCGACCCGCGCGCCGACAGCGTGGTCACCTTCGGGGCGACCGCGGTCGGATGCGCGAGCGAGTTCATCGCGGTCGGATCGCCGCTCAACGTGGTCGCGCTGCCTCCCCGCGCCCCGCCGGACAGCCCGCTCAGATTCACCGTCATCGGAGCAGCCGTGCCGCCGTCGTTGACGACCACGACAAACGTGTGCCCAGGCGATTGACTCGCCACCTGGAACAGCGTGCCCGCGCCCGCCACCACCTGCGAGCCGATCACGTGGTCGCCGTGACCGGCCGACAGCGTGTCCAGCATCCAGTACGACGGAGAGCCGAAGCTCTTCAGCGCGTTGTAGCCGATCAGGTTGGTCGACCAACTCGGAGCGTTGACGTTGACCAACAACGGCGCGTACGAAGCGCCGACCACCAGGTCCGCGTTGCGCTCCAACCCGGTCAGGAACGCCGCCTCGCCAAGCGCATCGGCCAACGTCCCCGTGGGCTGGCCCGCGGTAGTGGCGTACTCGCCGACGAGCACCTTCGGCCCGCTGCGGCTGGCCGTGTCGAATAGATGAGCATTCGACGCGAAGTACTGCGGGTCGTTGTTGTAGAAGTGCTCATCGAGCATGTCCATCGGCCGGCTGGTCACCGGTGTCGTGGCGAGGACCGCCATCCCAGGGAACGCCGCCTTGATCGCGTCATAGAACGCGGGATAGCGGTAGGCGTTGTAGCTCCCCGAGGAATCGAAGAAGTCCTCGTTGCCGACCTCGACCCCGAGCAGGTCGAACGGTTGCGGATGCCCGTCGGCCGCTCGCATGGCCCCCCACGAAGTGCTCACAGGGTCGACCGCGTAGTGGATCTCGTTGACCGCGTCCTGTACGAAGGTCGCGAGTTGATCCTGGGGCACGAGGGTGCCGTTCAGCGCGTAGCCGGCCCAAACCGCCAGGAGCGGCCTGCCCCCGGCCTCCTCGGCCATCTCGAGGTACTCGAGCAGCCCCATGCCGTCTTGCGACCAGTAACCCCAGGCGCTGTTGAAGTGGCCGGGGCGATCCTCGATCGGGCCGACCGTGCTGCTCCACTCAAACCGCGTGTCGATCGTGGCGCCCTCGAGGTAGTTGCCGCCCGGGACCCGGAAGAAGCCGGGGTGCAGCGCGCCCAGCTTGTCCATGAGATCGGTCCGCAGGCCGTTGGTAACCCCGTCATAGGTGGGCGGAAACAACGAGACGATGTCGAACCAGAGCGTGCTTCCGGCGGCCGAGGGATCGCTCGTCGAGATCACGAACCGGTTGGAGAGCGATCGCGCCACGCCCTTGGGCACGGTGAGTGTCGCCGTGTATCGAGCCCAGCTGCCGGTCACGCCGGGAATGGTCGAGGACGCGTACACCTGCCCGCTGTCGCTCTCCAGATCCACGGTCAGCCGGCCCGAATCGGCCTGGCTCGACCGCGCGTAGAACGACACGTGATAGGTGGTCGACGGCGTCACCGGGATGCCCCAGTAGCCCGCGTTGGCGGCGCCCACACGGCCGCCGGCCGGCACCGAGCCAACCGACAGCTCGAGGCTGACCCCGTTGGCGGACGTCGGCCCCTGGGTGGTGTCGAGCGCGATGCTCCCGCTCGCGCCGCCGCCGGTGACCGCCGACCAGTACACCGGGCTGCTCGCATCCTCCTTGAGATCCCGGTTGCGGATCAGCTCGGCGTACACGCCGCCGTCGCCCGAGTGGTTGATCTCCTCAAGGAACTCGCCGAACTGCGTCGGGTTGATTCGCGGGCCGGCCTGCGAGGCGTTGACGGTCAGCGTGCCCGGACCGGCCAGCTGCTTGATCGCGCTCGCGCCGAGGACGCCCGAGTACGCCTGCACGTCGTCAATCCGGCCCGAGACGAAGTCGACCAGGTTGCCGGCGAACTTGCCCCGGCCGACCGCCAGCGGACCGCTTGCCCCCCAGCTACCCGAGTTCGACTGCGTCTGCTGAAGCGTGCCGTTGACATAGAGCGCGATCGTGTCCTTGGTCGCGTTATAGACGCCGGTGAGCAGGTACCACTCGCCGGGCTGCGGAATGACCGCACTCGCGGTCGCGATCGTGCCCAGCGCGCTGGGCGAGTCGTAGGCGAGGTGCGTGAACGCGAACCGGTGGCTGTCGCCGCGCAGCTGCAGGTAGAAGCCGCTGACCTGGCTGCCGTCCTGGCTCACGAACGTCTGGTAGCCGTTCGTGTTGTTCAGGTTCACCCACGCCGACACCGTGAAGCTCTGGGTCGTGTCGATCACGGGACCGGCGCCCGCGGCGTACTGCTGATTGCCGCCCAACGACAGCGCGCTCGGTCCGACCACGCCGGGGCCCCAGGACGCCCCGCCCGCGAGTGTCAGCGGATGCCCCCCACCCGAGGAGTCCGCCGCCACCGTCCCGGAGCCCTCGTCGAACGTCCAATGCCCGGTCAGCGTCGCGCCCGTGGCAGCGCCGGCGCCGGACGGGGCTCCAAGCAGCACCGCGAGCGCTGCGAGCACGGGCAAACACGATCGGCCCACCAGCCGGCGGACGCCCACTGAGAACACGCCTCTGCCTCCTACATCCGGTTGCCATCCCGATGTGAGCGCTAACAGATTACCCAGGACGGCCACCGCGTCAAGCGGTTGCGGTACGGTGACGGCGATGAGGGCGATCAGGGGCCGCAGCCGCGCGAACGAGCGCGAGCGTCGACAGTCCGGGCGCCTGACCCGGCGCCAGCTCAAGCAGGCCCTGTCCCGGCACGGGCGCAAGTGGGTCAGGGAGGTCTGGCAGGCCGCGGCCCGCACGTCGGGCGACATGACTCGGCTCAGCCCGGTGACCACCCCGCTGGGGAACCGGCTCGTCGAGAGCTACGCCGCATCCGAGCGACTGGCCGGGGGCGAGATCCAGCGCGCGCTGCGGATCGCCACGGTGGCCGGCTACGCGACGCGCGTGGTCGTCGGCGAGCCGACCGAGCAGCCGTCGCTCCGCCCGTCCGCCTTCGGGCTTGGTGCGCACCCTGACGTGGGGCGCCTGGCCCGCGACCCAGACCGCCTTCTCGATCCGGTCCGGGCGATCGCCACCGACCGATTCGAGTCGGTCATGACGCTCCCTCCCGAGGTCTGGACGTCGTACGTGGCCACGGCGGCGATGAAGCTCCAGGGTCAGCTCGCGTCCGGCAAGGAGCTCAGCTGGCAAGTGCTGACCCGGAGCCGGATCGAGCAGATGCTGCGCTATGGCTACGTCATGCGCTGCCTCGACGAGGCCATCGACGCCGAACCCGAGTCGCGGCAGGCCGAGTAGCGGCCTCGCTCAGCCCCGCCCGAGCAGCACCTCGAGGTTGATCGCGGCGGCCATTGCCCGGTACCCGTCGGCGTTCGGATGGAGGTGATCGCCGCTGTCGTAGGCCGGATTCAGCCGCTCGGGGTGGCCGGGGTCGGCCACGGCGCCGGCGAAGTCGATCACGCCGTCGAACACGCCGGCGGTCCGGATCCAGTGGTTGACCGCCTCGCGCTTGGCCTCGCCGCGCGGCGTCCAGTAGCGGGCGCCCTGGAACGGGGTCAGCGTGGCGGCGAAGATCTTGAGCCCGTCGGTGTGGGCGAGCGTGACGATTCGTTCGTAGCCGTCGACGATGGCCAGCGCGGAAACATTCGTGTGCGGAGCGGTGAGCGGCCCGTGGCTCCGACTGAAGCCGATGTCGTTGATCCCTTCCAACAGGATCACGTCGCGAGCGCCGGGCTGCTCGGCCACGTCGGGCTGGAAGCGGGCGATCGCGCTGACTCCACAGCAGCGGGCGGCGTTCAGGACCCGGTTGCCGCCGATGCCCGCGTCGACGACCGCAAGCGTCGAACCCGAGCGACCGTTCAAACGCCGTGCCAGGAAGTTCGGCCAGCGGGCGTCGGCGCCCGTGGGCGATCCCACGCCGTCCGTGATCGAATCGCCGAGGGCGATGACCGAGCCCAGCGTGGGCCGGGGACTCAGCACGTCCACGCCGGCCAGGAAGTACCACGAATGGGTGCGCGCCCGGAAAGGAGCCGGTCCACTGATCACATGTGGGCCGGTGGCCACGTAGTTGACCTGCTCGGCGTCCGCATGCTGGGTGGCCTGGCCTGTGGGCCCGGGCAGGTAGAGGCTCACGGCGAGGTGGGTCCCCGGCCCGACCGACAGCGGCGCGGGATCGCTAGTCGCCTCCGCACCCGGTGGAATCAACGCCGAGCGCCGGCCGTTGAAGTACAGCGAGGTGGCGGTGCCGGCAACGGTTCCCGCGCCGTGCGCCGCGAGCGCGACCGCCGCCCGGCCGATTCGCAGCGAGGCGCCGCCGAAGGCATTGGTCAGCCGGACCCGGACCCTGGCTCCGCCGACGCTGGTGAGCACGATCTCGCGGATCGTCGCGTTGCGGAAGCCGACGCCCGACAGGTTGCCGGTGGTGGCCAGCTGCGGGCTGGCGCCCCACGTGGCGACCCAATGGCTGCCCGACGGGATCGGAACCAGCCTCACCGATGCCGACGAGGCGCCGCCGAATGCGGCGTCGCCGAGCCTGAGCACCGCGAACAGCGCCACCGGTAGCCAGATGTACCGGCGCAATTTTCCAGAACGCGACTTCGCCAACTCCTCCCCCGTTCGCCACACTGCTCACCGCCGAACCCCGGTGGCGTTCGATCCTATCGGCCGCCGGCCGCGACTACCTGAGCATCTTGCGGACCTCGCCGAGCACCCGGGGCTCGACGAGCTTGCTGCAGTAGGCGCTGAAGTGGACGCCGTCGAAGCGGCACCGCTGCCCGTTGACGGTGGCTTCGTAGTGGTTGCCGGGCGAGACGGTCTGGTCGAGGTCGAGAAAGCCGATGTTCTTCGGATGTCGTCGCGCGGCCGCCTCGAGCATCGAGTTGATCTGCGCGTGGCGATCGGGCGATGCGGCGGGCGCCGGCGAGCCGTCGGGCATGTTGGGCGGCTCGCTCCATGGGATCGACAGGAACAGGATCTTGGTCCCGCCGGCGCCGAGGACGTCAGTCAGGTGGTCGATCTCGCTCTGAAGGGTCTTGTCGAAAGCCGGCTGGCCGAGGTGGACCACCTTGCCGTTGATCTTCCAGTCGAACTGGTCGCGGTAGCCCAGCTCGACGATCACCGCCTGGGGATGAAGTGCCTTCTTCTCGGCCGCCCACTGCGCCAAGGCGTTCGGGCAGCCCGCCGACTGCCCCTCCCACGTGCCGCCCACGTCGAGCTCGCCTTGGGTGGTGAAGGCGCAGCCGAGTACCCCGGCGTCGGCCAGCTGGATCCCGTAGCGCTCCTCGTCCTGCAGCCAGGGAACGCCCAGCGTGAACGCGAGTGAGTCGCCGACCAGCAGTACGCGCTTGGGCGGGCAGGTGTGGAATGTCTTCTGGGCCGATCCGCTCCAGCGCAGCCGGTGGTAGCCGAGCGAGTTGTAGACGAACTGGGTCTCCTTATCCTTGGGCAACGGCGCGAGGCCATAGCTCTCGCCGTCCTTCAGCGTGATCGTGCACCCGGCATCGCTCCCGGCGAGCTGCGGCGGCGGTTGGGGCAGCTTGGCGGCGGCCGGAACCCCGACCGGAAGCGCGCTGGCCGCCGAGGCCAACAGGACCGCAGCCACCGAGCCGCCCGCCGCCAGCGGCGTGAGCGCGCGGACCAGCCAGGCCGGCCGCCGGCGCTGGCGGATCGGCTGCTCGATCAGCACGTACGACGCGGTGCTGACCGTCAGCGTCACCGCCACCCGCAGGACCAGCAGCCCGACGCCCCTCAGCCCGGTGGCGCCCTCGCTCAGCCACAGGAAGAGCGGGAAATGCCAGAGGTACACGCCGTAGGAGATCTTGCCCAGGGCGCGCAGAGGCTCGATGGCGAGCAGCCGCGCCACGACGCACCCGGGGCGCGCCACCGCGGCCAGGATCAAGATCACGACCGCGGCATCGAGGCCGAGCATGCCGTACGGATAGATCCACGGCGTCGAGCCGTGGACCAGCGCCATCGCCGCGAACGCCGCCGCCAGCGCGATCAGCGCGGCGGGGCCGAGGACGGGTCTCTGTGGCCTGGGACGATCGACCGTCCTCTCCCGCGCGAGCGGGAGCGCAACCGCCAGCGTGGCCCCGATCAGCAGCCCGAACGCTCGCGTGTCGGTCCCGTAGTAGATGCGGTTGAGGTTCTTGCCGCCGTCGAACAGCAACGCCATGTCGACCGCCGAGGCCACCAGCCCCGCCACGCTGAGGGCAAGGAGCAGCTTGAGCGGCCCGCGCGACGCACCTGCGCCGCGGCGACCAGCGAGCCAGAGCACGCCCAGCACCACGAGCGGCCACACGAGATAGAACTGCTCCTCGATGGCCAGCGACCAGGTGTGTTCGAGCGGCGACACCGGGCCGCTGGCGGCGAAGTAGTTCGCGCCGGCGACGATCTGGTGCCAGTTGCTCACGTAGGCGAGCGCCGAGATCCCATCGCCCTTCAGCCCGGGCACAGGCTGGGCCGCGCCGGCGAACAGGTAGTAGATCCCGATCGCCCCAACCAGGCAGAACAGGGCCGGCAACAGCCGCCGAGCCCGCCGGGCCCAGAACGCACCCAGCGCGATCGTCCTCGATCGCCCCCACTCGCTCACCAGCAGCGAGGTGATCAAGAAGCCGGAGAGAACGAAGAACACCTCGACGCCGAGGAATCCGCCCGGGGCCCAGGAGACTCCGCCGTGGTAGAGGACGACCGCCAGCACCGCGATTCCGCGCAGGCCGTCCAGCCCGGCGTAATGCGCCAGCTCGACCCGACGTGAATGCTTGGATCGTTCCCTGCTCACCAAACAGCTTGGTAGCCCACCCGCCGTTGAACCGGCGTAAAGGCCATTCGGAGACTGTTCAAGTTCGGCGTGCGAGCCCTGAAGGCTCCGAGACCGCTCACCAGGAGCGGGACGCGCACCAAACGGCCCTCGCCCAATGACTGCGGCAAAGACGCTCCGTCCATCCTAGCCAGGCGCTTGCAATAGTACGCCGGCAGCGTCGCCGCGCTGACACCCAGCTGGGTGGTTTCGGCGCACCCGTCGCCACCGCTCAGCCTGCCCCGCCGCACCGCGAGCAACCTGCCACCCGGCGATCCGGCCGCCGGCCGAGCGAAAAACCCGCGCTCTCGCACCCCACCCTTGACAAGTTATTAGTCGCTGCTAAGATTCTTGTAGTTAGCACTCACTAAGAAGGGATTGGGTATGCCATCAACAACCAGCACCCCGCGCCGAGGATGGACCCTCGCGATCGTCTCGATCGGGCTGTTCATGATGGTTCTCGACAACCTGGTCGTGAACGTCGCGCTCCCGAGCATCCGCCACGACCTCGGCGCGTCGATCCAGACGCTCGAGTGGACGGTCAACTCCTACATCCTGGCCTACGCCGTGCTGCTGCTGACCGGCGCCGCGCTCGGCGATCGGCTGGGCCGCAAGCGCATGTTCATCGGCGGCATCGCGCTGTTCACGGTCGGGTCCGCCGCCGCCGCGCTGTCGCCCACGATCGACTTCCTGATCGCCGCCCGAGCGATCCAGGGCGTCGCCGCGGCACTGGTCACGCCGCTCACCCTGACCCTGCTGGCCGAGGCCTTCCCGCCCGAGCAGCGCGGGCTCGCGCTGGGCGTCTGGTCGGGCATCAGCGGCATCGGCGTCGCACTCGGCCCGCTGGTCGGCGGCGCGCTCACCCAGATCGCCTCATGGCACTGGATCTTCTGGGTCAACGTGCCGATCGGCATCGCGCTCATCCCGCTCGCGGCGTCCCGCCTCGTCGAGAGCCGCGGCGAGGTCAAGCGGCTGGATCTTCCCGGCCTGGCCCTGGTCTCGAGCGGTCTGTTCGGCGTCGTCTACGGCCTGGTTCGCTCGCAGTCGCTGGGTTGGTCGAACTCGGAGGTCGTCGTGGGCCTGGCCGCCGGGGCCGCACTGCTCATCGCGTTCGTGTGGCAGGAGCTGCGCACCTCCGAGCCGATGCTGCCGATGCAGTTCTTCGCCAACCGCGGCTTCGCGGTGACCAACGCTGTGTCGATCGCGATGTACTTCGGGATGTTCGGCTCGATCTTCTTCCTCAGCCAGTTCCTCCAGAACGTGCTGCACAACAGCCCGCTTCAGGCCGGCGTGAAGCTCCTGGTCTGGACCGGCGCCGTGATGGTCGTCTCGCCGGCCGCGGGCTTCCTGTCCGAGCGCTACGGCAGCCGGATGTTCATGGTCGCCGGGCTGGGCCTGCAGGCGGTCGCGCTGGGGATGCTCGCCACGCTGGCCGGCGTCCACGAGTCCTACACCAGCATGCTGATCCCGTTCATCCTGGCCGGAAGCGGCATGGCCCTGGTGTTCGCGCCTTCGGCCAACGCCGTGCTCGCCTCGGTGCGCACGTCGCAGACCGGTCAGGCATCGGGCGCCACCAACGCGATCCGCGAGCTCGGCGGCGTTCTCGGAATCGCCGTCCTGGCGACGGTGTTCACCAGCCACGGCAGCTATGCCAGGCCCGAGGCGTACGTCAACGGCCTGGTGCCGGCCCTCTGGATCGGAGCGGCGGTGCTCGCCGCCGGCGCCCTGATCGCGGCCGCGTTCCCATTCAGCACGCGTGCCTCCGCCGCCGCGAACGCCGCGGCCGAAGCAGGCCCCGCTCCCGTCCCGGCTACCACCACCGCCTGAGCCTGCCCTACGATCGATGCTGACCGCGATGGCCACGACCTCCTCGAAGACACCGCGTCAACGCGTCCCGGCGGCCGAGCGCCGGGACGCGCTGATTGACGCCGCCGTTCACGAGTTCGCCCAAGGGGGGCTGCACGGCACCCCGGTCGACCGGATCGCACGGAGGGTCGGCGTGGCGCAGCCCTACGTGTTCAGCCTGTTCGGCAGCAAGCGCGAGCTGTTCATGGCCGCGGTCGAGCGCGGCTTCGAGCAGGTGGCGCAGACGTTCACCCGGGCAGCGGAGGAGTTCGATCCGGCCACGGCGCCGGAAGACATGACAGTGCTGGACGCGATGGGCCTCGCGTACATGGAGATGCTCTCCTCCCACCGCGACTACCTGATGCTCCAGCTTCATTCGTATGCCGCCTGCGACGACCCGGAGATCCGCGACCACGTCCGGGCGTTGTACGCGCGCCTCGTGGCCCATGCCAAGCGGATCTCGGGCGCCGAGGCAGAGGAGATCGACGAGTTCTTCCGCTATGGCATGTGGCTGAACGTCGCCGCGGCGATGGGGGTCGAGGATCTCTCGGTCGGGTGCGAATGGATGCGGGCCGAAGCCGAGGCCGGCCCGGCGCCCGCGGCCGGCTGAATCAGTCGGCGACCCGGCGCTCCGGGTAGCGCGGGAGGCCATCCTCGGGGATCGGCTCCCACGGCGCCGCGTACGCCACGAACTGGTGGGCCGCCGGCCGGATGCCCGGGTCCTCGTCGAACGCGCCGAAGCGGACGCCGACCTTGGATGCGTCGCCGGGATCGCGGCTGAACAGGGCCGAGCCGCAGTCGCCGCAGAACCACTTCTCGGCACCGCCCTCGGGCTTCCACGCCCGCATCCGTTCCTCGCCCTGGGTGACCTGGAACGACCCCGGCTCCACCCGCGCGCTGACCGAGGCGGCGGTGCCGGTGCGCCGCTGGCAGCGCGTGCAGTGGCAGTACTGGGCCGAGACCGGTGGGGCGGTCAGCTCGAACCGGACCGCGCCGCAGCCACACCCCCCGGTCAAGCGGAAACTCGTCGCCATGGCGCCCGGCTAGCCCTCGACCCCGGACACTAGACGCGCGCCGCCAGCTTGGTCAGGTCGCGCTCCGGGGCGATGCCCCAGCGCTCGGCCACCTGCGCCAGGTGATCGTCGAGGTCCCAGCGGTCGGGCCGCTCCTCGCCCGCGTGCTCCGGGTTCGCGCCCTTGAGCGCCATGCAGCCGGAGTTGTCGCCGAGCTGGCGGATCTCGTCGACCTGGGCGGGGCTGAGGCGCTGCTCGCCCGGGAGCGCCGCGAGCTCCGCCCGCTTCTCCTCGATCGTCCGCGCTCCCTCCCCGGCCTCCTGGATCAAGGTCGGCACCACGCAGGCGACCGGCGCGTGGGACATGTTCCACTGACACGCAAGCTGGATCGTGGTCAGTCCGGCGCGCTCGGCGATCGGGCGCATACGCTCGAGCCGCTCGCGGCCCTGCTCGATCCAGCCCTCCGGCCGGAAGCTGCGGTGATCGTGCGGCGCCAGCTCCTGGCCGGGCAGCACGTCGTCGAAGAACAGCCCGCCGTAGTCGACCACCCGCGTGATCACCTTCACCCCGGCGGCCGCCGCGGCGCCGAGGCACAGCTCGCCCGGCCAGGGCTCGAGCGGGTTGAGGATGATCATCGCCCAGTCCAACAGCGAGCCGAATCGCTCCAGGCAGTCGATCAGATCGAGCGTGAACCCGTTTGCCGGCCCCGGCGCCACCCCGATCAGACGCGTCAGGCCCGCCTCGCGCAGCGCGGCCATCTCCTGCCACACGCGCTCGCTGGTGTACCCGGTGCGATCCGGGTTGTGCAGCAGCAGCAGGTCGAAGCGCTCGATCCCGCACCGCTCGAGGCTCCGCTCGGTGGCCATCCGCAGGTAGTCGCCGTAGCCGGACTCATCACGCAGCCGCCGGTCGGTGAACCGCGGAAAGCCCTTAGGCCCGTCGCGCTCGCCGAAGTAGAAGTCGTGCCCGACCGCGCCCACGATGCACATCTCCTCGCGCGACCGGCCGGCGATCGCACGACCCAGCATCCGGTCGGCCTCGCCGGCGCCGTACACGTCCGCGGTCATCACGGTCCGGATCGACTCGTCGGGCGCGATCAGGGCCAGGAACCGCTCGTCATCAAGCGGCTCGCCGAAGCGCATGAACCGTCCGCCGCTCCAGGTGCCGACGGCAACCGGCCCGGGGGCGAGCGCTGATGATCGGTCAGCCATGAGGTCGTGAGTTTAGGGAGGGTTGGCGTACGGCCACCCCGGACTTTGGCGCTGCACATGACAAATACGAGAGTCCAGCGCCAAAGTCCGAGCTCGCCCGAGCCACGCGAGAGTGCCCCACGGCGCGCCACCCGCCGGATCACCGCTGGCGCCACCACCTCCCCTTCTCGAGGTCGTGGAAGACGATCTCGTCGCGCCCGCATGTGGTGACCACCTCCCAGTAGCGCCGGCGCAGCGGACGGTCGGTCCACCAGCGATCCTCTACCAGCCAGGACTCTCGCACCGCGTCCACCGTACGGCCGTCCACGGTCACCGGGCAGCCGTCCTCGCCGGCGCCGACCGCGACCCGGCGGGGAGTGGCGAGGCGGCGCGGTCCGGTCATCCCTCGAATGGGGTCAGCACCGCGCGCCGCTCGGGCACGCGCGACTCGGGATCGACCTCGAGCACCCGCAACGCGGCGTCGGGACCGGCAGCAGCCCGGGCCTGGCGAATGGCCTCGCGCAGGCGCGCCATCCGGGCGGCGACCGGATCGTCCAGCAGCCCGCGCTGATCGCTGGCATGCGGCCCGAACCGCTCCACGGCCAGGCGCAGCTGCTGGGCCGGCGCCGGCATCAGCGCCAGGCGCGGGGCCAGCACGATCCGCATCCGGGCCGGATCGGCCAATGCCTCGCGGAATACAACCTGCTCGCGCCATGTCCCGCCCTGCTCCACCAGCACCGCCGAGAGAACAACCGCCCGCAGCGTCCGGCCGCGCCGCTCCCGCCGGGCCAGCAGGCGATCGATCAGCAGCCCGAGCGCCTGCTCGAGCTGACCTCCCGAGGCCGCTTCCGGCAGCTCGAGTGCCTCCCGAAGGAACTCGCGCGCCGGTCGCGGTCGCAGCGCACCGTCGCCCCCGCTCGCCAGCTCGTGCGCGTGCAACCCGGCCGTGCCGAAGCGGTCGGCCAGCGCCCCCGGCGCGAGCGCCGCCAGCTCGCCCAGCGTGCCGACGCCCAACCGCTCGAGCGCTACCGGCAACTCGGCCAACGCCGGCCTGGCGCGCAGCAGCGCCACCGGGAGCGGTGCCAGGAACGCGCCGGCCTCCTGGCGACCGCCCGGGACGATCATCGGCCGGCGAACCCGCGCCCGTGTCGCCGCTGCCACCGCGGCGAAGCGCGACGGCGCCACGCCATAGCGAGCCGGCACCCGAAGACCACGGCGCGTCGCGGCCAGCACTCCCTCGACGCCCCCGTACAGCCGTAACAGCCCGCGCACGTCGAAGCAGACCAGGCCAGGCCGTTCGGGCTCGACCGCCGCACCCATCGATTCGAGCCGCACCAGCAGCCGCTCCCAGAAGTCGGCCACGCCGGCGGGATCGGGCGGGATCAGAGTAAGGCGCGGACAGCGGGCCAGTGCCTCCCCGAGTCGCATCCCCGGGTGTACGCCGAACGCCTCGGCCGACAGCGACACCTCACCGATCTGCTGGGTTCCGCCCGGCTCCGGAGCCAGTGCCACCGGCTGCTGCATCAGCTCGGTTCGGTCGCCGGCGGCGACCGTCAACTGAAACCGGGGGATCAAGACACACGCGATCACGATCGAACGCATGTTCGCATACGGGTCGGACGGGAGCGGGACCGAAGATTGCTTCACCCCAACCAGATGGGTGAGACCAACATGGCTGACCAGGTGCTCGCCACGCTGGGCTGACCAACCGCGCCATCAACACCCCCGCGCTGGTACGGTCCGCCCCTGTGGCCCCACCGAACCCACTCGACATCGCCTCCGAGGGCATCCGCACGCTCAGGGCGTTCGGTCAGCGCATCCCCGGGGCCGGCGACGTCCTGGCCCGATCGCTGAAGGACGCGGTCGCCGGCCGGAACATCATGATCACCGGCGCCTCGTCGGGGATCGGCAAGTCAGCCGCGCTCGAGATCGGCGAGGCCGGGGGCACCATATTGCTCGTCGCCCGCCGGGCCGACCAGCTCCAGGAGGTGGCCGACGAGATCCAGGACCGGGGAGGGCTCGCCTATGTGCATCGCTGCGACCTCACCGACATGGACGACATCGACCGGATGGCGGCCGAGGTGCTCGAGCAGCACGAGTCGGTCGACGTCCTGGTCAACAACGCCGGCAAGTCGATCCGCCGCTCAGTCGACCGGGCCTACGAGCGCTTCCACGACTACCAGCGCACGATGCAGCTCAACTACTTCGCTCCGGTCAAGCTGATCCTCGACCTGCTGCCCACGATGCGCGAGCGCCAAAGCGGCCACATCGTGAACATCTCGACGATCGGCCTGCAGATGAACACGCCGCGGTTCAGCGCCTACGTGGCCTCCAAGGCGGCGCTCGACGCGTTCTCCAGATCGATCGGTCCCGAGATCATCGACGACGGCGTCCACATCACCACCGTGTACATGCCGCTCGTGCGCACTCCGATGATCGCGCCGACCAAGATCTACGACCGCTTCCCCACGCTCAGCCCCAAGGATGCCGGCCACATGATCGCCGAGGCCATCCGCAAGCGTCCCAAGCGGATGGCCACAACGCTCGGAAACATCGGCCAGCTGAGCTATGCGATCGCGCCGGGCGCCCAGGACCTGGTCGTCAACCGCGCCTATCACCTGATCCCCGAGGGCGACACCAAGCAGCCCGATCACGAGCCCACCGCCGAGGAGCGCGCGTTCGTGCGCGCCACTCGCGGCGTGCACTGGTAGCGACCAGGGCGACCTGGACCTTGCGCTGGACCTAGACTAGACGGTCGAGCCGGCGTCGCGAATCAGCTGCCCGAGCGGGACGCCCTGCAGGTGCTCGGTGAGCAGACGCCGGTCGAGCTTGCCGACGAGCGTCGGTAGCTGCCGCGAGCTGGTCAGCGACAGCTCGATCACCTCGCCGGCGTGCAGGTTCCCGACCTGGTCGTCGATGTCGCGGAGCCGGACCGCCCCGGCCACCAGGCGCCCGCCGGCGCCATGGGCCATGAACCATTGCCCGACGCTTGGTCCGCTCGAGGCATACAGAAAGTGATGGTGGAAACCGAAATCCCCGAGCTGGTCCCGCACCCCGAGCCACCGAACCAGGCCACCCTTGGGCAGCCGCGGCACCGCCTGGTCGCCGTATGCGACGACCGTCGTCTCCTGGAGGGACGCCGGCTGGGCGAGCGCGAAAGAGGCTCGAATGCCGCGCTCCGATAGGTAATTGGCGATCGACGGGATCTGGCTGGCGGGCGCATCGATCAGCACCCCTACCTCGGGGCGGCTCGTCGCCACCGCGGTCACGGGCCGCATGTGCACGAAGTGCGAGACCAGGCTGTAGGAAGCGCCGGTAGTGAGCGTCCAGCTGGCGATCAGCAGCGCCGCTGCGGTGCCCGCCACCGCCCGGGCCGTCCGCACCCGCCACGCGGGCAGCGGGATCACCCGGCGCTCGTTGCCCATGATCAGCGAGGCGGTCGATGGACGGCGGGCGAACCGCCCGTCCGGCTCGGGACGCGAGGCCAGCGCGCGGTCCAGGGCGGGCCCGATCTCCTCGACCGTCCGGGCCACCTGGGCCAGCCCAAAGCGCACCAGCGCCTCATTCGAGACGCGCACGTGGCCGTAGCCGAACCCGTAGGAGATCACCGGGCAGCCCCGGATGATCGCCTCGAGCACCGTCAGGCCGGCGCTCGAATGGACCAGCGCGTCGCTCGCCGCCAGCACCTCGCCCATCCGGTCGGTGAAGCCCATCACCCGCAGACGCGGCTCTGCGCCAAGCTCGCGAGACACCCGCTCGCGCAGCTTGTCGTTGCGCCCGCACAGGCACAGCACGAGCGCGCCCGGCTCCTGCAAGGCAGCCCGCGTCGCGCCGAGCAGATCCCCGACGCCCCAGCCGCCGCCCGACACCGCGATCACCTTGGTCTCATCCGTCGGCAACCCGAGCGCCCGCCGGGCGTCGGCGCGCGAGCGCGCGGCCAGGAACGCCGGCGAGGTGGGCGGCTTGGCCCAGCGCACGCTCCCCGGCCCGGCGATCGACTCGACCTCCTCGGCCGTCTCCGGGTGGGTGATGAAGTGCAGATCGATTCCGGGATGAGCCCAGTACCGCATCCCGGCCAGGTCGGTGATCGAGGAGTAGCACGGCACCTTCAGGCGGCCGGTGCGCCGCAACTCGCCCAGAACGGCCGTCACCCCGGGATAAGTCGAGACGATCACATCGGGGTTGTGCGAGCGGATCAGCCGCATCAGCCCCCGGCGGCCCAGCCCGGTGAGCAGCCGCAGCGCCAACCAGCGGGTCGGCCTGACCGTCATGAACAGCCGGTACTGGAAGTCGAACCACCAAGGCACCCACCGGAACATGAACGCGGAGTTGTCGCGCAGCAGCTTGGTCAGGAACCAGCCCATCGCCGGCAGGCCGTTGACGATCGCGATGTTGGCGTCGGGGTCCTCGTCGCGGAACTCGCGCGCCACCGCGCGGGCCGGGAGGTCGTGGCCCTCGCCGATGTCGGCCGAGATGATCAGGATCTGGCGGGGCCGGGATTCCGCGTCGGGCTCGCCGGCCGGGATCACCGACGCGGCCTCGCACTCCGCGGCCCGGGCCGCCTGGTCGCGCCGCCACTCGACATAGCGCGCCACGCCCTCGGCGAACGGCGTCCGCGCCGTCCAGCCCAGGTCCTGCTCCGCGCGGGCGCTCAGCACGATCTTGCCGTTGAAGTCGCCCGGGCGCGCCGGCGTGTACACGATTTCGACGTCGCCGAGCAGATCACGTACGCGCTCGGCGATCTGCTTGATCGTCACGTTCTCGTCGCTGGCCAGGTTGTAGACCCGGTTGCGAGCCACGTCAGCCAGTCCGGACGCCACGCCCTCGGCCAGATCCTCGACGTAAACGAACCGCCGCGACTGCCCGCCGTCCCCGGCCAAGGTAAGGGCCTCGCCCCGCAGCGCGCGACCCACGAACGCGGGAATGACCGCCGCCTCGCGCGCGCGTGGACCGTATGGAATGCCGAAGCGCAGGATCGTGTAGTCGATCCCGTACAGCTCCTGGTAGGCCTTGCAGTACAGCTCTCCCGCCAGCTTCGTGCTCGTGTACAAATGACTGGGCGCCGGCAGCAGCGTGTCCTCGTCGACGACCTCGTCCTCGCAATCCGAGTAGACCCAGATTGTCGAGGCGTAGACGATCCGCTTGACCCCGGCGCGCCGGCACGCCTCGAGCACCGCCACGGTCCCCCGCGCGTTCACGCGCTCGGCGTCCTCGGGCTCGGCGTGGACATCGTTGACGTCGGCGACCGCGGCAAGGTGGGCCACCGCGTCACACGAGTGCAAGGCCCGCTCGAGTCCCTCCCGATCGGTGATCGACCCCAGCACGGTCGCCACCGATGGGTGGGCGGGGTCCCCGTTATGCCATGGGGACGGCCGAAGGTCATAGATGACCGGCTCGTGCCCGGCCGCGCGGAGCTTGTCGACCACGTGCGAGCCGATGAATCCGGAGCCGCCGGTGACCAGGACTCTCATGAGCTTTCAGGCCTGTAGTACAGCGGGACGCACGAATGGTTGCGTGCCACCCAGTCGGAATTCGGGAGATCGACGTCATGCCCCATGATCCGGTGGCAAGGCTCGTCGTACACCCGCCCGGTCGAGCGCTCGAGCCAGTCGAACACGATGTACTTGTAGAGCCCCGAGCTCATGCCTTCCGGGAGCTCGAGCCGATTCGGATACATCGGGTCCAGCTCCGCGCGAGCGACCGCGTTCTTGAACGCCACGATCTCCGGCAGGCGCTCGATCTGGACCAGGCCCAGCGCGGCGGTGAACTCGTTCATGCGGAAGTTGAGACCCGCGACCTCGTAGGTGGGCTTGCCGTAGTTGCGAAACGCGCGCGCGTGCTCGATCACCTCGGGCCTGCTCGAGACCAGGACTCCACCCTCGCCGGTCGTGATGGTCTTGGTCGCATACAGCGAGTAGACGCCGGCGTCACCGTAGGTTCCCGCGCGGCGCCCATTCCATGCGGCGCCATGGGCGTGGGCGCAGTCCTCGATCAGGAAAATCCCGTTCTGAGCGCAATATTCCGCAATCTGGAGCGTGTCAAACGCGATGTGGCCGCCGATGTGGACCAGGAACGCGGCCCGCGGCTTGAAGCGCTCCGCCTTGGCCTCGAAGTCGGCGAACGACACGCACAGGTCTTCGCGGTTGCAGTCGATGAACTGCACGGTGGCGCCGGCATTGATCGCGGCCAGCGGCGTGGCCATGAACGTGTTCGACGGGCACAGCACGGTTTCTCCCTGCACGCCGGCGAAGTGCAGGGCGGCCATCGCGCCGCCCGACCAGGAACCCGTCGCCACCGCCGGAACCCCGTTGTACGCCTCCCACGCGGCCTCGAAGCGCTTGGTCATCCCGCCTTCGGACCAGTGGCCCGAGTCGATGACCTCGTCGATCAGGGCGTGCAGGCGGGTGCGGTCGCGCGGGTCGAACCCGATGGCAAAGCGCGCGTAGTCAGCGACGGTCTGTTGCGAGGAAACAGTGGTCATCGTGTTCTGGCGCCCCCCGGGGCCGCCAATCGTGTGCTGCTACGCCGGCCGGGGCACCACGATCCAGCCTGTCAGAGAGGTAGGACGGTACCGATTTTCTGGCGTTTGAGTTCTCTTACGATCAGCCTCAGGGCCTCGACGGTGCGCACGTGCGAGCCCTTGGAGCTGTAGAAATCCGCATCGTGCAGGAGGATCACGTCGCCGGGGTGTAGATCTCGTGTCGCCCGGGTCGCGATCCGCTCCGGGGTGGTCAGCCGCCGCCAATCCTTGCCCCAGCGCGACCACAGGATCGGCACCAGCCCGCGCTGCCGGGCCGCGTCCAGACCGGCAGGGCTGTACAGGCCGTACGGCGGCCGGTGCCATGTGAGCTCCACGCCCGTCGCCCCCGAGATCACCTCGGCGCCGCGGGCCATGTCGTCCCGGACAGCCCGCGCCGGCAGCACGGGCTGAGGCCTGTGGCGATAGCCATGCAGGGCAATTAGATGACCCCGGGCGGCGATCTCGGCCGCCAGGGCCGGGCGGCGCTCGACCTGCTCGCCGACCAGGAAGAACGTCGCCTTGATCGCCGCCTCCTCGAGGATGGCCAGCACCGCAGGCGTGCCCTCGGGGTGCGGCCCGTCGTCGAACGTGAGCGCCACCCCGCCGGATACGGTGCGCTGAATGCCGAGGCCCCGCGCCGCGCGCGGAACATGCGGAGCGAGCAGGTGAGCGATCATGGCGATGATTTTGATGGGGTTTCAGTGCGCGCCCCGCCACCGTGCTCGCCATCGAGCGGACTGGCCCGGGAACCCTCGGCAGCGCCGCGGCGTCAGACATGCACGTAACGTGTTGCAGACGCCGCGATCCGAGCCCTCACTGACGCCCGACCTCGACGGCTGGCTCCCCAACCCGTCGATCCGCGTGAGCCACCGCCGCGAGTCCAGCGCATCGGCCGAACGCCTGTGGGAGGCCGCCCAGACCGTTCGCCTGCGCGATGCCCGCCGCCTCGGGCGCCTCGTCCGCTGGCGCATCCCGGGTCTGACCGCCGACCTCACTTTCGACGAGATGTTCCGCGCGCCGCCGTTCATCGTGCTGCACGAAGAGCCGGGCCGGCTACTCGTGTCCGGCCTGGTCGGCCGGATCTGGACGCTCCGTCGCGACTACCCCGAACTCGAAGACCCCGAGGAATTCCGCACGTGGCACAGCTCCGGGACCGCCCGCGTGCTGTTCGCCAACTGGATCGAAGATGGGCCGACGGAGATCCACGCCGAGGCTCGGGTCGAGGCGATCGGCGCCCAGGGCAGGGTCGGTGTGGCGGCGGTCCGGCCGCTCGTCCGCGCGTTCGGAAGCTTGATCGGCAGCGACGGGATCGAGGTCGCGGCCCGCCGCGCGGAGCAACGACTCTGAAACAAACCACGGAGTCGGTGGCGCCCACCTCTAATGTCACGCCCGTGAGCGTGTTCGAGTCAGAGGTGACCGTCCGCCACATCCGTTTCTCGAACCCCGAGACCGGCTGGGCGGTTCTCGACGCGGCCGCCGCCGACGGTACGCCGATCGCGCTGGTCGGCCCCTTGGTCCACCTCGAGGAGCGCGAACGCGCGCACGTGATCGGAAGCTGGGTCCAGGACAGCCGCTACGGCCGTCAGGTCAAGGTCACCCAGGCCAGCCCGCTTCCGCCCTCGGAAACCGACGCCGAGGCGGTTCTCGCCTACCTGGTCCGGGTCAGGCACGTCGGGGCCAAGCGGGCCGGCCGACTCCTCGACCGCTTCGGACCGGCCAATACGTTCGACGCGATCGACGAGGACCCGCACGCGACGTTCGCCGCCGCCGGCATTCGCGGCGCCGCGCTCGCCGAGGCAACCCGCTCGTGGGAGCGGCTGCGGGTCACGCGCCGGCTGCACCTGCTGCTCGCGCCCCACGGGCTGGCGTATCTGGCCTCCCGGATCCGCGAGACCTATGGCGACGGCGCTCACCGCATCGTGTCCGAACGCCCCTACGAGCTGACCTCCATATTCGGGGTCGGGTTCCTGACCGCCGACCGGATCGCCCGCAGCCTCGGAGCGGCAACGACCGGGCCCGAGCGCACCCGCGCCGCGACCCTCCACACCCTGTCCGAGGCCGAACGCGGCGGGAGCACCTGCATGCCGCTCGAGCTCCTGCTCGGAGCCGCACACGAGCTGCTCGGGCCAGGAACCGAGCTCGCCGAAGCCGACGTGGATGAGCTCGTGCAGGCCGGCGACCTCGTCCGCGAGGAGCGCTGGATCTACCGGACACAGACCGCCGAGCTCGAGGCCGAGCTCGCCCAGCGCGTCGAGGAGTTGATCGAGACCCCGGCCGCGGAAGGGCTGAGCGCCCCCCCAGGAAACCCCGACGGCCTCACCGAGGAGCAGATGCGCGGTGTGCGGAACGCGTTCGCCCATCGCCTGTCGCTGATCA
>DATIEI010000088.1:0-2686 GCA_035455845.1 Solirubrobacteraceae bacterium
AGCAACATCAAGCTCGGGTCGGCGATCTTCCAGATGCCCGCCCGCAGCCCGGCCATGACCGCGATGACCGCCGCGACGATCGACATGCTGTCCGGCGGCCGGATGCTGCTCGGGCTCGGGACGTCGGGTCCGCAGGTCGCCGAGGGATGGCACGGTCAGCGCTTCGCTCGCCAGCTCAAACGCACCCGCGAATACGTCGCGGTGCTGCGGATGGCGCTGGCCCGCGAACGGGTCGAGTTTCACGGAGAGACGATCGAGCTGCCGTTGCCCGATGGGCCGGGCAAGCCGCTCAAGCTGATGATCACGCCGGTCCAGGAGCGGATCCCGATCTACCTGGCCGCGATTGGGCCGAAGAACACTGCGCTGGCCGGCGAGATCGCCGACGGGTGGCTGCCGATCTTCTTTTCGCCCGAGCACGTTGCCGAGGTCCGGGGCCCGCTCGAGGAGGGGGCCGCGCGGTCGGGGCGCTCGCTCGAGAGCTTCGACATGGCCCCCACGGTCAACACCTACGTGTCCGATGACCGCGACGGCGCTCGCGACCGGATGCGCCCATTCCTTGCGCTGTACATCGGCGGGATGGGCTCGCGCGAGCAGAACTTCTACAACCAGCTAGTCCAGCGCTACGGCTTCGAGGACACCGCGCGCCAGGTCCAGAACCTGTATCTCGACGGGAAGAAGGAGGAGGCGGCCGCGGCGCTTCCCGACGAGCTGATCGACTTGATCACGCTCTGCGGACCCAAGGAGCACGTGCGCGACCGGCTGGCCGCCTTCCGCGCCGCCGGCGTCGGCACCCTGATCATCGGTCCGACCGCGTGGAGCACCGAGGAGCGCGTCGAGCAGTTGCGGATGGTCGCCGAGCTCGCGGCTTGAGCTCCTCGCGCGATCGGCGGCGCTTCTTCCTGGGGGCGTTCGGAGAGCCCGGGCATGCGTTCCCGATGCTCGCGCTCGGTGCGCGCCTCGCCGAGCGGGGTCACGAGGTCACGTTCGAGACGTGGTCGCGGTGGCGCTCGGACGTCGAGGGAGCCGGCATGCGGTTCCTGCCGGCTCCCGAATATCCGCTGTTCGGGGGCGGGGCGGGCATGGGGACCGAGATGTACGAGGCGGTGGTGCTCGCCACCGCCGAGACCCGGCGCGCGGTGGCCGAGTTGCGGCCGGACGCGATCGTGCACGACATCCTCACGCTGGCCCCGGCCATGGCGGGGGAATTGCAGGGCATTCCCGTGGCGACGCTGGTGCCGCATCTGTACCCGGTCGGGGGCGGAGGCTTTCCGCCCTATGCCATCGGCGCGCGGTTTCCGCGCACACGGCTGGGTCGGGCGGCGTGGGACGCCCTGGCGCTGGCAACCAAGAGCGGCCTGCGCCAGGGGCGCGAGGAGCTGAACGCGACCCGGGCGAAGCTAGGTCTGGCACCCCTCGAGCGGTTTCACGGCGGGCTGAGCGAGCGGCTGTGCCTGGTCGGCACGTTTCCGCAGCTCGAGTACCCGCGGCTCTGGCCGGCCGGGGTCCGCGTGGTCGGACCACTGATGTGGGAGCCGCCGTTCGAGTTCGTCGAGCCGCCGCCGGGCAGCGAGCCGCTCGTATTGGTGGCGCCTTCGACCGCCCAGGACCCCGAGCACCGCCTGCTCCGGGCGGCGCTGGCCGGGCTGGGTGAGCTGCCGATCCGGGTACTGGCCACGTGGAACCGCCGGCCGCTACCCGCGGACGAGCCGGTCGCCGTGCCCGACAACACCCGGCTGGTCGAGTGGGTCTCGTACGCGAAGACGATGCCCTCCTGTGCCCTGGTCATCTGCCATGCCGGGCACGGGACCATGGCCCGGGCGCTGGCCTGCGGATGTCCAGTGCTGGCCGTCCCCCACGTCGGGGACATGGCCGAGAACGCCGCGCGGGCGGACTGGGCGGGGATGGGCGTCCGGCTGCCCTGGCGACTCCTCGGGCCGGGAACGCTGCGGCTGGCGGTGCAGCGGGCGCTGTCAGAGGCCATGCTCACGGCTCGCTCGCGGGAGCTGGCCGCCTGGGCGGCGACCCACGACGGAGCGTCGCGGGCTGCCGATCTGGTCGAGGCGCTGGCGGGTCAGGCGTCGCGGTGCTCGCGCACGAACTCGATCAGCTCCGGAGCATCCCCCGCGACCACGTCCATCGGCTCGCCCGAGCAGCTGCACAGCTCGACCACCGCGCGCTCGTCGGTCACCTCGAGCGCGCGCCAGATCGCGCCGTGAAGCTCCCAATCCTCAAGCTCGGCGATGGTCAGCCCGCTGCGCACGTCAGGTCGCCGCGTCGGTGGTTGCCCGGTCCGGCACCGGGTGCTCGGCGGCCCACTCCATGATCGGGCGCGAACCGCTGATCACGGCACCGTCGTCGGTGACCAGCGCCGGGACCCAGTGATCGCCGGTCAGCCGCTTGACTTCGCGCCGGCCGGTCGTCTGATTGATGAAGAAGAACGACGGAAGCCCGCCCAGGCCGTAGGAACGGATCACGTCCGGGTCATAGCCGGCATCGCGCAGCGCGTGGTAGGCGTTGCCGCACGGATGGCCGCCGGGGCGCGGGGCCGGCTTCCAAGTGCCGTAGCAGACATACAGCTTCATGTGGTGATCGCTGGTTGGCCGGACGACAGCTCCGGGGGTGGGACTCGAACCCACAACATTTCGGTTAACAGCCGAACGCTCTGCCGATTGAGCTACCCCGGATC
>DATIEI010000089.1:0-9568 GCA_035455845.1 Solirubrobacteraceae bacterium
AAGATGTCGCTGCCCACCGTGAATGCTCGCGCGGAGACCGACCGGGTTAGCGCGGCCGCGGCGCCGTCGGCGTGAATGCGGACGTCGCTCAGCGAGTCGCCCAGCGCCGAGCCGACGTGGTCGGAGACCGAGCGATCGAGCGCACGTCCGCCACCGTGCGCGGCCCCGATTGCCGCCTCCACGTCCGGGTGAACGACGCCTCCGGGCAGGATCCCCTCGCCGTCGCGCATCCGCGCCACGAGCCGGGAGAAGCCGCGGTTGCCTACCGCCCGCGCCAATGCGGCCACCGGCTCCCCAGGCTGCGCCTGCTCCGACCGGACCGCCGTCGGCCGAGCCCGCTCCCGGCCCTCAGTCAGGGTGTCTTGAACGTTGTCAGACATCTGGCGTGTCCAGACGCCGCGGGAAGGTTCGTCCTTCCCGCCTCGTCTAATCCGATGTCTGACAACCGACGATTAATGCACGAGGGGACCGGGCGATGGCCAGCCAACCACTGTGGCGAAGGAGAGGGGCAGGATCAGCTGACCTGCACGCGGCCTTCGTTGCCCGGGCTCGAGATCGCGATCACACCACCCCACGCGCACGTGGCCTGGCAGCCGCTGTGGAGAGCTGGCTGGCCGCCGACCTTGACGCGGGTCGCCCCCGGGGTCCACGGGGTGCTGACCGCCGGCGAGCACGGTGCCGGGGTGAACGCGCCGGACTTGGCGGCGGTCGCGGCCTGGACCGCTGGGTTGGCCATCGAGCTGCACATCCCGAACGACGGGATGTTGGTCAGCGGAACGTAGTCCTCGATGCTCGCCGCCGGCGTATCCACGTTGACCGGGGTGGACTTGGGCGTGGTGGCGAGCGGCACCTGGACGCTCGGCATGGCCATCGAGCACGAGACCAACGCGCCGGCGCTGACCAGGGGAGGCATGGCAAGTCACTGTACCGCGCCATCACATCCGCAAACGATCCACACGGTATGCACCGGAGGCGGACGTGCTGAGCGACATCGTGCTCGACGACCTGCGCTTCCAGGAACTGGTGAGCGAGGCCAGGACGCGGATCTCGCGCCATGCGCCCGCGTGGACCGAGCACAACGTGTCGGATCCCGGGATCACGTTGATCGAGCTGTTCGCATGGTTCACGGACATCCTGCTGTACCGCGTCAACCGGATCCCGGAGCAACTGCACCTCGCGCTGCTCAAGCTGGTCGGGGTCACGCCGGCGCCGCCCCGGCAAGCCCACACCGGCATCCGCTTCGTGCTCGAGCGCCCCACCGCCGGTCTGACGATTCCGGAGGGCACCGAGGTCGCCGCACCGCGCACGACCGGTCAGGACGCGATCGTGTTCCGGACCACAGAGTCGCTCACCTTCCCCAGCGGCCGGCTTTCGGCGCGGATGCTCGAGCCGACCGCGCCCGACCACGCGGTGCTGCTCGGCTTCGATCAGCCGCTGTCCGGTCTCGTGATCCGGCTCGAGCTCGAGGCCTCGCCGGCCGAGGACGTCGCCGGCGACGCCCGGCTGGCGTGGGAGGCGTCCGGACACGGCGGCGGCTGGTCGCCGGCGACGGTCATCGAAGACGAGACCGATGGCCTGCGCCGTGGGAGCGGCGCGATCACACTCGTGCTTCCCGCGCAGACGTCGGTCAAATCGATCGGCGAACACGAGCTCCACTGGCTCAGGTGCCGCGCCGGGCACCGACCGGCCATCGGCTCGCTCGGCGCGTTCGTGGTCGGCGCGACCGTGCCGGCCGTTCACGCCGCCTTGGTGTCCGACGAGTCACTGGGCCCGAGCGAGGGCGTCCCGGGCGTGATCTATCCGCTCCGTCACCGCCCGGTGCTGACCCTCGAGCCGGGTGAGACGCTTCAGGTCCGCGAACCCGGAAGCGAACAGTGGATCGACTGGGAGCCCGTGGCGTCGTTTCAACACAGCGGCGCAGGCGATCGCCACTTCATGGTCGACCTCGTCCGCGGCGAGGTCCGGTTTGGACCGGCCATCCGACAGCCCGATGGGGGCTGGCGCCGGTTCGGCGCGATCCCGACGGTTGGTGCTGCCCTGCGGTTCACCCGGTACCGGCACGGAGGCGGTCTCGCCGGGAACGTCGCGACCGGTGCATTGACCGTGCTCTCTTCCTCGCTTTCGGGGGTCGCGAGCGTGAGCAACCCGTGGCCCGCGGAGGGCGGCGCGGATGCCGAGTCGCTCGAGAGCGCACGCCGGCGCGCCTCGCTCGAGCTACGCGCCCGCACGCGCGCCGTGACCGTCGAGGACTTCGAGCGGCTCACCCTTGCGGCCTCGCCGCGGGTGGCGCGAGCCCTTTGCAGCACCGGCGAGGGCCCCGTCCGCGTCCGCGTGGTCCCGCGGGTCGAGTCACCGGATCGCGTCCTGACGCTGGACGAGCTCGCCCCCGATCGCCCGCTGATGGAGCGGCTGGCCGAACGCCTCGAGGTTCACCGCCTGGTCGGGACGAGCATCCTGCTGGCACCGGCGCAGTTGCGAGGCGTTAGCGTGGCGGTCGAGGTAGGCGCGGCGCCGCTGGCCGACCTCGACCGCGTGCGCCAGGACGTTGAGCACGCGCTCTACACGTTCCTGAACCCGCTGGTCGGCGGCTCGCCCGACGGACCGGGCGCCGGCTGGCCGGCCGGACGCGCGCTGAACCAGGGCGAGCTGTTCGGGATCGTCTACGGCATCGCCGGAGTGCGGTCGGTGAGCGTCCTGCGTGTTTACGAGACCGATCTGCGCACCGGCGAGCAGGCCGCCCAACCGACCGAGAGTCACCTGATGATCGGACCCGACGAGCTGATCGCGTCCGGCCGGCACTTCGTCCGGGTGGTGGGAGCATGAGCGGAGGACCGTTCGTCACGTTCGCCGGGGGTGGCTTCGGCACGATCCAGATCGAGCGGGCGGCCGGCGGCGACCCTGCCCCGGAGCCGGTGACGAGCCGTCGCTACCTGCGCGACCACTTGCCCGCGATCTACGCCGACGGCGACTTTGGGATGCGAATGGTTCGGGCCTTCGAGGCCGTGCTCGACCCGCTGGTGGCCACGCTCGACAACCTCGCCGAGCACTTCGACGCCGCCTACGCGCCCCGCGACGTGCTCGAGCTCCTGAGCGACTGGCTCGCCCTCGAACGCGACGAGATGCGCTCGGGCGAGGAGCGCCGCCACATCGTCCGGCGAGCTCCGGAGCTCATGCGTCTGCGCGGGACCCGGGCGGGGCTCGAGCTCGCGCTCGAGCTGGCGTTTCCCGGGGTCCCGTTCCGGGTCGAGGACGCGGGAGGAGTGCGGATCTCGTCCGACCCCGACGGCGACTGGACCGACGCCCCGACGTCGTTCGTCGTGTACTGCGACACGCCGCTCGAGCAGGACCGGCTCGCCGCGGTGGCGCGCCTGATCGACCAGGCCAAGCCCGCGCACGTGGCCTATCGGCTGCGGGTCAAGGCCGGCGAGGGAGACGCGGCGTGAGGATCTGCGCCACGTGTGGACGGGAGAACCCCGACGACGCCGATTTCTGCGTGTGCGGCGAATACCTGCGCTGGGAACCGACCAGCTACGTGCAGGCCGTCGCGAAACCGCCCGGCGCCCGCCCGGCGGCGGTGGCCGACCGCGCGCCGACCGCCCCGGACACCGGCCCGGAGACCCGCCCACCGGAGCGCCCCGAGGCGGGCGATCCGGGCGTCACGCTCGCGCCCGCCGCGGTTCCGGCGATGGCTGCGGGCACCGCCGCGCTGACGCTGCGGCGAGCAGACGGCGAGAGCGAGGAGGGTCAGCCCGTGACAGTCGAGGTCGAGCCGGGCGCACGGGTAGCGATCGTCGGCCTGATCCGCAATCAATCCGACGTCGTCGACAACTTCGATCTGAGCGTGCGCGGGCTGCCCGAGGACTGGTGGACCGTGACACCGGCCACCGTTTACCTGGTTCCGTACGGGACCGGCGGGATCTACGAGCAGGAAGTCGAGATTCATCTGCATCCGCCCCGGGCCCCCGAAGCGCACGCGCGGGCGTGGCCGTTCGAGGTCGTCGCGACCTCGCGCGCCCACGGCGGTCAGGCAGCCACCGCCCCGGCCAGCGTCGCCGTGCGTCCGTACTTCGAGATCGCCACCGAGCTGCACCCCGAGCGCCGGTCCGGACGGCTCAAGGCGCGCTATACGCTGACCGTCCGCAACCGGGCCAACGCCCGCATCGAGGTCGCGGTCGAGGCGGAGGACACCGACGGCGAGTGCCAGTTCCGCTTTGCGCAGCCAAGCGTCGCGATCGAGCCCGGCAACGCGATCGCCTGCCCGTTCACCTGCCTGCCTCCGCGGCAGGTGTGGCTCGGGCGGGCGCTCGAGCGTCGCTTTCAGGTCACCGCCACACCGATCGGCACGACTCCTCCGACACCGCAGCCGCCGCGCGTCGCGGTGTTCCGCCAGAAGCCGTGGCTGCCGTGGTGGCTGGCGATCGTGGCGCCGGTCGCGGTCGCCCTTGCGGTGCTGGTGATCTCGCAGCTGCCCAAGCAGGCCAAGGTCCCGAACCTCAAGGGCGCGGCCAACGTTTTCGCCGCCCAGAAGCTCGTCAACAGCGCGGGGTTCCAGCTGTCGCCGAAGACCAGCACGATCGTCGACGCGACCAAGCAGCCGGGCGCGATCGCCGACCAGAGCCCGCGCGCAGGCACGAAGGCCAAGCGTGGATCACTGGTGACGGTGGCGGTGTACACGGGCACCGGTCGCGTGGCCGTTCCCTCCGTGCTGGGCACCACGCCGGGTCTGGCCGACCAGGCGCTCCGGGCCTCGCAGCTCACGCTCGGCGCGGTCAGTCCCCAGCCGCTCAACCCGGCCGGGAAGATTCGCTCGCAGATCCCCCTCCCCGGGACCAAGGTCGCGGCAGGCACCGCGGTCGCCGTGTTCATGGCCCCGGCGGGAACCGCGGCCGCGGCGCGCACCGGCACGAGCACGCCAACCAGGGCCGCCGCCGCGACGGCCGCCGCCGCAACCCCGGCCGCGCTCGCGGCGGTCGCCGCGCAGGCGGGCAAGGGCCCGATCGCGATTCCGCCGCTGAGCGGCGACCCCACCGCCGCAGCCGGGAGGCTCTCCCAACTCGGGCTCGTGCCCGTGGCCACCAAGCGGCTGGCCACCGTTCCGGTCGGACAGCTGGCCGGAACCGTGCCGGCGGCGGGTGCCAAGGTGCCCAAGGGAGCCCAGGTCGACCTGCTGGTCTCGAGCGGATCGCCGCACCTGTCATACGACGACGGGCGCGCGATCCATGTGATCGACCCCGCGACCGGCAAGCCGGCCGGGAACGTGGCCGCAGGGGCGGGGCCGGACGTCGAGGCGTCGTGGAGCCCCGACGGAACGCACCTCGTCGTCTCCGAGGGCGGGCGGCTCGTACTCGATCAGCCGGGCGCGATCGGCGCGGCGCCGTTCCCGCTGACCCCGCCGACGACGGGCGTCGCGGACCTCAACCCGGCCTTCGCGCCAACCACCAAGGCGTTGATTGTCGCGTTCATCCAGCGCGGCGCCGGCGGGGCCAAGCTGTGCTTCGCGACGATCGGCCGGTTTGCGTTGAACGCCGACTGCACCGGCGCCCCCGGCTGGGATCTGGGCGGCCAGGTCGACTGGTCGCCGGACGGCTCGACGATCCTCGTGCTGGGGACCCGCAACCACGGCGCGAACTTCGGGCTGCTCGCGTTCACGAGCAACGTCCCGTTTTCGACCCACGCCGCCGACTGGGGGCACGGGACGGTCCAGACCAACGCCTCGGACGCCGGCCAGGGCGTGTTCGCCGGCGCGTTCTCACCGGACGGAAAGCGCATGGCGCTGGTGTCGAACCTCGGCAGCTCGGACTTCCATCTCTATGTCGTTCCGGCCGGCACGTTCTCGCCCACGCCGGCGCAGATGCTGCCCGTGCGCGCGTGTCAGGTCGCCTGGCGTTCGGACGGACAGGAGCTCGCGGTGATGCAGCCCGACGGTCCGTGCGGCCCGACTGCGACCGGGACGGTGGTCGGCATCGACCTGTCGAATCCGCGCACGCCGACGACGCTGGCCACGCAGGCCGCGCACCCGCAATGGCAACCGGTGGCCAATGGTGGCTGACGCGCCCGCAGCGCCCCGCGCCGGCCAGCTCGTGCTGGTACTGCCCGACGGTGGCCGGGTGCCGATCGATGATCGGCTCACGATTGGACGGGCCGGTGACGCGACGATCCGCCTCGAAGACCAAACGGTGTCACGGCAGCACGCGCGGATCGTGCCCGGCCCGGATGGTCCGTGGATCGAGGATGCCGGGTCGCGCTTCGGTGTCCTGGTCGACGGTGAGCCGCTGACCGGGTCGCGGCGTCTCGTGGCGGGGGACGAACTCAGGCTCGGGAACGTCGTGCTGCGCGTGGAGCGCACGGCGCCGTCGTCGCCCAGCGGTCCACCCGCCGGCTCGGCGCCGGATGCGAACGCCACGATCGTCGTGCCGATCGGTGCGACCCCCGACGGCCTGCGGGCGGTCGCCGACGGCCAGGTCCGCCCCCGGCTGCGCTCGGGCTGGGCGCTCAAGCGCGTGGAGGATGGGCGCTACGTGCTGCGCGATCTGCGCAGCAAGACGTTCATGCGCCTGGATGAGCCGGACGCCCGGCTTCTCTCCCTGCTCGACGGGCGGCGAACGATCGCCGAGCTGCTGGTGCAGGCGAGCACGCAGTTCGGGCCGGCGGGTCCGGGCCGGCTCGCGCGGCTGATCGCCGAGTGCGGTGATCGCGGGTTACTCGACGGGATCGCAGCCACCCCGGCCGTGCCGGCCGAGCCGAGCCCGCTGCGACGCGCGCTGGAACCACGTGAGCGGACGTTCGAGTGGGTGCCCGACTGGTTCGTCCGGATCTACGCGGTGTGGGGCCGGCTCTGGTTCTCGCCCCTGGCGGCGACCGGGCTGGTCCTGCTGTCGCTGGTCGGGCTGGTCACGTTCTCCTATCTGATCGGCGCTCGCTATGGAACTCCGCTGGTCGTCGCGCACCGGCTGCTGCTCGGAGGGCTCGTGTTCATCGCGGGGCGCTTCCTGCTCGTGGCGCTGCACGAGACCGCGCACGGCCTGGCGCTGGTCCATTACGGACGGCGTACCGATCGCGCCGGGCTGCGGCTGATCATGCTGTTCCCCTACGCGTTCGTCGACACGAGCGAGGCGTATTTCGAGCCGCGGTCGCATCGCATCGTGATCAGTGCGGCGGGTCCGCTGTCGGACTTCGCGTGCGGAGCGGCGTTCGCGATCGCCTGTGCGCTCTCGCCCAAGGGCAACCTTCGCGACGTCCTGTTCCAGCTCGCGTTCGCGGCGTATGTCGGCGCGTTCTTCAACGCCAACCCGTTCCTCGATCGCGACGGGTATCAGATCCTCAGCGACTGGTTGGGTGAGTCGCGGCTGCGCGAGCGGGCGCGGGCGCAGTTGTCGGCGAGGTTGTCGGGCAGCGCGACCAGGGGCGAGGGCTCCTCGGTGCTCGGGCGCTACGCGGTCGCCGGCCTGGTCTGGTCGTTGATCGGCGGCGGCTTCGTGGTTGTGCTCTCGCTGCGCTACTACGATCGCCTGTCCGCGCTGGCCCCGCATGGCCTGGTGGTGGCGGGCTTCGCCGGGTTCTTCGCGCTGCTGCTCCTGCCGGTGGCGTTCGCGCTAGGCATGCCGCTGCTGCGCCGCGCCCGATTCGGCACCACGGAGGTGAACCGTGTCATCCGCGGATCGCGACGACGCGCTCGTCGGACTGTTGATCGAGCGGCTCCTGATCGACCCCCAGTTCCGGGCCGAGTTCCGCCGTGATCCGGCCGCCGCCTGCCTGACCGCCGGACTCCCCGACCTGGCCGCCGAGCTGTCCGGATCGGCCGGCGCGATGGACACGCTGGTCGTACGCGAGTCGCGCTCGAGCCTGGCCGGTGTCGTGATGGCGGTGGCGATCGAGGGGATGAGCGTCGGCGAGGCGCGGGCGTTGATGCACCACGGCCTGACCGGAGCACCACATGGCCTCAAGCTGCCGCACGAAAGCGCCCTGCGCGGTCACGGTCATGTGTCCGGCGCGGTTCACCATGAGTTGCGCGGGCTGCAGTCGGGATCGCCGGCGCACGCGGTCGGTGCGCCCGCTGAGAAACCGGTCGCCGCGGCCTCTGCTTCGCCCGCGTCGTCGCCGTCGGCCGCATCATCGCCGCCGGCCGCATCATCGCCGCCGGCCGCGTCCCCGTCGTCCGCCGCGGCGCCCCCGGTCGCTACAGCCCAAGCGCCGCCGGAGCCCACCGCGCACCCCGCTCGCGCGGACGTCGTGTCGGCCTGGCCCGATCAGCACCACGGCGCGGGCGTCGTGTCGGCCTGGCCCGATCAGCACCACGGCGCGGGCGCGGCACCCGCGACACCGGAACCAGCACCCCCCAACCCCGGCGCGCAGCCGGTCGACGGCGGCGCGGTGCCGGCTTGGCCCGATCAGCAGGCCGGCGGCGGTGCTGCGGTTGGCGGCGCGGCTGTGGGTGCGGACGGGACTCCTGGGACTCTGGCGGCCTTACTGGACAGCCCTCGTCTGTCGGCCCCAACGAACGTGCGCACGTTCCTTACCTCCGGGGGCGCCGATCCACGCATGGTGTCCGTGCTCGACTCGGCGCTGGCCAACCACACGATCGGGCTCGGCCCGGTCACGGCGCTCAGCGATCCGGTCCACGTGCAGGCGGTGAGCATCGTGTCGGTCGACGGCCAGCCGGTGGGCCCGAGCAACTTCGCCGCGCGCGACCTCGTGACCGAGATCGCCGCGCTGGATCCGACCCAGCGACCGAACGAGATTGGGACGCCGTGGCCGATCCATTCTCCGGGCTTCTTCAGCGATCCGGCGCAGCAGGGCCAGCTGCATCTCGCGTTCGTGTCCTCGTCCGATTACCAGCCGGGCGCGGGCATGCTCGCACCGGAATCCGCACCGGCCGCCGCGCCCGCCGCCGCGGTGCAGCCCGCCCCGGCAGGCCCCCCCGCCGCCGTCGCTCCCGCGGACGCCCCGGCCCCCGCGGTCGCCGCGTCCCCTCCGACGCCGTCAAGCGACGGCTACGTAAATCCGCTCCCGGACACGGCGCAGATCGGGCGCACCGACATGGGCGTGGACGCGGACCTGAATCCGGGCGATCCGATCGTCGCGCCCGGGACCAGTCGCGTTCTGGGTATCACGCCGAATTGGTACCGGGGGCAGCCGTACGTCGCGCTCCAGCTCCTCGACGGCCCGATGAAGGGACACAACTACTTCCTCGCCGAACAGATCACCCTGAATGTGTCGGTCGGGCAGATCGTGCAGCAGGGTCAGCCCATCGCCCACTACGCGGCGTCGGGCACGGGCATCGAAATCGGCTGGGCCGGGCCGAACTGGGAGCAGACGCTGGCGCAGGCGACGACGGGCTACAGCGAGGGCGAGCAGACCGATGCCGGGAAGTCTTTCCGCCACTTCCTGGACAGTCTCGGGCATCGCGCCTCGTCGCCCGACGCGGCCGGCCCAGATCCAGACGCTGGGGTCGGTGCCGACCAGGATGCAACCGCAGGCGCCCCAGGTCCCGCACCGGCCGTCCCTCCCCCCAATCCCAATGCCGCCGCGCCCGCCCCAGATCCGAGCGCGGCCGCGCCTGCCTCAGATC
>DATIEI010000090.1:0-6212 GCA_035455845.1 Solirubrobacteraceae bacterium
GGCACGGTGACCCCGGAGGGCGTGCGCCTCGATGTGCGGCTTACCCACGAGCTGCTGGCCGCGGTCACCGGTGCGCGGCGACCTTCGGTCACCACTGCGCTCAGACGACTGGCTGAGCACGGCCAGGTGCGCTCGCTGCCGCGCTCGCGCTGGCTGCTGCTGGGCACGGCACCCGCCGCGCTCCAGGAGGTGCGTCAGCGCACGGGGCGAGTTGTACGCAAAACGTAAGTGGACTGACATTTCGGTCCGGCGCGGAGTGTCACTGCAGCGACACTCCGCGTGAGCAGGTGTCACACGACAAACGCCTTGCCCCGTTACTCAGGCTGACGAGGGTAACCGGTGTGTAGATCCATTCAGGATCGATGCACTTTGTTAGGAGGTTTGTCATGAGTGCAACCACACAACCCACCACACATGGGACCACCAACGGCGCCACCGGCGAGCTCCGCGAATGGCGCGACCATGCGCGGGTGTTCCTGCAGCCGATCGCCGCGCCGTCGATTCTCGGTCTGTACGGGTTCGCCGCGGGTACCTTCATGGTCACCGCCAACCTCGTCGGGTGGTACGGGAATGCGAAGTCGCCACTGTTGATCTTCCCGTTCGCGGTCGCGGCGGGAGGCATCGCGCAGGGGGCCGCCGCGCTGTTCGCCTTTAAGGCGCGCGACGGTCTGGCCACGGCGATCCACGGGATCTGGGCCGCCTTCTGGCTCGGCTACGGGTTCCTCAACTTCATGATCGCCCTGCATCTGATCCCGGCGCCCGCGCCTCACGCTGCGGTTCCCGAGCTCGCCTACTGGTTCTTCGCGCTGGCCGCGATCACGCTCGTCGGCATGATCGCTTCGCTGGCTGAGAGCCTGGCGCTCACAGCGGTGCTCGCACCGCTGTGGGTTGGTGTCGGATTCCTCGGCGTGTTCTACATCACGGGCGGCAGCGGCTGGGAGAAGGTCGGTGGCTATGTGACGATGGCCTCGGCGTTCACCGCCTTCTATGCCGCCAGCGCGATGATGCTGGCCAGCACGTTCGGCCGGGTGATCCTCCCGACTGGCAAGTACCGCAAGCAGGCCAACGTACCCGGCGGGACCCACGTCTACCCGATCCAGTTCGCGCTCGGCGAGCCGGGGGTCAAGCAGGGCCAGTAGTCAGAGTCGCCTCCCCCGGATGGACGAGCCTCGCCGGTGGTTTCAAGGTCGCCGGCGAGGCGCCGGGCGTTGAGACAGGCTCCGGATCAGCTCGCGGCGGCGCGGTCCTGGACGCGCCGTCGCAGCTCGGGGGCGAGCTCGACGTGCACGTACATCGTGCCCAGCTCGTGGAGGTCGAGGGCGTGGCCGCGCCCGGCAAACTCCGCGGCCAGCGCGGTCAGGTCGCCCGAGGCGAGCTCGGCGATCTGCTGCTCGACCTTGGGAGCGTGGACGTGGTTCTCGACGAAGAACCCGTCTCGCGATGCGGTGAGGACCTCGCCGGCGCCGTCGGAGACCTCGAGCGTCAGCTCCATCCGCACGATCAGCGCGTCGCCGCGTTGGTACTCGGCCACCCACTGCTCCCAGGACTCGTCACCGGCGGCCGCCAGAGCCTCGGCCTGGGACAGGATGGCCGGGGACTCGTCGAGCAGGGCGCGCACCGACATTCGCTGGACGGAGACCACGGATGAGAGATACCCCATCCACAAGTCCGCGTGTGAGCAAGCGTCCGGAACCGTTCGCGTGCGGACACGAGGTCGTGTTCTCGCCGGCGCCGTGGGTAGGCGGATGGTGTTGAGCGTCCAACCCGAACGAGGAGGTTGAGCATGGCTCGAAGCCACACCGCATCCGACCAGCTGGTCGAGCGCTTGATCGAATGGGGCATCGACACCGTGTTCGGCCTGCCCGGCGACGGCATCAACGGTGTGATGGAGTCGCTGCGCACCCACGAGGAGCAGATCCGTTTCGTACACGTGCGCCACGAGGAGACGGCCGCACTGGCGGCCTGCGCCTACGGCAAGTTCACCGGCCGCCCGGCAGCGTGTCTGTCGACCGCGGCCCCGGGTGCAGTCCACCTCATGAACGGGCTCTATGACGCTCGGATCGACCAGTCACCAGTCGTGGCGATCACCGGCATGACCTACCACGACGTGATCGGCACCCATTACCTGCAGGACATCAACCACGACTTCGCGCTGAACGACGCGTGCGTGTACAGCCAGCGGATCATGGGCGAGGCGCATGTGCTGAACGTCGTTGACATGGCCGTGCGCTCGGCGATCGGAGCCCGGGGCCCCGCGGCGATCGCGTTCCCGATCGACATCCAGTCAGGCGACGCGGTGACCGGCGATCGCTCGATCAAGAACGTGGAGGGCCACAACGCGGTGGCGGCGCTCGATGGTCGTCGAATCCCGCCGCGCGACCGGATCGAGCAGGCGGCCAAGCTGCTCTCCGGTGCCTCGAAGCCTCTGATCTTCATCGGGGCCGGCGCGCGGGGTGCGGGCGAGGTTCTCGAGCGGGTGGCCGAGAAGCTCGGCGCCCCGATCGTCAAGGCCATGCTCGGCAAGGACGCGGTGCCGGACGACAGCCCGTACTGCTTGGGCGGCTACGCGATGGTGGGGACCCGGCCGGCTCAGAATGCGCTCAAGGGCTGCGACGCGATCCTGATCGTCGGCAGCTCGAGCCCGTACATCGAGTTCCTGCCCGAGCCCGGCTCGGCGGTCGGCGTCCAGATCGACGATCGGCCGGAGCGGATCGGGCTGCGCTATCCGGTCGAGGTCGGGCTGTGCGGCGACGCGCGGTTGACGCTGTCGGAGTTGGAGCCGCTGCTGGAGCACCGGGCAGACCAGTCGTTCCTGGAGCAGGCGCAGGCCGAGATGAAGGACTGGCGGGCACTGGCTGAGCAGCGCGCCGAGCCGGTCGACGGCCACCCGATCAAGCCGGACGCGATCCCATATCACCTCGGGCACGCGATGGCCGACCGGGCGATCCTGTGCGGCGACTCGGGCACGGTCACCACCTGGGCGGCCCGGACCGAACTGCGCCGCGGCCAGCTGTTCTCGTTCAGCGGCACCATGTGCTCGATGATGGCGGCGCTGCCGTACGCGATCGGCGCGCAGGCTGCCTATCCCGACCGTCAGGTCGTGGCGCTGACCGGCGACGGCTCGCTGACGATGATGATGGGGGAGCTGGCCACGCTGGCCCAGCACAACCTTCCCGTGAAGGTCGTCGTGATGCGAAACGACGTGCTCGGGCTGATCAAGTGGGAGCAGATGGCGTTCCTCGGCAATCCGCAGTACGGCGTCGAGCTCGCCCCGGTCGACTTCGTCAAGGTGGCGGAGGCATGTGGCCTCCGGGGAGTGCGGATCGAGGATCCGGCAACCGTCGGTGACCAGCTGGCCGAGGCTCTGGCGACCGATGGGCCCGCACTGATCGAGGCGGTGGTCGACCCCCACGACATGCCGATGACGCCGACGATCAACCAGGAGCACGCGAAGGGTGTGGCCTGGGGCCTGGCTCAGGGCCAGCCCAACCGCGAGCGGATCGCGCTGACCATGTCCCGCGTGATGGCACGCGAGATGGAGTACGCCACCTCGCCCGCCGGCGTGTTGGCTCGCGCCAAGGAGAAGCTTCCGGGCGGCGGAAATGGGCACCACAACTGAGCTCGACGCTCGCGCGCTCGCGCGCGAGCTGGCCGGCGCGGTCCGGGGAGAGGTCCGCTTCTCGCCCGGCAGCCGTGCCCTGTACGCGAACGACGCTTCGGTCCACCGCCAGGTCCCGATCGGGGTGGTGATCCCACGATCGGCCTCCGACGTGGTCACCGCGGTGGAGATCTGCCGGCGCTTCGGCGCTCCGATCGGCGCGCGCGGGTGCGGAACCGGGCTGGCCGGCCAGACCGTGAACCAGGCCGTGATGCTCGACTTCTCCAAGTACATGCACGAGATCGTCGAGCTCGACCCCGAGCGTCGCTTCGCGCGCGTGCAACCCGGCCTCGTGCTCGACCGGCTGCGGGACGCCGCCGAGGAGCACGGCTTGACCTTCGGGCCCGACCCGGCCACGCACAGCCGCTGCACGCTCGGCGGCATGATCGGCAACAACTCGTGCGGCACACACTCGATCATGGCCGGCGTCACCGCCGACAACATCGAGTCGCTCGACGTGCTGCTCTACGACGGCACGCGTCTGACGCTGCCGAGCCTGGTGGATGACGATGAGCTTTCGCGCGTGGTCGAGGAAGGCGGGCGCGTGGGGGACATCTACGCGCGGCTGCGTGACCTCCGCGGCCGCTACGCCGATCTGATCCGGGAGCGTTACCCCCAGATCCCGCGCCGGATCTCGGGCTACAACCTCGATCGCCTGCTCCCCGAGCATGGCTTCAACCTGGCCGCGGCGATGGTCGGCACCGAGGCGACCTGCGCCCTGGTGCTCGAAGCCCGCTGCAAGCTGATCCCGAGCCCCCAGTGCCGCTCCCTGGTGCTGGTCGGCTATGAGGATGGGGCGACCGCGGCCGATCAGGTCCCTGAGGTCATGGGCTACGGCCCCATCGGCCTGGAGATGTTCGACCGCCGCCTGGTGCGTAACGAGGAGATCCTCGGACGCAAGCGCCGAACCGATCTGCTCCCGGACGGCGACGCCTGGCTTCTGGTTGAGTTCGGCGCCGACTCCGAGGACGAGGTCGACGAGCAGGCCGAGCGGTTCACGGCGGCGGTGCGAAGCGGCGGCGCGGGCGGGCCGTCGCTGGGCGTGAAGCTCTACGAGGACTCCGAGGAGATCGCCCAGGTGTGGGAGATCCGGGAGGGCGGGGTCGGCCACAGCAAGATCCCCGGCCAGCATCCTGGGTGGCCCTCCTGGGAGGACGCCGCGGTCGCCCCCGAGCGGATCGGCGACTACCTGCGCGATCTCGAGGCACTCTGCGACAAGCACGGCCGGCGGGTGTCGTGCCTGTTCGGCCACGTCGGGCACGGCTGCGTCCACTCGCGGATCGACTGGGACTTCCTGACAAGCGAGGGGCTGCGCAACTACCGGGCGTTCATGGAGGAGGCGGGGGACCTGATCGCCTCGTACGGGGGGTCGCTGAGCGGCGAGCACGGCGACGGCCAGGCCCGGGCGGAGCTCTTGCCCAAGATGTTCGGATCCGAGCTGATCGAGGCGTTTCGCGAGTTCAAGGCGATCTGGGACCCGCGGGGGCGCATGAACCCCGGCAAGGTCGTCGATCCCTATCCGATCACGTCGAACCTCCGGCTCGGTCCGGCCTACCAGCCGCCGCAGCCCGACATCTGGTTCGGCTTTCCAGAGGACGAGGGCAGTTTCAGCAAGGCGACGCGGCGATGCGTGGGGGTGGGCTCGTGCCGCCGCCGCGACAGCGACAAGAGCGTGATGTGCCCGAGCTACATGGCGACCAACGAGGAGAAATATTCGACGCGGGGGCGGGCGCGGCTGCTGTTCGAGATGATGGAAGGCGGCCCGGTCGCCGATATGTGGCGCAGCGCCGAGGTGGAGGAGGCGCTCGCGCTCTGCTTCGGCTGCAAGGGGTGCAAGAGCGACTGCCCGGTGAACACCGACATGGCGACGTACAAGGCGGAGTTCCGGGCGCATCACTACAAGGGGCGGCTGCGGCCGCGCGCCGCCTATTCGATGGGGCTCATCCGCGACTGGTCGCGCATTGCGGGTCGGGTGCCGTGGCTCGCCAATGTCGCGTTGCAGACGCCGGGGCTGAGCGGCATCGCCAAGGCGATCGGCGGGATCGCGCGGGAACGTCGCATTCCGCGCTATGCGGACGAGCCGTTCACCCAGTGGTTCGCGCGGTCGCGGCGACCGCCGGCCGATGGCGACAAGCGGCGCAAGGTGATGCTGTGGCCGGATACGTTCAATACCTATTTCCGGCCGCGGACGGCGATCGCCGCGACCAAGGTGCTGGAGTCGCTCGGCTATACGGTGGTGCTGCCGCCGCGACCCTTGTGCTGCGGCCGGCCGCTTTACGACTGGGGCATGCTCGACAAGGCCAGGGGCCTGTGGACCGAAACGATCGCAGCGCTGGAGCCGGCGCTGCGCGAGGGTATGCCGATCGTCGGGCTCGAGCCGGCCTGCGTCAGCGCCTTCCGCGACGAACTGCCGAACCTGATGCACGGCAACGAGCTGGCGCAGATGCTGGCCGGACAAGTGAAGCTGTTCTCGGAATTTCTCGAGCACGATTGTCACGACGCGGCGCTGCCCAAGATCGAGCAGGAGGCGCTGGTGCACGTGCACTGCCACCAC
>DATIEI010000091.1:0-6147 GCA_035455845.1 Solirubrobacteraceae bacterium
AGCCCGAGCCCGTCGACGAGGGCGAGCCGGCGATGGCCGAGGCCTAGTTGCCCAACGCCGCGCGGCCCTGGCATCAGAGACGCGGCTGATACGTCACGTCACGCAGTTCCGCCGGAACCGTGACGGGCTATGCGCCTCGGGCGCGGGTAATACGTCACGCCGACCTGGGGGCGCGGCCCGTGACGAGGTATCCGGGTCGGTCGGTCGGTCCGTCCGCATCAGGCGACCGGATCAGCCGCGCGCCCGCACCGCACCGGCGGCGGTCGCCCCCGAGGCGCGAGCGCCGCTCGGACGCGCCGGCAGCTTGACCGGCGCGGTGTGCATGGCCCGCAGCCTGACCTCGCGCCAGGACATGCCCTCCTTGAGCAGCGCCGGCATGCCCATCACGATCGCGGTGGTCACCTCGACGGCCTGGAGGATGACCCCGTAGGCCACGCCATCGCCGTATCCGATGTGCCAGCCGGTATGGAGGACCGCGACGCAGGCAGCCTGGAACACGCCGAGGTTGGCCGGGGTGGCCGGGAGCACAGCTGTGATGTTGACCGCGAACAGCACGGCCGCGGCGGCGCCGATGCCGGCGCGGTGGTCGAGCCCGAGCGCGACCAACAGGATCCAGCACGACAGGCACTGGAGCGCCCACGCCGACAGCTGGGCCACCGTCGCCTCGATGCCCAGGCGGGGGCTGCGGAACACGGTCAGGCCGGCGCGGACCCGAGCCAGGGCGCCCCGCGCCTGCGCCGCCAGGGCGTGCGCGCGCGAGGACCTGGACCGGTTGGCGGCGTCGCGCAGCAGCACGGGCGCCAGCAGGACGACGATCAACAGCACGGCGGGCGCGACGGCCGCCACGACCAGCGCGTCCTGGTGGCCGTTGAACATGTCGACCGACGAGAACATGATCGCGCCCAGGATGATCAGCGCGACGATGTTCAGAAGCGTCTGCGACACCACCGTGCCGAGCACGATCGGCAGGTTCTCGCGCGGGCGCCCGGTTCGCCGGGCGACCACCAGCGCGCGCGAGGGCTCGCCCAGGCGGGCCGGCAGGGTCGATGACATCAATACGCCGATGAAGGTGCCCTGGGCGGCGTCGGCCAGCCGGACCCGGGCTTTCGGCAGCGCCGCGCGCAGGATCGCGTGCCACGAGAACGCGCGCATGACCATCGCGCTGCACATCACGGCGAGGCCGAGCAGGATCAAGGTGGGACTCGCGGTGATCAGCGCCTTGGCGATGTTGGGCAGCCCGATCTTCTGAAGCGCGAGGAAGGCGAGCACGAGGCCTCCGAGCGAAACCGCGGCGAGACCGAGGCGGCGGGCGGCGGCAAGCGCCTTGCTGTGACGTTGCTTGGGCGTCAGCGGAGGCTCAAGGCTGGCCAGGCGCTGGGCCGGCACCCGCGGCTTCAGGTCGGCCGCGCGGGCGCCCACGCGCACCGCCGCCCGCTGCACGGCTCCCGCCGGTGCCGGCGTCGCTACCGCGTCCTCATAGGCCTCCATGACCTGCTCGGCCACCCGCGGCCAGGCGAAGCGCTCGACGCCGAGCGCGGCGGCCCGGGCCATCGCCGCCCGGCGCACCGGCTCCTCCCACAGATCACGTAGGGCCTCGGCCAGCGACTGCGCGTCTCCCCGCGGCACCAGCACGCCGTCCACGCCGTCGCGCACCACGTCGCGATAGCCGGCGATGTCGGACGCCACCACGGGGGTGCCTGCCGCGAACGCCTCGGTCAGCACCATCCCGAAGCTCTCGCCACCCAGCGAGGGCGCGCACAAGACGTCGCTGGCCTCGAGCTCGTGACGCTTGGTCTCGTCGTCGACCTTCCCGAGCACACGGACGTCGCGCATGTCGAGCATCAGCGGCGAGAGCTCCTCGCAAGACGGCCCGATCACGGTCAGCTCGGTCGGGACGTGCTCGCGCAGCGCCTCGAAGGCACGCAGCAACAGCGGCAGCCCCTTGCGCTCCACCGCCTGACCCACGAACACGATCCTGAGCCGGTCGGCCTGGGGCCCCAGGGCACCCAGCGCCGCCTGTCGCGGATCGACATGGACCCCGTTGGGAATCACCCGGTAGTGGCCGCCGAAAAAGCGGCGGGCGGTCCAGGCGGCGGCCTCGGACACAGCGATCCGGACGTGCAGTCGGTTCAGCATCCGGCGCGCCCCGAGCACGTTGGCGATCCCGTTCGAGACTCGGTTCTCGTTGTAGGTGTGGAACGTCCCGACGACCGGCAGTCGCGTCCAGTCCGTGATGCACCACGGCGCCAGCGGGGCGAGCGGCTCGTGGACATGGACGACGTCGTAGCGGCCGGTGCGGAGCTCCTGCTGGGCCGTGGCCAGCGCGAATCCGCTGATCGAGATGTTCGAGACGGCCTGGTTGGCCTTCAGCGAGAGGGTGCGCCCGAGCGAGACCAGATATTCCGGCGGGGTCACCGCCTGCGGCCGAGCGCCACGGTGCAGACCGGCCGAAACGCGGTCGGGCGGATCGTACGGAGCCAGCACCCGGACGTGGTGGCCGTCCGCGATGAACTGCTCCGCGAGCGCTTCGATATGCCTCGTGACGCCCCCCGGATACGTCCACGAGTATGGCGACAGGATCGCTACTCGCATGCCCCTACATGGTAGACGTTGGGGCAACCGGACACGCGATCCGGATCGGCTTTAAAGCCCCCGCGTATCATGGGATCGATGCCCGTTCGACACTTCGTCAAGTACACCTTCCTCAAAGTCGATCCCGCCTGGCGACGCCTCGACGAGGAGCGCCGGGCCGCGGACAAGCGCGAGTTCATCGCCGCCTGCGAGGACTTCGCCGACGGCCACCTGCTGCGCGCCTTCTCGCTGGTCGGCACTCGCGGCGACGCCGACCTGATGCTGCTCAGCCAGGCCCAGAACCTGGAGCGGATCCACGAGTTCCACGTGATCCTGGCCCAGAGCGGGCTGATGAAGTGGTGCGAGGTCCCCTACTCGTTCCTGGCCATGACCAAGCCGTCCGAGTACTCGGACGAGTCGCGCCTGGAGGTCCGCGCCGCGCACGGCAAGTACCTGTTCGTGTACCCGTTCGTGAAGACCCGCGCCTGGTACTCGCTACCGCCCGACGAGCGCTGGCGGATCATGCAGGATCACATTCGCGTGGGTCGCGAGTACCCCTCCGTGGATTTGAATACGAGCTACTCGTTCGGCTTGGATGACCAGGAGTTCGTGGTCGCCTTCGAGACCGACAACCCGGCCGACTTCCTCGATCTGGTGCAGCGCCTGCGCACCACCGAGTCGAGCTCCTACACGCTGCGTGACACGCCGACCTTCACGTGCATCTCGTGCTCGCTCGGGCGAGCGCTGGGCGCCCTCGACGGCGCCGCGCTGACGGTCACCGAGAGCGCGTAGTTGAGCGCGACCGCAGCGCTGCGCAGGGCCGACCCGGTCATGCGCGCCGTGATCGACGAGGTAGGGTCGATCGAGGACTTCTTCGCCGGTCGCCCCGCCGACCACTACGGCACGCTGGTCCGCTCGATCGTCGGCCAGCAGCTGTCCACCAGGGCCGCCGCGTCGATCTACGCGAGGTTGCTCGAGCGCTTCGGAGGCCAGGCCCCGACGCCGGAAGAGGTTCTGTCCGACGACCCCGACGAGTTGCGCGCCGCCGCCGGACTGAGCCACGCCAAGGTCCGCTACCTGCGCTCGCTGGCCGAGCACGTCCTCGACGGCTCGCTCGAGCTCGACCGCCTTCCCGACCTGCCCGACGACGAGGTGATCGCCGAGCTGACCGCGGTCAAGGGAATCGGCGTCTGGAGCGCCCACATGTTCCTGATGTTCCATCTCCATCGCCCCGACGTGCTGCCGGTAGGCGACCTCGGGATCCGCCGCGCGGTCAAGCTCCGCTACGGGCTGGACGAGCTGCCCACGCCGGCCGAGCTCACCCAGATCGCCGAGCCATGGCGACCGCACCGGACGCTGGCGTGCATCTACCTGTGGCGATCGCTACGAGCGACGCCCGTCTAGGGGTGCACAACTCACAAAAGCTCCCGTCAGCCAGCCGCCTGCGCAACATAAGCATCTCTGAGGCGCTTATGTTGCGAAAACCGCGGCGCGTCGGCGAGTTTGGCGCGTTTTGCACCCCGTGCCGGAAACGGACCCGCCCCTAAGGACGAGCCGGGTTAGACGGCGGAGACTTCTTCCTCTTCGGCGACCCGGAACGACGAGCCGCAGCCGCAGGCCGCGATCACGTTCGGGTTGTCGACCTTGAAGCCGGCGCCCTGGAGGCCGTCGACGAAGTCGATCACCGAGCCCTGCACGTAGGGAAGGCTGGGCTGGTCGACCAGCAGGCGGATGCCCTTGTCCTCGAACACCACGTCGTTCTCGCGCTGCTCGTCGAAGGCCAGCGCGTACTGGAAGCCCGAGCAGCCGCCGCCGCGCACGCCCACCCGCAGCCCTGCGGTGTCGGCCACCGCGGCCTGCGCGGTCAGGAACTCGCGAACCTTCTCGGCGCCCTTGTCGGTAAGAGTGATCATGGGATAACTATCGGCTCCTTGCTTCATTCAGTATAGCGAGGGCATCTCGCTACGCTAAGGGACATGTCAGCCAGTGGAGCAGCCGCCACCCCCGAGGAGCTCAAGCAGCGCATCGAGGCGGGGATTCCCGGCGCCAGCGCCGAGGTAACCGGCGACGGCCACCACTTCAACGCGGTTGTGAGCGCGCCGGCCTTCCAGGGCCTGTCCCGCATCGCCCAGCACCGGCTCGTCTACGACGTGTTCGGCGCCGAGGTCGGGGACCGCATCCACGCCCTCTCAATCCAGACCAAGACGGAGAGCATCGCATGAGCGACGAGACGACCAATCCCCTGCGCGACCAGATCAAGGAAGCGATCGACGAGAACGACGTGATCCTGTTCATGAAGGGGACGCCGGACCAGCCGATGTGCGGCTTCTCGGCCCGTACGGTGGCGATCCTCCAGTCGATGGGCCGGCCTTTCGCCGCGGTCAACATCCTGCCCGACCCCAGAATCCGCCAGGAGCTCTCGGCCGTGTCGAACTGGCCGACGATCCCGCAGCTGTTCATCGACGGCGAGTTCGTCGGCGGCTGCGACATCGTCACCGAGATGTACGAATCAGGCGAGCTGCACACCGCGCTCGGGCTCGAGGACTCGACCGGCGCGCCCACACCGGAGCCCCAGGCGCCCGAGCCGGCTCCGCTCAGCATCGAGAACCGTCTGTAGGGGCGTGACGCCGGTACGGCGTCCCGTGGGTTGTGCGCCGAACGCGTCGCGATGGCATTGCGCCCGAGGGACGCCGTTCCGACGCCCACGCCCCTCCTAGAAGCTACGTCGCCGCCACGAGCCGCAGCCGCGCCTGACCGGTGATCAGCAGCGCGTGGTTGCGGTAGACCGACCGCTTGCCGTGCCCGTCGAAGCTGGCGTACAGCCCGTCGTAGTTGGCCAGGGCGGCGACCGCGTGGCGCAGCTCGGACAGCGAGGAGATCTCGCCCAGGCTCGGTGGCGGCCCGGAGGTGACGACGACGATGAGTGTTGGCAGACGCCCAGATGGCCCCCGAACGCCGCCGGTCCCTGGCGGGCGCGCGAGAGCATAACATCGCGCCATGGCGGCAACCAGGCCCAACGCGACGCGTGTCGTGGCGCTCCGCTTCGAGGACGGAGTGCTCCACGCGATCGATCAGACCGAGCTTCCCTGGAACGAGCGGGAGCTGGAGCTCCGCACCGCCGCCGAGGTGGCCGAGGCGATCGTCCGCCTGGCGATCCGGGGCGCGCCGCTGATCGGCGTGGCCGCCGCCTACGGCGTGGCGCTCGAGCTGGCGAACGAGGGCCCCGAGGGCCTCGAGCGTGCCTGTGAGCTGCTCCGCACCGCCCGGCCGACCGCGGTCAATCTGTCCGCCGCGGTCGAGCGAGTCCGCCAGGCGGTCCTCAGGGGGACCGCCGCGCTGGATGAGGCGCGCGCGATCGAAGCCGAGGAGGAAGCGGCCAGCGCCGCCATCGCCCGGCACGGCGCTGACGTGCTGGCCTGCGCCCGGCGGATCCTCACACACTGCAACACCGGCGCGCTCGCGGCCCCCGGGCGCGGCACCGCGCTGGCCGTGATCGCCGAGCTTGCGGACCGCGGCGTCCTTCAGAGCGCGATCGCCACCGAATCCCGACCCCTGCTTCAGGGCGCCCGGCTGACC
>DATIEI010000092.1:0-11967 GCA_035455845.1 Solirubrobacteraceae bacterium
CGGGTGGGGGCGGCTCGGCCGGGGGCGCGCCCGCCGGTAGCGTGAGCATTGGCGGCGCGACGGTCATCGCAGCGGTGAGCGGCACGACGGCCGCAGGTGGCTCGGCTGCCGCGGCGTCGCACACGCAGCTGCGCATGGCCCGGCTGGTCAAGATCCACGGCCGGGTGTATCTCGTGGTTCGGGTCGCGTCGACCAGCAAGTCGGCCAGGATCCGAATCGTCGAGCTCAACAAGCGCGGCAGGAAGGTCCGGACGCTCACGTCCACCGTCGCGACCAACCGCAACGTGAGGCTGGCGATCCCGCTCAACAGGCGGGTGCGGATTGCTGATGTGAAGCTCGCGTAGACGGACAGGCCGAACGGGCGGGGGCGCGCCCTGATCGGCAGAGGAGGCCCGCCTCGGCGGGCCTCCTCTTTGTCTGGGCATGCCTCGTCGCGGGCAGGGTGGCATCTGCCGGCGAAGAGGCCGAGGAGCAGACCGCATTCGACGTGGTGCTCCAGGCGGCCGGCGACAAGAAGATCCAGTCATCAAGGTCGTGCGCGCGGCGACCGGCCTTGGCCTCAAGGAGGCCACGGCGCTGGTTGACGAGGCGCCTAGCCGTTGGCGCCGCCACCCGGTTTGGCTACATTGCACGCGTGGGGGCTGACATCGGGAGCGTGCTCCGGGTTCCCGTCCCAGATGGGTGCGGTCGGCGGTGAGCGCCTCCGAGACCGGAAGACTGGCTCCGTACGTGCCCCGGGCCCTGCTCGCGCGGGTTGCCCGGCCGCTCGAGGTCCTCGGGGAGATCGTCCCCTGCACGATGGTGTTCGCCGACGTGTCGGGGTTCACGCGCCTGTCGGAGCGCCTGGCCCGCCAGGGCAAGGAAGGCGCCGAGCAGCTCGTCGACGTGATCAACACGTGCTTCTCGGCGCTCCTGGCCGAGGCCTACAGCCGCGGTGGATCGTTGGTCAAGTTCGGCGGCGACGCGATGGTCCTGATGTTCTACGACCAGGAGGGCGACCAGCAGCACGCGCTTCGGGCCTGCAGCGCGGCGGTGGCGATGCGGCGCCGGCTGCGTGAAGTCGGCCGGTCGCGCGCGGGCGATCACCCCGTGGTGCTGCGGATGTCGGTCGGGGTGCACAGCGGCCCCTACGCGATGTTCGTCGTCGGCGGCTCGCATCGGGAGCTCCTGATCGGGGGCCCGGCGGCGAGCACCGTCGTGACCCTGGAGGCGGCCGCGTCCTCGGGCCAGATCCTGATCAGTGCCGACACCGCCGGGCCGCTGCCGCGAAGCTGCCTTGGCCGCGCGGTCGGCCCCGGGATGCTGCTGTCCAGAGCGCCGGCGGCGTGTGAATGGGTCCCGCCGGCCGGTCTTCCGGCCCCACCCGGCGAGGTGATCGCGAGCTTCCTGCCGGCCGCGGTGCGCAACCATCTCCTGAGCCGATCCGCGGCTCCGCAGCATCGGACCGCGACGATCGCCTTCTTGCAGTACGGCGGCCTCGACGACGTGGTCATCCGGGAGGGGCCCGATGCCGCGGCGCGGCGACTCGACGAGCTTGTGCGCCTCGTGCAGGAGGCGGTCGAGCGCTACGAAGTCAGCTTCCTGGACTCAGATATCGCCGCCGATGGCGGCAAGATCCGGCTGAGCGCCGGGGTGCCCCGGGTCATCGGCGAGGACGAGGAGCGCATGCTGCTCGCGCTTCGCCACATCGTCGAGGCAGGACCGCCGTTGCCACTGCGGGCCGGCGTGCACCGGGGTCCGGTGTTCAGTGGCCAGGTCGGGCCGATCTACCGCCGTTGGTACGCGGTGATGGGGGACACGGTCAATCTCGCTGCGCGGCTGGTGGCCCGGGCGCCGGCGGGGTGCATCTACGCCACCCGGGATGTTTTGCGCCGCGCGAAGACGAGCTTTGCCCAGACCGCGCTCGAGCCGTTTGCCGTCAAGGGCAAGTCCCGCCCGGTGCAGGCATGGGAGGTAGGTCCGCCGATTCGCGGCGCCTCGGACGCGGCGATCCGCCTCGAGCTCCCGCTGGTCGGGCGCTCGCGCGAGCTCGATCTGCTGCGAGCGGCGGTTGACGATGCCAGACGCGGGGCGGGGACTTTGATCGAGATCGTGGGCGAAACCGGCGTCGGCAAGTCGCGCCTGATCGCCGAGGCCGGCAAGTTCGCCGACGGCATGGTCCGCCTGCGGGCGACCTGCGAGGTCTACACACGCGACACGCCCTACCACGCGTGGCGGGGCCCGCTGCGAGCGCTGCTCGGTCTCAGCCACCAGGAGCCACAGGCCGTTGTCCTCGACCGGCTGCGGGCCGAGATCGAGTCAGCCCAGCCCGATCTGCTGCCGTGGCTCTCGCTGATCGCGATCGTGTTCGACATCTCGGTGGCGCCGTCGGAGGAGGTCGAGCAGTTGGCCGAGACATCGCGCGCGGCCAAGTTGCACCAGGTCGTTCTTCGCTTCCTCGGTCCGGCCCTCGTGGTGCCCACGATGATGGAGATCGAGCAGGCACATCTGATGGACGCCGCATCGGTGGCGCTGTTCGAGGCGCTGGCGCCCGAGCTCGCGTCCTCGGCGTGGGTCGTGCTGGTCAGCCGCCGCGACACGCCCGGGGGCATGACGCTCGGGACCGGGACGACCGGCATCGAGCTCGGTCCGTTGTCGCGCGAGGCCACGCGCGCACTGGCCCTCGCGACCCCGGAAGCGGCTCAGCTGCCCCCTCACGTGGTCGAGCTGGCGGTCGGGCGATCTGGTGGCAGCCCCGAATTTCTGCTCGATCTACTCGCCGCCGCGGCGGAAGGCGATCGCGACCAGTTGCCCGACAGCGTTGATGCGGCGACCATGGCCCGGATCGACGCCCTGGATCCGGAGGACGGCGCGCTGGTCCGGCGTGCCGCGGTGCTCGGCGCGTCGTTCCACCCGGAGCGCTTGGTCGACGTCCTGCCGGCCGGCACGCCGATGCCCGACTCGGAGGTGTGGGAGCGGCTGTCGGCGGTATTCGTGTCCGAGCCGGGCGGGCAGGTGAGCTTCCGGCGCCCGGCGCTGCAGGAGGTCGCCTACTCGAGTCTGCCGTTCAAGCTCCGCCGCGAGCTCCACCGCGGGGTCGCCCTGAGGCTCGAACGCGAGCACGACGGCGATGCGGACGCCGCGGTGCTGTCGAACCATTTCGCGCTGGCCGGCGATCACGTGCGCGCACAGCGCTACGCCCTGATCGCGGCCCAGCGCGCGACCGAGCGCTTCGCGCACGCCGACGCGGTGCATCTGTACCGCCGGGCGATCGACGCCGGGCGGGCGTCCGGCACCGTGGTCGATCCAGAGACGCTCGCGCGGGCCTGGGAGCAGATGGGGGAGGAGCTTCGCTCGGTCGGGGAGCCGGCCGCGGCCAGCCGGGCGCTCACCGAGGCGCGGCGACTGCTCTCCGACGACCCGATCGCTCAGGCGCGGCTGTGCGTGCGGCACGCGGAGGTTGCCGAGCGAAGCGACGCGCTGATCGGGGCCGTGCGCTGGCTGAACCGCGGGTTGCGCGTCCTCGACGGACTCGAGGGGGACGGCGCCGTCGCGTTGCGCGCACGTATACACGCGTATCTCGGCGGCATCCGGAACCGGCAGGGGCGTTGGAACGAGGCGATCTCGGCTTGCCGGGAGGCGATCGAAGAAGCGGAAGCAGTCGGCGAGGCAAGCGCGCTTGCGCGCGCCCTGAGTGGACTCGACTGGGCGTTGGTCGAGTCCGGACGCCAGGAAGAGGCCACCCACTCATGGCGCGCGTTGAAGATCTTCCAGGACCTTGGCGACCTCGAGCACGAGGGCGTCGTCCTCAACAACCTGGGGATGTTCGCCTACTTCGACGGCCGCTGGGACGACGCGATCGCGCTTTACCGCCGCGCCGGCGAATGCGGCAGACGCTCTGGGCGCCCCGCTGACATGGCGTTCACCGACTGCAATGTCGGTGAGATCCTGTCCGACCAGGGCCGGCTGGAGGAGGCCGAGGAGCATCTGCGGCAAGCCCGTCGCGTGTGGAGCTCCACGCAGGAATCGCAATCGGTCGCGTTCGCCGACATGCTGTTGGGCCGGCTGGCGCTGCGGCGGGGCGACTCTCAGGTGGGCCTGCCTATGCTCGAGCGCTCGACGCGGGCGCTGCGCGTCTTCAGCATGCACGCATACGCCGAGTTCGGGCGGGCGCTGATCGCCGAGGCCGATGCGCTCGCGGGCGATCCCCGCCGAGCGCTCGAGGTGGCCCGCATCGAGCTCGAGACCGCCGACCGGCAGCGGCCGCTGCTCCAGCGGGCCATGGGCATCGCGCTCGCGCGCCTCGGGGACACGGACGCAGCGTGCCGCGAACTGCTCGAGGCCCTGGCGTGTGCCCGATCGCGCCGGGCGGACTACGAGATCGCCGCGACGATCGACGCTCTAGCCGTGCTCGCGTGCGCGGACGCCGACCTGCTGGCTGAGCGGGACGCGATCCTCGCCCGTTTGAAGATCGTCCGGCTCGCGCGCCCGGCGCTCGCCGCACCCGCTCCTACGCTCGTCCCCACGGATCGCCGGTCTCCGGGACCTGGATCTCCATGAGCGCGTCGTGGCCGGACGGAACCTTCGGGTCCGGCCGCTGCGAGATGCTCGAGATGCACGGAGGCTTGCTGCTCGTACACCTCGGGAGTCGGCCGATGAACCCGGGGTTGCCGTTCGGCAACTTACCCGGCCGAGCCTGTGCCCCCGAGGCGGTCGCGAAGTCGTAGCCCGCGCCGAGGCAGAAGCCGATCCCCTTCGTCGTGGCGTTCCTGATCGTGTAGGTGACGCTGTCGACGATCGGTGTCGGCGCGGTTGGCGGTGGCGACGTGGCCGCGGGAGTCACGGCCGAGTCGTACCAGTTCGGATCCCTGAACCGGTAGGGCCCGCAGTGCATTTGATTGCCGACGTTGACCGTCTGGTTGAGCGTGCCGGAGGTCGCGTCGGAGGTCACCGTGTACGTGCTGTTCGAGGTGACCAGGCTGGTCTTGCACACGACGCCGCCGACGCCGCACGGCATGACGTCGGGGCATAGGACCTTGACCCCGAGGCTGCTGACGGCGTGGTTGAGGCCGAGTCGGGCTCCCGCGCCGTTCCTTCCCACGAACGCCTGAGACGTCCAGTGCAAAACGGCCCGGCTTCCGCACCTCGCCGGCGCGGTCGCCGTCACCGAGAGCCGGGCCCGCTTTCCGGGGTTCACGGAGATCTGGTGCAGCGTCAGCGTGCGGTCCCGGACCTTGGTCTTGCGGCGCAGCGGGGAGCCGGGCGTCGGGCGCGGGGGGGTGAATCCGCTCGGCGGGGAGATCTTGACGGAGCCGAGCGTGGTGCCCGAAGGGGAGGTGTTCACGATCGTGACCTGGAACGTCGTCGGCTCGCCGGCCGTCGTGTACTCAGGCGAGATCGTCACCTTGAAGGATGGCTTGATCACGGTGGTCGTCGGCGCTGCGCTCGTCGCCGTCGGCGCGCCGGCCGTCGCGAGGCCCATCGCCATCCCGACAGTCATGGCCAAGCGAATTGATCTGAATCGTGCAACTCGCATACGTCCCCCTCGTTGAGTCACGGCGCTCCGACGCTCTCGGCGGCGAATCTACTCGCTGGTAGGACCGAGCGGTCGAAAAGTTGGCTCGGTAGCGCTGTGGGCCTGGGGGTGCGAGCGCGGGGATCGGCTTGCCGTCCACGAGCGCTTGCCGGAAACGCTCCCAGTCCCTACACTCCCCGCGTCAGCCAATAGCCGTAGCCGCCCGAATGCGAACGGCGCCGCGCCACATACGCGGCGATCCGGGGGCGGGGTCCGTGAGAGCTGAGCGTCCCTTCACAGGGCATCGGTGCCCTGTGCTATCTTTGGTGGTCGCGCTTCGTTGGGGAGTACGTGCCTCGGGAAGCGCTGACCTGCCTCCCTCTCGACCGTTTCCGAGGAGTCGCCGTCTTGGCAACCGCTCATGCCCCCCGGACGCGCCGGAGTTTCGCGCGTCTGAACAAGGTCCTTGAAGTCCCCAACCTCATCGATATCCAGCGCAAGTCCTTCGAATGGCTGACCGACCCTGCCGGCGGCGGCCTGCGGGAGACGATCGACGACATCTCGCCGATCGAGGACTACACCGGCAACCTCGCCGTTCAGTTCGGCGATTTCACCTTTGACGAGCCCGTCGCGGACCTCGAGCAGTGCCGCGAGAAGGATCTGACCTACGCGCGGCCGCTGACCGTGACGGTCGCGTTCATCAACCGCGAGACGGGCGAGATCCGCGAGCAGTCGGTGTTCATGGGCGACTTCCCGTGGATGACCGAGCGCGGCACGTTCATCATCAACGGCACCGAGCGCGTCGTGGTCACGCAGCTGGTCCGTTCTCCCGGCGCCTACGTGATGGAGCCCAAGGATCGCGAGAAGCAGGTGTTCATCGCGAACCTGATGCCGGCCCGCGGTTCGTGGCTCGAGCTCGAGATCGACAAGAAGGGCCGCGTCTACGTCCGCATCGACCGCAAGCGCAAGCTGCCGGTCACCGTGCTGCTGCGCGCGATGGGCTATGCGTCCGACGAGGAGATCCTCAACCTCTTCGACAACTCGCTCTACATCCGCCTGACCCTCGACGCCGACCCCGAGATGGTCCGCAGCGAGGAGGGCTCGCTGATCGAGCTGTTCAAGAAGCAGCGCCCGGGCGAGCCGCCCTCGGTCGACGCCGCGCGCTCGCTGCTCAACCAGCTGTTCTTCGACCCCAAGCGCTACGACCTCACGCGCGTGGGTCGCTACAAGCTGAACTCGCGGCTGGGCCTCGACATCGACCTCGAGACCCGCACCCTGACCCACGACGACATCATCGCCCTGGTCAAGGAGCTGATCACGCTGCCGCGCCTGCTCGGCATGCCCGAGGACGACGGCGTCGACACCAAGGACTACGCCGCCGAGGCGCTGGCCATGCCGCGCGAGCCGATCCAGGACCACCTGGACGAGTACGAGCACTTCGGCAACCGCCGTCTGCGCACGGTCGGCGAGCTGATCCAGGAGGCGTTCCGGATTGGCCTCTACCGCATGGAGCGCGTCGTGCGTGAGCGCCTCACCACCGAGGACGCCGACACGATCACGCCACAGACGATCGTCAACATCCGGCCGGTCGTCGCGGCGCTGAAGGAGTTCTTCGGCTCCAGCCAGCTCTCCCAGTTCATGGACCAGACGAACTCGCTGGCCGGTCTCCGGCACCGGCGCCGTCTGTCCGCTCTGGGCGCCGGCGGCCTCACCCGTGAGCGCGCGCCGATCGAGGTGCGCGACGTGCACCCCACCCACTACGGCCGCATGTGCCCGATCGAGACCCCGGAGGGTCCGAACATCGGCCTAATCGGATCGCTGTCCTCCTACGCCGAGGTGTCCGAGCACGGGTTCGTGACGACCCCGTACCGGGTGGTCAAGAACGGCAAGGTGACCGACGAGATCGTCCACCTCGACGCCACCCAGGAGGAGGAGCGGATCATCGCCCAGGCGAACACGCCGGTCGACGACAGGGGCCACCTGACCGGCGACGAGATCATCTGCCGTACGCAGGCGGGTCAGTACGTGACCGTCGCGGCCGAGGAGGTCGACCTGATCGACGTCTCCCCGGAGCAGATCTGGTCGATCACGACCGCGATGATCCCGTTCCTCGAGCACGACGACGCCAACCGGGCGCTGATGGGCTCGAACATGCAGGCCCAGGCCGTGCCGCTGCTGGTCACCGACGCCCCGCTGGTCGGCACCGGGATGGAGCGCCGCGCGGCGATCGACACCGGTGACGTGGTGGTGGCGCGCAACGCCGGCACCGTGTCCTACGTCGATGCCGAGCAGATCGTCGTCGACAAGGACGGCGGCGGCTCGGACGAGTATCTGCTCCAGAAGTTCATGCGCTCCAACCAGGGGACGCTGATCCACCAGAAGCCGATCGTCGACGTGGGCGCCCAGGTCGCCGACGGCGACGTGCTGGCCGACGGCTCGGCGACCGACGCGGGCGAGATGGCGCTCGGCAAGAACCTGCTGGTCGCCTTCATGTCCTGGGAGGGCTACAACTTCGAGGACGCGATCATCCTCTCGCGCCGGATCGTCAAGGACGACGAGCTTACCTCGATCCACATCGAGGAGTACGAGATCGACGCCCGCACGACGAAGCTCGGCGACGAGGAGATCACCCGCGACATCCCGAACCGCTCGGAGGAGTCGCTGCGCAACCTCGACGACCGCGGCATCGTGCGCATCGGCGCCGAGGTCGGCTCCGGCGACCTGCTGGTCGGCAAGGTCACCCCGAAGGGCGAAACCGAGCTGACCGCCGAGGAGAAGCTGATCCGCGCGATCTTCAAGGAGAAGGCGCGCGAGGTTCGCGACACCTCGCTCAAGGTGCCCCACGGCGAAGGCGGCGTGGTCATCGACGTCAAGACGTTCAGCCGGGACGAGGGCGACGACCTGCCGCCCGGCGTCAACGAGCTGGTCCGCGTGTTCGTGGCCAAGAAGCGCAAGATCGCCGAGGGCGACAAGCTCGCCGGCCGCCACGGCAACAAGGGCGTGATCTCGAAGATCGTCGACGTCGAGGACATGCCGTTCCTCGAGGACGGCACATCGGTCGACGTGATCCTCAATCCGCTCGGCGTGCCGAGCCGCATGAACCTCGGCCAGATCCTCGAGACCCACCTCGGGTGGGTCGCGGCCAACGGCTGGTACGACGACGGCTCGCAGGCCTACGAGGAGGCCAAGGACGACGGCGGCAAGGTGTACGTCGCCACGCCGGTGTTCGACGGCGCCACGGTCAAGGACGTCGACGAGGCGCTGGTCCGCTGGCAGGACGAGCACCAGGGCCGGATCAAGATGGACGTCGACAAGCGCCGGCGCGAGGGCGATCAGGCCTCGGGCAAGACGACGCTGTTCAACGGCCGCACCGGCGAGCCGTTCGAGGAGCAGGTGACGGTCGGCTACATGTACATCCTGAAGCTGCTGCACCTGGTCGACGACAAGATCCATGCCCGCTCGACCGGCCCCTACTCGCTGGTCACCCAGCAGCCGCTGGGCGGCAAGGCGCAGTTCGGCGGTCAGCGCTTCGGCGAGATGGAGGTGTGGGCGCTCGAGGCCTACGGCGCCGCGTACACCCTCCAGGAGATGCTCACGATCAAGTCCGACGACACGGTCGGGCGGGTCAAGGCCTACGAGGCGATCGTCAAGGGCGAGAACATCGCCGAGCCCTCGATCCCCGAGTCGTTCAAGGTCCTGCTCAAGGAGATGCAGTCGCTGGCGCTCGACGTCAACGTGGTCTCCGAGGAAGGCGAGCGGGCCGAGATGCGCGAGGAGGACGATGACCTCCTGCGCGCGGCCGAGGAGCTGGGAATCGACCTGAGCGGCGTGCGGGCCACCGACGGTGCGGCCGCCGACGAGTCGACCGAGCACGAAGGCGAGACTGTCGAGGCCTCCGAGGAGGAGGTCGAGCAGGAGGACCCGGACCTGGAGCCGGGCGAGGACCTCGAGGACGAGGACTTCTCCTCCGACGACGACCCGATGATCGACGACGAAGTTCCGGTCGGTGAGGCGGAAGGGGTCCTCGACGAGGACTAACCCCGCCTCACTCACCCACACGATTTTTCAAGACACCAAGAAGGGATCGATTTGATCGACATCAACAATTTCGACGCGATCGAGATCGGCCTCGCCTCCTCCAAGCAGATCCGCTCCTGGAGCTCGGGGGAGGTCACCAAGCCGGAGACGATCAACTACCGAACGCTCAAGCCCGAGAAGGACGGCCTGTTCTGCGAGCGCATCTTTGGTCCGACCAAGGACTGGGAGTGCTACTGCGGCAAGTACAAGCGCGTCCGCTACAAGGGCATCGTCTGCGAGCGCTGCGGCGTCGAGGTCACGCGCTCGAAGGTGCGCCGTGAGCGCATGGGCCACGTCGACTTGGCTGCGCCCGTTAGCCACATCTGGTTCTTCAAGGGCGTCCCGAGCCGGATCGGCTACCTGCTCGACATGGCCCCGAAGGAGCTCGAGAAGGTCCTGTATTTCGCCGCCTCGATCGTCACCTGGATCGACGACGAGGCGCGGGCCAAGGATCTCGACAACCTCGAGGGCGAGGTCAACAAGGTGCTCGACGCCTACGCGGCCGAGAAGGAGGAGCGGATCCTCGAGCTCAAGGAGTCGCTCCAGCGTCGCGAGACCTACCTCGAGAACGGCAAGGCCGGTCGCGACTTCTCCGACGACGACCACATGTGGGCCGAGTCGCTGGGCGTGAACATCGCCAAGCTCTCCGACGAGGAGCGCGAGAAGCTGCTCAAGGACACCCGGAAGAGCATGCAGGCCGACATCGACGACACCGAGGCCTACATCGAGGACGCAGCCGAGCGCATGCGCCAGGTGTGGGAGCTGTTCAAGACCATGAAGCCCAAGGACGTGGTCAACGACGAGACCACGTTCCGCGAGCTCAAGGACCGGTTCGGCTCCCCCTACGGGTTCGGCGAGTACTTCCGCGGCGGCATGGGCGCCGAGGCGGTGCGCGATCTGCTCCAGCAGGTCAACCTCGAGGACGAGGCGGCCGATCTGCAGGATCAGGTCAAGACCGCCAAGGGCCAGAAGCAGGCCCGCGCAGTCAAGCGCCTGAAGGTCGTCTCGGCCTTCCTGCACAGTGGCAACAAGCCCGAGATGATGATCCTCGAGGCCGTCCCGGTGATCCCGCCCGAGCTGCGCCCGATGGTCCAGCTCGACGGTGGCCGGTTCGCTACGAGCGACCTCAACGACCTGTACCGCCGCGTGATCAACCGCAACAACCGCCTCAAGCGGCTGCTCGACCTCGGCGCGCCCGAGATCATCGTCAACAACGAGAAGCGCATGCTCCAGGAGGCGGTCGACGCGCTGTTCGACAACGGCCGGCGCGGCCGTCCGGTCACCGGACCCGGCAACCGCCCGCTGAAGTCGCTCTCAGACATGCTCAAGGGCAAGCAGGGCCGGTTCCGCCAGAACCTGCTCGGCAAGCGCGTGGACTACTCGGGCCGCTCGGTGATCGTGTCCGGCCCGTCGCTGCGGCTGCACCAGTGCGGTCTGCCCAAGCTGATGGCGCTCGAGCTGTTCAAGCCGTTCATCATGGCCCGGCTGGTCGAGCGCAAGTCCGCGCAGAACATCAAGGCGGCCAAGAAGATGGTCGACTCGATGATCCCCGAGGTGTGGGACGTGCTCGAGGAGGTCATCCACGAGCATCCGGTGCTGCTCAACCGCGCGCCGACCCTGCACCGCCTGGGCATCCAGGCGTTCGAGCCGGTGCTGGTCGAGGGCAAGGCGATCCAGGTCCATCCACTGGTCTGCCACGCGTTCAACGCGGACTTCGACGGCGACCAGATGGCGGTCCACCTGCCGCTGTCGGCCGAGGCCCAGGCCGAGGCACGGATCCTCATGCTGTCCTCGAACAACATCCTGTCCCCCGCGCACGGGGCGCCGCTGGCGACGCCGTCGCAGGACATGGTGCTCGGCGCGTACTACCTGACCTACGGGCCCGAGGGCGACGCGCTGGCCAAGATCGACCCGGCCACCCACGAGCCGCGCCCGCACGTGTTCCGCACCGCCCAGGAGGCGGAGTGGTCCTACGAGCACGGCGTGGTCAAGCTCCACGACCTGGCCGAGTACCGCCCGCTGGGGCGCGAGGGCGGCCATCTGCTGACCACGGTCGGGCGGATCCTGTGGAACGACCGGATCGAGCGGGCGCTGTTCGAGGCGCTGGGCGACGCGTTTGACCCCAGCACCTACGAGTTCGTCAACCGCTCGATGAAGAAGAAGGACACGACCAGGCTGGTCGACGACCTCGTGCAGCAGTACGGGGCGCCGACCATCTCCCAGGTGCTCGACGCGTTCAAGGACGTCGGTTTCCACTTCGCCACCCAGGCGGGGGTCACGATCTCCAAGAACGACGTCCAGGTGCCGCCGTCGAAGACCGCGATCCTCGGTCGCTACGACGGCGAGGTCGCCGAGATCCAGGAGCAGTACGACCTGGGCCTGATCACCCAGGAGGA
>DATIEI010000093.1:0-2653 GCA_035455845.1 Solirubrobacteraceae bacterium
AGGAGCGGGGCATCCGCGTGAGCCCAAACAGCGCGAGCCGCGGCGGCAGGTCGAGCAGTGCGGGGTCGCGGCGGATCCGCTCGCACGCGCGCTCGAGCCGCTCGGCCGGACTCGGAGCGTCGATCCGCGCGCGCAGGCGCCGCCACAGCTCCGGTTGCCAGCCGCCGCCGGGGCCATCGTGGTCCGCAGCCCAGCCCCTGACCATGTCAGGACGATGCACGCCGTAGCGATCGAACAGGTCCGCGACGTGCCGGACCACCCCGAAGCGCCGCGGCGGCTCCTCCGTGTCGCCGCGCGCACCCTCCAGGTGCCTGGCCAGCGGGGACAGCCACGGCTCGGACAGGCAGTCGTCGACGACCTCGAGCAGCGGCCACACCGAGCGCTCGGCCAGCCACGGGTCGTCCTCCGGGTCGATTCCGCTCGCCGCCGCAAGCGCGCCCATGATCAGCCGGCCCGGGAACGGGAACTCGACGTTGGCACACACGCCGTCCGCGCCCTCTGCGCTCGTGCCGAGGCGGCCTGAGAGCCGCTGGCTCAGCCAGCGCTCGATCCCGCGCGTGGGCACCGCCACCACGTCCGGCGTGAACGGGTCCTCGAGCGGCGCCAGCAACGTCTCGGCCAGGCCGTCGGCGAGACGGTCGGCGCGCTCGGCTCGATGCACGTGGAGCATGGTCATGACCCTAGCTCCGTGGGGCGTCAGAACTCCCACGGGCGCACGGAGCGATGGCATGCTTCGCGGGTGGAGTTTCGTGACGTGCTTCGCCGCAGACGGATGGTCCGCCGCTACGACGAGGAGCGCCGGGTACCACCCGAGGTCGTCGAGCGACTGGTGCGCGCCGCCGTTCGCGCCCCGTCGGCGGGCTTCTCGCAGGGCTGGGGGTTTCTCGTGCTCGACACGCCCGGCGACATCGCCCGTTTTCGCGAAGCGGTGACCCCCGACGTCGACGCCGAGGGGTGGTTCGCGACCCAGGTCCGCGCTCCGCTCCTCATCGTCCCGCACTCGAACAAGAGCGCGTACATGGAGCGCTACGCCCAGCCCGACAAGGGATTCACCGATCGCTCCGATGCCTGGTGGCCCTCGCCGTTCTGGGACATCGACGCCGGCTTCGCATCGCTGCTGATCCTGCTGACCGCGGTCGACGAGGGATTGGGCGCCTGCTTCTTCGGCCTGCCGATTGACCGGATCGACTCCTACCGCGAGGCCTTCGGGGTGCCCGCCGAGTTTCATCCGATCGGCGCGATCTCGGTCGGCTACTCCGACGAGCCGCCCCGAGACTTCAGCGCCCGCCGCAAGCCGATCGACGAAGTAGTCCATCGCGGCCGGTGGAACAGCTGACCCGGGGGTGATTTCCGAGGCTTCTGCGACTCTAGGGAGTAGGTGCCGACTACTTCTGCTGACACGTTTGCGGCGACTGCGCTCGATCGCCTGCGCAGGCTTACCGGCGAGCCGAATGCGAACTTCCACGCCGACCAGCTCGAGGCGATCCGCGACGTGGTCGTCGACCGCGCCCGCGTCCTGTGCGTGCAGCGGACGGGGTGGGGCAAGTCCGCGGTGTACTTCATCGCCACCGCGCTGCTCCGCGAGGCCGGGGCCGGCCCGACGCTGATCGTCAGTCCACTGCTCGCGTTGATGCGCAACCAGATCGCTGCGGCCGAGCGGCTCGGCCTGCGGGCGCACACGATCAACAGCACCAATCGAGACGACTGGGCGTACGTGCGCGAGCGGCTGGACGCCGGCACGGTCGACCTCCTCCTGATCAGCCCGGAGCGGCTGAACAATCCCCAGTTCCGCGACGAGATGCTGCCGCTGTTCGCCGCCTCGGTCGGGCTGCTGGTCATCGACGAGGCACACTGCATCTCGGACTGGGGTCACGACTTCCGCCCGGACTACCGCCGGGTCAAGGACATGCTCGATCGGCTGCCCGACGGGGTGGCGGTGCTCGGCACGACCGCCACCGCCAACGACCGGGTGGTCGCCGACGTGTCCTCGCAGCTGGGGGCAGGGTTGCGCGCCTATCGCGGGCCGTTGGCCCGCGGCAGCCTGCGCCTCGAGGTGACCCCGCTGCCCCGGCCGGCGGAGCGCCTGGCCTGGCTGGCCACACACCTGCCGGGAATCCCGGGCTCGGGGATCGTGTACACGCTGACCCGGCGCGACGCGGAGCAGGTCGCCTCCTTCCTGTCCGCCCAGGGGGTTGCCGCGGTGGCGTACAGCGGCGAGCATGAGACCGAGGCGCGAGTGACAATCGAGGACCGGCTGCTCGAGAACCAGGTCAAGGCGGTCGTAGCAACCAGCGCGCTCGGGATGGGCTACGACAAGCCCGACCTGAGCTTCGTCGTGCATTACCAGGCGCCGGGCTCGGTGATCTCCTACTACCAGCAGATCGGCCGCGCCGGCCGCGCGATCGAGCACGCCGACATCGTCCTGTTGCGCGGCGGGGAGGACCGCCGGATTCAGGACTTCTTCATCGAGCAGGCCTTCCCGGCTCGCGAGCACGTGAAGGCGGTGCTCGACGACCTCTCGGCTGCGGGGGATTCCGGACGCACCACGCGGGAGCTGATGGCCGTGGTCAACCTCGGCATGGGACGGATCGAGGCGATGCTCAAGATCCTCGACGTGGAAGGCGCGGTGGCGCGCGCCGGCACCCGCTGGAAG
>DATIEI010000094.1:0-3411 GCA_035455845.1 Solirubrobacteraceae bacterium
TTCCCGGTGCCGAGTACTCGTTCGGGACGCTGATCGCCGCGCAGGCGGCGGGCGACCTCGAGACGTTGCGGGCCCACGGTCTCCCCGCCGAGCGGGTAGAGGCGGAGGGACACCCCGCCGCCGCCGTCCGGGCGCTTACCGAGCGGATTACCGCGATTCTTCAGGAGAACTGACCCCATGCAGAGTGCCGCCGTAGCGACCGAGTTCGAACAGGACAACCCGCTGATCGAAGGGCTCGAGCGGCTTCCGGTCCGGCCCACCTCGCTGGTGATCTTCGGCGGGACCGGCGATCTCGCCCATCGCAAGCTGTTGCCGGCCCTCTACAACCTGGCCCACGAGGGCGCGCTCCCTGAGCGCTTCGAGTTGATCGGGGTCGCGCGCAGCGAGTACACACACGACGAGTTCCGCGAGGAGGCGCGACAGTCCATCGAGCGTTTCTCGCGCCGGCGCCCTGACGCGAAGGTGCTGAGCGGCCTGCTCGGGGAACTGCGGTACGTGGCGGGCGGCTTCGACGACGACAGGGTCTACGGCGAGCTCGGGAACACGCTCCGTGAGTTCGACGAGCGCGCGAGCGAACCGCTGAACCGCGTGTTCTATCTGTCGACCGCGCCGCAGTTCTTCCCGGTGATCGCCGGCAAGCTCGGCGCCGCGGGGCTCTCGCAATGCGAGCGGGCCGAGACCCGGATCGTGATCGAGAAGCCGTTCGGCTACGACCTCGCTTCGGCGCAGCAGTTGAACGCCCAGGTGCTCGACGTGTTCGACGAGTCTCAGGTGTTCCGCATCGACCACTACCTGGGCAAGGAGACCGTCCAGAACCTGATGGCGTTGCGCTTTGCCAACGCGCTTTTCGAGCCGGTCTGGAATCGCAACTTCATCGATCACGTCCAGATCACGGCTGCCGAGGACATCGGGATCGGGGGGCGGGCCGGTTACTACGAAGGCGCGGGCGCCCTGCGCGACCTGGTCCAGAACCACATGATGCAGCTGCTCGCGCTTCTCACCATGGAACCGCCCAGCTCGTTCGACGCCGACCGGGTGCGCGACGAGAAGCTCAAGGTGCTCGAGTCGATCGTGCCGCCGTCGCCGGGGGACGTCGCCTCGATGACGGTTCGTGCTCAATACGCCGCGGGGACCGTGGGCGGCAAGCGAGTGGCCGGCTATCTCGAGGAAGAGGGCGTCGACCCGCATTCACGCACCGAGACCTACGCGGCGTTGCGACTGAACGTCTCGAACTGGCGCTGGGCCGGGGTCCCGGTGTACTTGCGTACCGGCAAGCAGCTGGCGCGCAAGGTCACCGAGATCGTGGTCACCCTCAAGCCGGTACCTCACCTCGCGTTCAAGAACATCGGGTCGATCGGGGTGCAGCCGAACCAGATCATCCTGACCGTGCAGCCCGACGAGGGCGTATCCGTCTCGCTGGGAGCCAAGATCCCCGGCGCGACGATGCGGATCCGTCCGGTCAACATGGAGTTTCGGTACGGGACGTCGTTCCTGTCGGAGTCGCCCGAAGCCTACGAACGATTGATCCTCGATGCGATGCGCGGCGACGCGACGCTGTTCACCCGCGGCGACGAGATCATCGCGCTGTGGGGCATCATCGACCCGATCCTGCAGGCGTGGCACGCTGACACCGAGTCTCCGATTCCGCAGTACCAGGCCGGCTCGGCCGGGCCCGCTGAGGCCGACGCCCTGCTCGACAGCGACCGCAGGTGGCGGCGGCTGTGAGCGAAGACGTCTGGTCGGCCCAGGACACCAACCCGGACGCCATCGAGGCGGCAATGCGCGAACTGCTGCGCGAGCGACATGCCGCCAATCAGGGCCTGGCGCCCGCGCGGGTCCTCAACCTGATCGTGGTGGTTGATCGCTCTTGGAAGGGCGAGATCGCCAACCGGCTCGAGCGGGTCGGGCGCTACCACGCCTCGCGCACGATCCTGTGTGCGGTCGAGGACAGCCGCGACACGCTCGATGCGTTCGTGGCGATGAGCTATGACGAGCGGGCCGGGATCGGGGTCATCCGCGAGCAGGTCGAAATCGACATGGGGCCCGAGCACCTCACCGCGCTCGGAACGATCGTCGACCCGATCGTCATCGCCGAGATCCCGACGGTTCTGTGGTCCCCGCACGGCCACGAGGAAGCGGTCCAGGCGCTCGCCGGGATGACCGACGTGATGCTGATCGACTCAGACGACGCGCCGGACCTCGCCACGGGTCTAGAGCGGGTCGAGGATGAACTGCGATCCGCGTACGTCGTCGACCTGGCCTGGCTGCGTACGACGCCATGGCGCGAGCGCCTGGCGGCCAGCTTCGATCCGCCTGGGAGACGGTCGATACTTGGCGCGGTGGACGGCTTCACGGTCCGCCACCACGCGAACTCGAGAGCGAGCGCGCTGCTGTTGGCCGGTTGGATCTCCTCGCGCCTGCGCTGGGACATCCGGCCGCTCGAATCGTTCAACGGCGCCGGTCTGCGCGGGCGTGCGTATACCAGTAACCCGCGGTACGTCGACATCCGCTTGCAGCCGTTCGCGCAGGACGTGCCGGGCCTCGCCGGTGTCACGGTGGCTTGGCAGGCCGGATGCACGCTCTCGCTGGACCGGGCCCAGGGCGGGCTGCGCGCGCACGAGTACTCGCCGGACCGCGGCGGGCAGGAATGGCTGGTGCTGGGAGGCTCGCGCGGGGAGGGCGGAATCCTGGGTGAGGGCATCCGGCAGGCACACCTGCGCGACCCCACCTACGCGCCGGCACTCCGAGCCGCCAGGGAGCTCTGCCCCGATGGCGGTTGAGATCGAGATCCTCGACGACCCCGCGCGCGCCTGCGCCGCGATGCTCGTCGGCATCTCCGCCGGGGGCGGGCACATCGTGCTGACCGGCGGATCGACGCCACGGGCCGCGTACGGCGAGTTCGTCGAGGCGGTCCGGACCGTCGGCATCGATGTATCGGGCTGCACGATGTGGTTCGGCGATGAGCGCTGTGTCCCGCCCGACGACAAGCGCTCGAACTACGGAATGGTTCGGGAGTCGCTGTTGGAGGCGCTGGGGGATCTTCCTCGGCCGACCGTGCACCGGATGCGCGGCGAGCTGGGGCCCGAGGCCGGTGCCGAGGATTACGAGCGCGCGCTCCGTGAGGCCGGCTCGCCGCAGTTCGACCTGGTGCTTCTCGGGATCGGCCCCGACGGGCACCTGGCCTCGATGTTCCCCGACCAGGAGTCGCTCTCGGAGCGCTCGCGTTTGGTCGTTGGGGTCCCCGAGGCCGGGCTCGAGCCCTATGTCCCGCGGGTCACGCTGACGTTTCCCGCCCTGGTGAACGCCCGCCAGATCGTGTTCCTGGCCACCGGGGAGTCGAAGGCGGACGCGGTCGCCGCGGCATTCGGTCCCAACGCCAAGCCCGACCCCCACGTGCCCTCGTCGCTGCTG
>DATIEI010000095.1:0-6128 GCA_035455845.1 Solirubrobacteraceae bacterium
CCACCGGGGCGATCGGACAGCAACCCCACCCGTGGCGCACACGCCCCGGATCGACCCCGAGCTCGTGCAGCTTGTGCAGCGCGGTCTCCACCACCCGGGCACTGATCTGGACCGAGCCGCAGATCGAGGCGGTCGGTGCGATCAGGAAGGAGACCGCGGACGCCTCCACCCCGCACCGTTCCGACACCTTGGCGACAATCTCCGCCGGCGGGTCCTGGCGCGTCTCCAAGCAGAGCACGGCTTCCTTGGCCTGCTCACGCCACGCCAGTTCGTCGAACAGGTCCTCGACCCGCGCCAGCGCCCGCCCGGGGCCGCTGGCCATCGCGAAGAAGTCGTCGTGCTCGAGCTTCCAGCCGGCGTACTGCGCGGCCAGGCACGCCGCGGCCGGCTTGTCGACCGCGACGCCGATCCCGGGCCACGTGCGCTCGCCGACCGCGACCGGCACCGGGTCGAGCCGCCCGAGGCCGCCCATGCAGGCAGCGGCAAAGCCCAGGCCGGCCTGCAGCCCGCCGTGGGCGCAGTCGACCAGCCGCGCGCCGGAGTCCAGCGTTCGGACCTCGATGCCCAGCGCGCCGGCGTCGTCGGCCATCGCGTCCACGAGCGCCGCGGCACGTTTGTTCATCGACCAGCTCATCGCCCGCCATTTTCCCCATCGAAGATCAGGATCTCGCCGCGGGTGAGCTCGGTGCGGTCGCCTGACCACCGCGCCCACGTTCCGCGCACCAGCGCATCGTCGACCGTGAGGCCCAGCTCGCGCGCCCGGCGCAGCTGGAGACGGAGGGCCGGGGGATGAAAACGCGTCGCCAATTCATAGACAGGCAGCGGCTCGACCGCGAGACCTGACACCAGCGTTCCCCGTTTGTTGCCCAGCCCCGCCTCCGCGCCGATGCCCCCGAGCGCGATAAGCGTGCCCGCCAGCATTCGCAGCCCGGCTCCGCGCGAGCTCTGACCCGCGACCACGACCAGGCCCCGGCGCATCCCGGCGCCGGCCTCTTCGCCGGCATTGCCGGTCACCATGATCTCGCCACCCGTCATTCCCACCCGGGCGCCGGGGTAGGCAGCGCCGAGCCGGGCACCGGCATCACCGAAGATCCGCAACGCACCGCCGGACATCTCAGTGCCCGCCGAGCCACCGACGTCGCCACGCACGACGATCTCGCCGCTGGACATGCGAGCGCCGATCCCGTCGAACCGGCGCAGATCGCCGGCCAGGACCAGCTGGCCATCCGCGGTGCCCGCTACGTCGAACAGATCGCCCACGGCGACCATCTCGCGGCCGCAGCGAACCTCCACCGCGGCGATCTCAGACGTGTTCAGCCCGCGCAGGCGCTCCGGAATCAACGGGGCCGCGAGCACCCGTGCCGGTGGAGAACTGCGCAGCGTCAACGTCAGCGTCACGGTGGGTCCCGCAGTTCCGACAAACGAAAGTGAAATTCGCCGAGCTTGCCGCCGAAGTTGGCGGCGGTCACGTGCGTGGCGCCGGCGCCGGCGGCCGCGTGCAGGCCGCGGCGCATCGCCTCGCGCACGGCGTCCTCGGACACCCCGTCGATGACGATCTCGAACATCGCTCCGACGCCTTCCGGAACCAGCGTGTCCTCGACCTGGACGCGCAAGGTCGGCGCCATCTGATGGTTCGTGGAGGCCGCCAACGACTTGGACCTCAGCGAGCCGACCTTGCTGCCGCTGCGGACGATGCCGCCCGGGAAGGGCAGCGCGATGCCCTCGCCGCGCATCGCATCGACGGCGGCGACGGCGGCGCCGAGCGCCGCGTCCTCATCGCCGGCTCCCACCACCAGGTTGCCTCCTCCGACTCCCCGCCCGACGCCGACCGACTCGCAGACCAGGAACTCGCCTTCCATCACGGGGATCCGCCAGAAGCGCTGGCCGGCGATCACCTTGCTGGCCTGAAAGCCGTCGCCGAAGTAGCGCAGGCTGCGCCCCAGCGACACGGTTCGCTCGGCCCCGGGAAGGCCGTCGAAGCACGCGGTGGTCGGGCACGTCATCACGCTCTGGCCGACTCGCTCGAGTACGCGCTTGCCGACTCCCTCGCGGTCCATCGCGAACAGCAGCACAGCGATCGCCGGCCGCCCGTCCGGAGACTCGGCAGGAAATACCGGCTGCTCGATCGCCGCCTCGCATTTGCAGCCGATCACCGAGGTGGCGAAGCCGGTCATCGACCGGGCGGCTTCGAGCGCCCAGGCTTCCGTGGCGGCCGTGATCACCAGGCGGGCGAAGCGCATCGGGAACGCCTCGGCGAACGTGTCGGCGATCTCAGCATGGCCGAGCGTGTACGTGGTCAAGACCCCCGGGCCTCCACGACGCGCGCCGGCTCGCGCAGGACCGGATCGCGCACCGGATAGTGCTTGAACGACACCGTGTAGCGATCCCCGAACAGCGGCTCGAGCACGCGGCTCACGTCGGGATCGAACACGGCGCGGCTCGAGAGCAACACGCCGTCGTCCACGCCCCGCAACTCGCCTTCCTCGACGACCACCTCGCCGGCCTTGATCACGTAGCGCGGGGTGGCGAACATCTCCTCGCGGTCGGCGCGGTCGTGGTAGATCGTCACGTCGCCGTCGGCGCCGACGCCGAGATGGCCCTTGTCGCGCAGGCCCAGCCGGCGGGCGGGGGCGGCCCGGGTGATGATCGCGATCTCGTTCAACGTGTACTCGCGATCCAGCCCGTCGGTGAGCGCCGTACGCCGGATCGCCCGCTGGTTGGCCCGGGCCATCTGATCCTCCCGGAAGGCGCGATCCATCAGCAGCCGGATCAGCTTCGGGTAGGACAGGAACGAGCCGCCGTTGGGATGATCGGTGGAGAGCATGACCTGCCAGGGATCCTTGCCGAGCAGGAACAGCTCGAGCCCGATCCCCCATTGCAGCGCGTGCACGTAGTTGCTCGCCCGATACCGGTAGGGGACGATCCCGCAACCGGTCTCAACCTCGGTGTCGTGGTTGAGCCACTTGTCGGCGCCGAGGTCGCGGAGCATGGCCGCCAAAGGGCCGTCGGCGGTCATCGTCACCGCCGGCCCGAACATCACCTGTCCCACGTCGGCGGTGGCCTCCGGATGCGAGGCGAGGAACTCGATCAACTCGGGGGCCCGGGACCGGGGCAGGCCGTCGGGCTTGCCGCCGTAGCAGTGGAACTGGAGGTGGGCGAAGTGCGCCTGGCGCCCGGCCAGCGTTCGCATCGTGTCGAGCGTCGTGTCGGCGTTGCCGGGAACGCCGAGGTTGTTGGCGTGGACGTGGACCGGATGCGGCAAACCCAGCTCGTCCACGGCTCCGCCGATCGCCTCGAGTACCTGCCGCGGGGTGACTTCGAAGCCCGCGACATGGTCGTCGAGCGAGTGGACGTTGCCGTTGTCCTGCCTGTACAGCTCAACCCCGCCTGGGTTGACCAGCTTCACTCCGTAGCCGCCGGTCGCGTCTAGCCACCACGCGATCGCGTCTCCAAGACGGTCGCCGCCGGACTCGCGGATCAGCTCGAACAGCACCTGGTTGTTGCCCATCAGGATCAGGAACGCCTTGTCGATCATCGGCGTGTCGCGCAGCTCGGACAGCACATGGCGCGCGGCCAGCGGTGGAGCGGCCGCCTCGACGACCGTGGTGTAGCCGAGCAACGAGTAGCGATAGCCGGTCGTGAACGTGGATGGGACCAGTCCGCCCGTCCCCGACCGCAGCCCCGCGTTCCGGTCCACGGGATCGTCACGACGTTCCTCGGGGGTCAGCTTGCGCGCGGCGTTGACCTTGGGCCCGGCGATGTGGGCGTGGATGTCGACCCCGCCCGGCATCACGACCATCCCGCGCGCGTCGAGCCGTCGGGCATCCGGCCCCACGTCCTCGACGACCTTGCCGTCCTTCAGGCATACGTCGCGGATCTCCCCGTCGACGTCGTTGGCCGGGTCGTGGACGGCGCCGCCGGTGATCCGGATCGACATCACCGCCCAACCTCCCCGAGCAACCGTCTCAGCACCGCGGCTGCGGTGGGAGCATCGCCGGGACGGGGCGCCTGCAGCGACAGCGGAACGCCGTCGAGCCGGTGCGCGGTGCCGCTCGCCTCGACGCCGGCCGCCGCGGTACGGATCCACACTTCGACCCCGGGGCCGGACACGACGCTGCCGGCCGGCCCCGACTCGACCCGCAGCCTGACGTCCACATCGTCGAACGCTTGACCCGCCGGGACGAGTTCCGGATGTCCGCCGCCGAAATCCACGTTGCCGCCGTACCCGGATTGCCAGGCCAATACGTCGTCGGCGCTCCTGGTTCCGGGAGCGCCGGGCAGCTCGAGCGTGACCACGTGCCGCTCCTGGCACAGAGCACGGACGAGCTCGTGCAGGGCGAGCGCCCGTCGCTGGCCACCGGCGCCGGCGCTCAGGCCGGCGCCGTGCACGATCGCCGCATGCGCGACGCCGCGAAGCCGCTCGATCAGCGCGAGCAGCTCGTCCGACGCGCAGACCGAACGCGGCGTGAGCCCTCGCAGCAGCATGTGCAGGCTGCTCAGCAGGTCGAGGTCGTTCTCTCGGGCCCAGCGAAGCTGCACGTCGGCCCGCTGGCCCGTGGCCGTGTCTCGCTCGTCGATCACCACAAGCGTACGTCCTGACCGCAAAGCGCCAGCGAAGCCGAGTCGCTCGAGCAACCGCGGATGCGTGCTCTCGGGGTCTTCGCGCCAGATCACGACCAGCCGGGAGCGGTCGCGGATCTCGCCCAGGGTGGCGGTCGAGGCACCGCGCAGGGGCACGGCCGGCCCGCCCGCCCACGGCCCCGCCGCCACTCCGGTGCTTACCAGCGCACCGAGCCGGTCAGCCAGGGCCACCGCGGCCCGCGCGTCCTCCACGGTGGCGCCGGTGAACCCGTGCAGCAGCGGACGCCGCGCGCCCCGCAGTAGCTCGGCGGCGCGGACGAGCGCCGATTCGACGTCGGCCGGCTCACCGTCGATGGTCGCCGCGGGCGCGCTCGCCGCCCGAACCATGCGCTCGGAGAACCACTTTGCGCCCAGCCGACACTCCGGCTTCACCGCGACGTCGGCGCCCGCTGCGTCGACGGTCACGTCGTCGCACAGCAGACCACACCCGGCGCAGGTGACCGGCCCGAACTCAGCCATGGAGAAGCAACGTCGGATGTGGCGCGGCAGGCCCACGAGGCGAGGCATGGATGCCGAGCGGGCCGTCGCCGCGACCGGGTAGCACGGACAGGAGGTGGCGGCCGCGCTCGACGAGCTCGGGAACGCCGGCGCCGGCGCCGGCGGAAATCAACGTGCAGATCGGTGAGCCTCGCCTGATCTCCTCACCGCCGTGCGGGATGTCGCGCACGAGGCCTGCCGGCCACCAGCTCGGGTCGGGGGCGCGGACGTCCCGGTCCGCGAACAGCACCAGCTTCGCCATCGGCGAAGGCGCGCCCATCGCAGGCAGTCCGATGCCGCGCGCCGCCCGGACGTGCGCCTCGAAGCACCCGGGCCCGAACAGCTCGAGCGACGCAGGCGGTCGCGGGTTCACCTCGAGCACCCAGGCGTGACGGCCGTCCCAGATCGCGTCGACCGAAAACGCGCCGCGCACACCGAACCGCGCCGCCACCTCGGCGCAGACGGCACAGAGCTGCCCGTCAAGCTCGGCGAGCTCCCCGGCCGGCAGACGGGGAGGGACCACGTTGCCCATCCACCCGAAGCCAGGCGTTCGATGCAGCTGCTCGGTCAACCCGAGCACGGCGGCCCGGCGACCATCGCCGATCGCCACCGCCGAGCACGACAGACCGTGCACGCGGCGCTGGAGGATCTCGGTGGAGCGCAGTGCGCCGCCCTTCCACCGGCGTACTCCCCGCCCGCCGCCGCCCCGGACCGGCTTGCGCAACCACTCGCCTCGAGTGCTTGCCACATCCGCGCGAGTGTCCGGAAAGCAAGCTCGCGCCGCCCGTGCCGCCGCGCCTACGGCCCAGGGATCGCGCACGGCTGCCAGCCCCTCGGGCGCGGTCCCGAGCAACTCGCGTCCGCAGGCCAGCCGCCTTACGAGATCGGGCCGATTCTCGAACCCCGCGCCGTACACCACCGCGTCGGTCCCGACCTCCGCGGCGAGTGAGGCCAGAGCATCGTTGCTGCGCGCCGTCGAGCCCGGGGCGACCGCGCGCAGGTCGACGTCG
>DATIEI010000096.1:0-5104 GCA_035455845.1 Solirubrobacteraceae bacterium
CCGCGGGCGACCCGACGCCTGGATCATCGCCAGGGTTCAGAGCAGCGCGGGTCCGGTGGCGCAGGCGTCCCAGCGCCCGGGCCACGGCCGGCTCGGGCTCGAAGCCCTCGTAGCGGCGGGCCAGCCAGGCCCGGCCGGCCGCATAGCCGCGCCACTGGCGGCGCAGCTCGCCCACCGTGCCGCGGTAGCGGTGCTCGACCTGGGCCCGGCGGCGCAGCTCGAGCCGCCACCCGGCCGCCTGCAATCGCCAGCTGAAGTCAGTGTCCTCCGCCGCTCGTACGCCCTCGTAGAAACCGCCGATCTGCTCGAACGCGGCCCGCCGAACGAGCAGGTTGGCGGCGACCGCCCGCGGGCGGTACGGGTGGTTGATGTGGGTCTGCTGCGAGAGGAAGCTGCGAGCCGATCCGTATCGGGAGGCCAGGGTGTCGCCGCTCGGCAGCGCGACGACCTCGCCGGCCAGCGCTCCCACGTCATCGGCGACGGGCGCGGCGAAGAACGCGTCGAGCAGGCCCCGCGGGGCGAGACAGTCCGCGTCGAGGAACAGGATCCACTCCCCGTGGGCCTGGGCAGCGCCCACGTTGCGGGCGCGGGCGGGCGATCGCTCCCCGGCCGCCCTGACCACGGCGACGCCGCCCCGGGCACTCGCCGTGCCCGAGTTGTCGGACAGGATCAGCTCGTCGCCGGGACGCAGGTCGAGCCCGAGCAGCGCGTCGATCGCGGTCTCGGCGGCGTGGGCGTCGCCGGCGAACGGCATGACAACGGTGACCTCAGGCCGGCTCACGCGCCACCCTTCGCGTCGCCCGCCTGAGCAGGGCCTGCGCCTGAACCCGCTCCTGCGGATGGATGAACCCGGTGGCGAGAAGGACGAGGGGCATGGCGGCGAGCACGGCGGTGCGGCTCAGGAAGCCGACCAGCCCACGAGGGGGCAGGAGCAGATCGCCGGCAGCCGCCATCCCGCCCAGCACGACCGCGAGCTGAACCAGCCGGCGCCACTCGAAGGACGCCGCGAACGCTCGCCGGGTCAGCAGGTGCATCGCCGAGATCATCACCACATACGCTCCGCACAGTGCGATGCCCGCGCCGGCGATCCCCAGTCCGGGCACCAGGATGAGCAGTAGGACGACATTCGCGACCAGCCCGGCCAGCGCGGCCGGGAAGTTGCGGGTCGTGACCTTCGCCCGCCCGGCAATGACCAGGAACACCACCCACAGCCCGTACAGGGCCCATCCCAGCGCGACCCAGGGCAGCGCCCGGTAGGCCCCGAAGTACGCGGGCGCCGCCAGCAAACGCAGAACCCAACGCCCGAGGAGGGCGAGGCCGGCGACGACCAGGCCGCTCACCAGCAGGTAGTAGGTGGTCACCAATCCATACAGTCGGGCAGCCTCGGCATCATCGCGAACCGAGTAGGCAAGCGGCGGCCAGGCGTACTGGAACGCACGGACGATCAACGCCACCGCGCCGGCCAGTTTGACCGCGATCGAGTACAGCCCGGCCATTGCCGGGGAGCGGTGATGGAAGATGTAGTAGCGGTCGATGATGCTGAGCGCGTACACCGACGCCTCGGCCGGGACGGTCGGCAGCCCGAAGCGCAACAGCACGCCGTGGGTCTCCGCGCTCGGGCGGGCGGTCAGCAGCCGGTCGCGCATCGTCCACCACAACCCGAGCAGGACGATCGTCGAGACGCCGTAATTCCCGAGCAGCAGCCCGCGGGCGCCTTTGCCGAGCACCACCACGAGCACGACCGACGAGGCGATCGTCAGCGCGACGTTGGTCAGCGAGGCGATCGCGTACGCGCGCAGGCGCTCCTCGACTCGGAGCAGGGCGTAGGCCATCTCGAGGTTGGTGAACGTCCACAGGCCGAGCACGGCGATGCGGAACGTGGTCACGTCGTGGTAGCCGAGCACCAGCTTCGACAGCGGCCAGGCGGCCGCGGCGAGCACCACCGAGACCGCCGTGGTGCTCGCCAGCAAGAATCCGACCGAGCGACGGGCCAGGGCGTCGCGCCGCTCCTGATCCTCGTCTGCGAAGTAGAAGCGCAGGAACGACTCGATCATCCCGAAGCGGACCAGGATGCTGATCAGGATCACCCCGTTGGCGAGCAGCTCCACCACGCCGTAGCCGGCCGGCGGGATGTACCGCGTGTACACCGGCAGCAGCAGCACCGCGATGAACTTGGAGACCACGTCGGCCACCTGGTAGGCGGCCAGCGAGCTCACCAGGCGCTTCAGGTAACCCGTCACAGGGGTGATTTCACCGCACGGTCACGACATCGTTGGCCGCCGGCCCGACCGCCGGTGAGATCCGCGCCGGGTAGCGTCCGGTGTTGCAGGCGGCGTCGCTCACCTCCAACGCCAGGAGGTAGGTGCCGGCAGGCGCCGGCCGCTGCTGCTCGACCGTCCCGTCCCACACCGCGGTGTGGCCCTTCCAGGGCGTGAGGAACTCCTTGATCAGCCGCGCCCGTCCGCGGGCCCCGTCCAGCCGGTAGAGCAGGATCGTGCCGCCACGGCTCTCGTTGCCGGCGTAGTGGATCGTCACCTGGGCCCCCGGCGCGATCCCGGTGGGTTGGACGCTCGTGATCACCGGATGGGGCGCCGTGGTCTTGACCCTGACCGGGACGGCGGTCAGGTCGATCGTGCGGTTCTGGTGGATGAGGGTCACCCGGAAGTAGTAGTTCCCATCGGGCGCTACCGTGCCGTCGGGCAACCGCCCATCCCAGTGGAACACCCCGTCGGGGACGCGCACGTCCTTACGCATGTGGCGACCGTCTGCCACCGTCCGCACAACGGCGCCGTCCGCCGCATTGACCACCGACACGATGACGTCGTCGCTGCGGTGCTGGAGGTAGAACGAGATCGTGGTCGAGCCTGTGTTGAACGCGCCGCACTGCACCGGGTGCAGCGGGTTGATCACGGCGGGCACGGGCCGCGGGGCACCCGCGCCTCCCGCGATCAGCGGCGTGGTGACCTTCAGATGCTGGGTTACGAAGAAGGCGGCGATGCTCGCCGCGACGAGGCCGGCGAATGCGACGAGTGAGAGCCTGGTGGTCGCCATCGGGAAAGACCCGCCGTCACAGCGGCACGACCGCGACGTTCGGAACCTCGAAGTCGTGGAACGCGTCCAGGCCGCGCGGATCCCGGCTGCACAGCACCACCCGGATCGAGCCGCCGTGGCAGACCGCCAGAGCGGGCAGTTCGCCGGCCGCTTCTATGTCAGCGAGCGCGGCCAGCACTCGATCCTGCTGCTCCTGCAGCGACTCGCCTCCGGGGAACCGCCACGAAGCGCCGCCTCGCATCCAGGCAGCGAACTCCCGTGGTTCGGATCGCTTGATCTCGTCGAACGTGTAGCTCTCCCAGCGCCCGCGGTTGGCCTCGCGCAGGCGCGGGTCCAGACGTGGCTCGAGGTCGATGTGCGCACCCACGATCTCGGCCGTTTCGCGCGCCCGGCTCAGGTCGGAGGACCACAGCGACTTGACCGGCTCGGGCAGCGCGGCCACCCGATCGGCCAATTCGCGCGCCTGTGCGCGGCCGGTGTCGTTCAGCGGCGTGTCGCGGAAGCCCTGAAACCGGATCGGCTCGAGATTGTCATCGGTCTGTCCGTGACGGGCCAACAGCACGCCACTGAGCGCGTCCTGACCGTCGGTGCTCACCGGCCTCCGATGCCCAGCGTGTCCGAGCGCAGCCCGAGCCGCAAGGTCTCCAACGCGAGCACCTCGCCGACCGGCACGTTGCTCAGATTCACCTCGGGACCGAACCGGCGAACGAACCACACCTGCTGGTCCTTGCGCGGGGCGTCGAACATGATCCGATCGGGCGCGATCTCGTGCACGATCTCGCCGATCAGGCCCTCGCGAACCTCGCCGCTGGGCCGGAAGATCCCCGCCGTACCCGCCTCGCGGCCCTCGGCGATCACCTTCCACGCGCCCGCCGCCAGCTCCGCTCGCATCTGCTCAACCCAGACATAGGGGGGCGTGATCGCGCCCGTGTCGTCCTTGGAGCCGACCTCGGAGAGGACGGTGAACTCCTGACCCAAGCGGCTGATCAGCTCCACCTTGCGCTCGTGCGCGAGGGCGATCGTGCCGTCGGAGATCTCGAAGTGCGACAGCCCCAGTTCGTGCACCCATGCGATCAGCTCCTCGAGGCGGCCCCGGCTGATCGCCAGCTCGGTCAGTGTCCCGCCCAGCACAACCGGGATCTGATGCGACCGGTAGCACTCGAGCTTGCGCTCGAGGTTGCCGGTGGCCAGCGCGGTGCCCCACCCGAGCTTGACGATGTCGACGAACTCGCCGGCCACCTCGATCATTCCTTCGATCTCGGCGATCGACAGACCCCGATCGATCACATGGGTCACCCCGCGGTCCCGCGGCTTGCCGCTCCGCTCCGGGAGGTTCAGAAGGTCTCGCACGGGTGGCGCGCTACTGCTGCGCGAGGTCTTGTCCGACCGTGACCACGACGGCGGAGGTGCAGGCTTGGGAGGGCGGGCACACCGTCGCCTTCGAGGTGGGATCGACCAGCTGCACCGCGCTGGGCTTCAGCTTGAGCGAGTTGGCGACGGCTAGCGCGTCGCGACGGTCGGCCGGCGCCATGTAGGCCACGATCGTCGACGTGTGCGTCTGATCCGCGGCGTTCGTCGGATTCGATCCCTTCTTGTAGCCGTCGCGCGCGAGCTGATCGGCGACCTTCCCGGCAAGCCCTTGCAGGTCGGTCCCGTTGAGCACCGAGACGGTTACCGCGGCGGGCTGGACCGCGGTCACCGGCGTGGTCGTCCGGCGAGTCCTCAGCGCTGCGTTGGCCGAGGACCTGCTCGCGCTCGAGGACCCGTTGCCGCTGCTGAGCACGACCACGCCGACGGCTACAGCGGCCAACGCCACCGCCGCGATGACCCCACCCAGCACGTAGCGCCCCCAGGAGCGGCGCGGTGTCTGGCGCAGTGGCGCGCCCGGCGGACGCGAGGGAATGCCGGGCCGAGGCTGACCGGCACCGGGGGGGCGGCCCTGCGGCGCTCCGGGCCCGCGGCCGGGACGGCCGCCACCGCCGGCACCCGCGCCGACCCGCGGCGGAGCTGCGACCGGGCGTGCCGTGCCCGCTCCGGGCGCCTGCACCGGGCG
>DATIEI010000097.1:0-13562 GCA_035455845.1 Solirubrobacteraceae bacterium
CGCTTCTCGACCTCGGTCACCCCGGAGGGCGCGCACACGATCAGCCGGGGATGGGCCATCTTCCGGTCGAGCACCTTGCGGATGAAGTAGCGGAGCATCTGCTCGGTGACGTCGAAGTCGGCGATCACGCCGTGGCGCAGCGGCCGGGTGGCCGCGATCGTGGCCGGAGTACGGCCGATCATCCGTTCGGCGTCCGATCCGACCGCGTGGACCTCGCCGGTATCCACGTCGGAGGCGACGACCGAGGGCTCGGACACGACGATGCCGCGCCCGCCCACGTATACCAGCGTGTTGGCGGTGCCCAGGTCGATCGCCATGTCGTGCACGCCGAAGGCGGGCGTCAGGTGGCGCCGCGAATTGTCTCTGCGCGATCCGTCTCTGCGGAAGCCCATGTAGCGAAGGGTGCCAGAAAAATGCCGGCAGGGTGGAAAACTCCCGCTAATCGGCGAGGGGGGCGTAGGGCGCCGCCGGGACAGGTGGCGAGTGCGTGGGTCGCGACAGGGCTGAGGGCGAGGCTGCGATGCCCGTTCGGCGGCACTCGCGCTCGATCCAAGTCGGACCATGCGCAGGCCCCGAAAGCGCGCGTGCCGCCGGAGGGGCAGGCAGCCGAGGCTAACGCTCGCCGGGCGACTTATGCGGGTACTGCGAGACCGCCTCGCCGACGTCCAGAGCGGTGGTGATGATCCGGTTCTGCTCGGCGGCGTGGGCGACCGGATAGCCCTCGCCCGAGGCTGCTCGCTCGGGCCGCCCGATGTAGCCGTAGCGCAGGTGGTGGGGCAGGATCTGCATCAGGCGAGGCCCCATGTGGGCGCGCGCGCCCATGTTGCGCGGCTCCTCCTGGACCCACACGACCTCTTCCAGGTTGGGATAGCTCTCGGCCAGGGCCAGGATCTCCGCCTGGGGGAACGGATAGAGCAGTTCGACCCGGCCGATCGCGACGCCCGGCTTCTCTGGCCGCGACTCGTGGCCGCTCAACTCGTAATAGAGCTTGCCCGTGCAGAGGATCAGCCGCTTGACCCGTTCGCGATCGTGCTCGCGGGACTCGGCGAGCACGGGCTGGAACCGTCCCTCGGTCAGGTCGTGCACCGCACTGGTGGCCTGGGGCAGGCGCAGGAGGCTCTTGGGGGTCATGACGACCAGCGGCCGTTGCTTGGCCACGCGGGCCTGACGGCGCAGCAGATGGAAGTACTGGGCCGGCGTCGTCGGGTTGGCCACGCGGATGTTGCCCTCCGCGGCGAGCTGCAAGAACCGCTCGAGCCGAGCCGAGGAGTGCTCGGGACCCGAGCCCTCGTACCCGTGCGGGAGCAGCAAGGTGAGGCGCGAGGTCTGCCCCCACTTGGCCAGGCCCGAGATGATGAACTGGTCGATGATCACCTGCGCGCCGTTGGCGAAGTCGCCGAACTGCGCCTCCCACAGAACCAGCGTCTCGGGGGCCTCCTGCGAGTAGCCGTACTCGAACCCGAGGCAGCCCATCTCCGACAGCGGGCTGTTGTGCAGCTCCATCGGGGCCAGCGATCCCGGCAGGTGCTGGATCGGGCAATGCTCCTGTCCGGTCTTGGGATCGTGCAGGACCAGGTGGCGCTGGCTGAACGTGCCGCGCTCGGTGTCCTGGCCGGTCAGGCGGATCGGGATTCCCTCGGTCAGCAGCGAGGCGAAGGCCAGCGCCTCGGCGTGCGCCCAGAGGATCCCGGGGCTGGCGGGATCCGAGTCCGCGTCGAACACCTCGCGGCGGTGCTCGAGTTGACGGATCAGCTTGGGATGGACCGTGAAGCCGTCGGGCACGGACAGGAGCTCGTCGTTGAGCACCCGCAGGCGATCGGGCGCGACCGCGGTGTTGACCTCGGGCGAGGGGGTGCGGTCGAGCTCGTACTCGCCGGTCGCGTGCCGCACGTCCTTGGCTGCCGCCAGCCGGTCCTTGAGCTCCTGGTGGGCGCTCGTGAGCACCTCCCACACCTGGTCGGTCAACTCGGTCGACCCCTGCTCGGACACCACGCCCTGCTCGATCAGCTGGCGGGCGAACAGCTCGCGCACCGGCGGGTGCTTCTTGATCACCCCGTACATCTCGGGCTGGGTGTAGGCCGGCTCGTCGGCCTCGTTGTGACCGAACCGGCGATAGCCGATCAGGTCGATCAGCACGTCGTGTCCGAACTCCTGGCGGAACGCGAACGCCAGGCGAACCGCGGCCACGCACGCCGGCACGTCGTCGGAGTTGACGTGGATGATCGGCACGTCGTAACCCTTTGCGAGGTCGGACGCCCACGTCGTGGAGCGGGAGTCGTCGGGGTCGGTGGTGAAGCCGACTTGATTATTTTGAATTATGTGGATCGTGCCGCCGACGGTGTAGCCATCGAGCGCCTGTAGGTTGAGGGTCTCAGCGACCACACCCTGACCCGGGAACGCCGCGTCGCCGTGCAGGATCACCGGGACGGCGGCGTTGGTCTCGCGGTGGGCGTGGGGTCCCTGGCGCGTAGTCTGCGCCGCGCGGGTCGCACCGGCCGCGACCGGCGCCACGAACTCCAGATGACTGGGGTTGGACTCGAGGCGCACGATGATCGATTCGCCGCTGGGCAGCTGATAGGAGCCCTGGGCGCCGTGGTGGTACTTGACGTCACCGGTGCCGCCCTGCGGGATCGTGGTGATCGCCTCGAGCGTCGAGGAGCCCTCGAACTCGGCGAAGATCGACCCGTAGGTCCGGCCCAGGTTGTGCGCGAGCACGTTGAGCCGCCCGCGGTGGGCCATGCCGATCACGACCTCGCGGGCGCCGCGCGTGGCGGCCAGCTGGATCAGCTCGTCGAGCATCGGGACGGTCATGTCGAGTCCCTCGATCGAGAACTGCTTCTGCCCCAGGTACGCCTTGTGCATGAAGCGCTCGAGCGCATCGACCTCGGTCAGGCGCCGCAAGAGCGTGGTCTGCTCCTCGGTGTCGAGCGGGGCGCGGAACCGGCCCGACTCGATCGCCTCGCGCAGCCACAGCCGCTGCCGGTGCGAGGAGATGTGCTCGATCTCGTAGGCGATCGGCCCGCAATAGGTGTCGCGCAGGTGGGGCAGCGCGTCGGCCAGCGTCTGGCCCTGGACGTACATGCGCAGGATCCGCGCGGGAATCCGCTCCATCAGCTCGGGGCTCAGCCCGAGGGGCTCGGGATCGAGCGCCGGGTCGCCCTCGGGCTCTCGACCGAGCGGATCCAGGCGCGCGGCGAGGTGGCCATGGGTGCGGTGGGCCTTGAGCAGCGAGGTGGCGGCCTGGACTGCCTGCATCAGCTCCTCGTCGAAGGCCGGCGCGGCTGCCGGGGCGGGCGCCGCGGGCGCGCTCGGGGCTGCCGCGGGGGACGGGGCGGCGGCGGGAGCGGCGGCCGGCACGACCGCCTGCAGCGCCGGAAGGGCCACGCCCAGGTCGCCGAACACCCGCTCGTAGAAGCCCTCCTCGCCCTGTAGCAGCCCTTCGATCCGCTGCAGGAAGCGGCCGGACTCGGCCCCCTGGATGATCCGATGGTCGTAGGTCGAGGTCATCGTCATGACCTTCTCGGCGCCGATCGACGCGCCGATCGCGCCCAGGCCGGGCGGGTAGCCGATGGCACCGGTGGCCACGATCGTGCCCTGCCCGACCATCAGCCGCGGGACGCTTGCGATCGTGCCGATGCCGCCCGGATTGGTCAGCGAGATGTTCGCGCCGGTCAGGTCGTCGGCGGTCAGGGTGTTCGTCCGCGCCTTCTCGACGAGCGCGTTGTACGCCTCGAGGAACTCGGCGAAGCTGAGGCGCCCGGCGTCGCGGATCACCGGCACCATCAGCGTGCGGCTGCCGTCCTTCTTCTCGACGTCGACGGCCAGGCCCAGATTGCAGGCGCCGTCGTCGACCCGATGCGGCTTGCCTTCGATCTCGGCGAAGTGGTGGGCCATGACCGCCATGTCCTCGGTGGCAACTCGCGCGATCGCGTAGGCGATCAGGTGCGTGAACGAGACTCGGTGGCCGGCGTCCTTGAGCTGGGCGCGGCGCTGCTCGAGCACGCTCACGGTCAGGGTGCGGAACGAGGTCGCGGTCGGGATCGAGCGGCTCTCGTCCATGTAGCGAGCCAGTGCGGCCGCGCCCCCGCGGATCGGCTGCGCGCCGGCCGGCGCAGCCGCGGGCGCGGGCGTCGCGGTCGCGCCGTTGCCGCCGTTGGCGGCCGCGGCCAGCACGTCGGCCTTCGTGATCCGGCCGCCGCGCGCTGTGCCGCGCAGCGCGGCCAGATCGACGCCCTGCTGGGCGGCTACGCGCCGGGCGACCGGAGAGATGTTTGCTGCGGCGTCACCATCGCCCCCAGTGGCTGGTGCAGCGACTTCGGGTGCGGCGGCGGGAGTGGGGGCCGTCCCGGCGCTCGCCTGCATCCGTGCGATCACCTGCCCGACGCTGACCGTGTCGCCCTCGGCAAACAGGATCTCGGTGATCGTCCCGCTGGCCGGCGCCGGAAGCTCCATGTCGACCTTGTCGGTCGAGATCTCGACCACGGTGTCGCCCTGTTTGACCGCGTCGCCGACCTTGACGCTCCACTCCAGGATCGTGCCCTCGGTGACGGACTCGCCGCCGGTCGGTGTGACGATGTCGATCGCCTCCCCGCTCGCGGCCTCCGCCGCGGCCACGCCCTCGGCCTCGGTGGTCGCGCTGGCCACGGTCTCCTGGGGGGTGGCGGGTGGCGACTCGCCGGATACCGGCGTCGCGGGCACCTCGGCACCGTTGCTCGCCGAGTCCCCGTTGGTCGAGATCTCGGCCAGCACAGCGCCCACCGCGACGGTCTCGCCCTCGGCGGCGTGGATCTTCACGAGCCGCCCTGCGGCGGGTGAGGGAACCTCTGCGTCGACCTTGTCGGTCGAGATCTCGACGATCGTCTCGTCGACGTCGACGGTGTCGCCCTCCTGCTTGTGCCACTCGAGCACGGTGCCCTCGGCGACGGAATCTCCCATCGCCGGCATGACGACTTGGACAGTGCCACTGCTGACTGCCATCTAGGTCTCCAAGGGTAGCCGGGAAAGGCCGCGCTGCCTACGCCGCCGCTGCTCGAACACAAACCCGATCGTGCCTGCAAACGGGCCCAAGCCGCCGAGCACGGCCACGGTACCGGCGAGCCAGTACGGGATCACCCGCATGCGCGCGGCCGCGATGCACACCAGTGACATCGCGATCCACAGCAACCCATGCGCCAAGCCCAGGATGAACGTCTCCGGCTCGGGATTGCCCAGCGCAAAAGCGCAGATCAAGAGGGCCAGATAGACACACGAATGGATGAACGAGACGACCTCGAGCCGGCCGAAGGTGATCACGCGCATCAGCTGGAGAGGAGCGTGGCGGTGCGTCGCAGGGCGTCGTGCGCATCGTCGGGCCAGCGAGCCGGGTCGGCCGGCCACCAGGCGAACTCGTCGTGCTCGTCGTCGGGGGTGACCTTGGCGCCGTCGGCCAGCCAGGCCTGGCCCACCAGCATCACCATCTCGCTGGGCAGCAGGATCAGCGCCTCGGCGCGTATCCGCTCGGGCTCGACCGACCACTCCTCGAGCAGCTCGCGGCGCATGGTCTCGACCGGGTTCTCGTCGACCTCGACGGAACCGCCGGCGCCCAGCGCCCAACGCCCGGCCCAGGAGGCCAGCCACTCGGCGCGGCGCCCGGCGAGCCAGCGGCCGTCGGCTGCGCGCACCGTGCACAGGATCGACAGGCTCCGAGCGGCTCCGTCGGGGATCAGCCGCAGCGCCCAGCGGGCGGGTTGGAGCACGAGCGACAGCCGATCCGAGGTGGTCGAGAAGTCGACCAGACGTGCCGCGAGCCCATCGTGGCTCGGCGAGCCCCGGCGCCGGAGCTCATCGAGTGCGAGGTCGGCCGAGCGCGTGGCCTCCCCGGGCGCCTGGAACGGCTCATCGCGCCAGGCCACGTCGACCCGAGCTGGCTCCCACGGGCCGCGGGCCAAGACACCGGCAGATACACCCACGCCGCACAAGGTACCGTCGGCACCCGTGGAGCGACGCCGGAAGCACTGGGGTTGGGGCTACGAGGATGAGCAGCTCTCACCCGAGGAGGTCCGCGGCGCGGCCGAGTTCCTGGTCGGGCGGCTCGGCTTCGGCTCGACCGAGCCGGACCTCGCCGCGCCCCTGTCTGAGATCCTGCTGCCGGGCCCGCGCCTGCGACCCCCGGAGTCGCTGCGATCGATCTGCGCCACCGACGACTACCAGCGGGCGCTGCATTCCTATGGCCGCTCGTACGCCGACGTGGTGCGCGCGTTCCGAGGACGCTTCGACCATCCGCCCGACGTCGTCGTTCACCCGCGCACCGAGGATGAACTTGCGACGGCGCTCGACTGGGCGGTCTCGGCCGGCGCGGCGGTGATCCCGTTCGGCGGCGGCACCAGCGTGGTCGGCGGCGTCGAGGCTGCGGGCTGCGAGGACTACGCCGGCGTGGTGACGATCGACCTGGGGTCGCTCGACCGCGTGCTCGAGGTCGATCCGGTCTCGCTGTCGGCACGGATCCAGGCCGGGGCCATCGGACCGGGTTTGGAGCAGCAGCTGGGCGAGCACGGCCTGACCCTGCGCCACTTCCCGCAGTCGTTCGAGTTCTCCACGCTGGGCGGCTGGATCGCCACCCGCGCGGGCGGGCACTTCGCGACGCTGTACACCCACATCGACGACCTGGTCGAGTCGGTTCGCGCGCTGACCCCGGCCGGGGTCTGGCAGTCGCGCCGGCTGCCGGGGTCGGGCGCCGGCGTCTCACCGGACCGGATGCTGATCGGCTCCGAAGGAACGCTCGGGATCATCACCGAGGCGTGGGTCAGGGTGCGACGCCGTCCGGTCCACCGCGTATCGGCCGCCGTGCGCTTCGAGGACTTCATGGCGGGCGCCGAGGCGGCCAGGGTGCTCTCGCAGTCCGGCCTCTACCCGACCAACTGCCGCCTGATCGATGCGCGCGAGGCCGAGGTGACCGGCGCCGGCGACGGCAGGCACGCGATCCTCGTGCTCGGGTTCGAGTCGGCCGAGCACGACGTCGAACCGCTGATGACGACTGCTCTGCAGTGCTGCGCCGATCACGGCGGCTCGTGGGAGCGGCGCGGCAGCGGCGGCGGATCCGGCGGCGACGCGGTCGGAAGCTGGCGCGAGGCGTTCCTGCGCGCTCCCTACCTACGCGATGTGTTCATAGCCATCGGAGTGCTGTCCGAGACGTTCGAGACCGCGATCACCTGGGAGCGCTTCCCGCAATTTCACGAGCGGCTGCTCACCGCGGTCGGCGACGCCGTGCGCGACACGTGCGGCGAGGGCACCGTGACCTGCCGCTTCACCCACGTGTATCCCGACGGGCCCGCGCCTTACTACACGATCCTTGCACCGGTCCGGCGGGGCGCCGAGCTCGAGCAGTGGGCCGAGATCAAGCGGGTCGCCTCGGAGGCGGTGATCGAGGGGGGCGGCACGATCACCCACCATCACGCGGTCGGGCGCACGCACCGTCCCTGGTATGACCGCCAGCGGCCCGACCCATTCGCCACCGCGCTGCGCGCGGCCAAGCGGGCGCTCGACCCGAGCGGTGCGCTGAACCCGGGAGTGCTGATCGACCCATGACCCCCGAGCTCTACGACCGCATCGGGCGGACCTACGCGACCGCGCGTCAGACCGATCCGCGCATCGCCGCCGCGGTCTGGAGCGCGCTCGGCGACGCTCGCACCGTGCTCAACGTTGGCGCCGGCACCGGCCACTACGAGCCGGCCGACCGCGAGGTGGTCGCGCTCGAGCCCTCCGCGGTGATGATCGCCCAGCGACCGCCCGGCGCCGCTCCGGTCGTGCAAGGACGCGCCGAGGCGCTGCCGTTCGAGGACGACTCGTTCGACGCGGTGATGGCCGTGCTGAGCGATCACCACTGGAGCGACCGCCGGCGCGGGTTCGCCGAGTTGCGCCGGGTGGCGCGCCACCGGATCGTGCTGTTCAACATCAACCCGGGCGAGGTCGAACGGTTTTGGATGACCACGGAGTATTTGCCCGAGTTCCTCGAGCTGATTCCGGCCCGTCACCGGGTGCTCGGAGCCTGGGAGGACGAGCTCCGAGCGAGTCTCGGCGAGGTCGAGCTCACGCCCGTTCCGGTGCCGCACGATTGCCGCGACGGGTTCTACGCCGCCTACTGGCGCCGACCCGAGGCGTATCTTGACCCGCGGGTCCGCTCGGGCACCTCGGTGTTCGCGCAGGTAAGCTGCGCCGCCGTGGACCGCGCGATCGATGCGCTCGGCGCGGACCTCGAGACCGGCAGGTGGCAGGAGCGCCACCGCGAATTGCTCTCATTGGACGAGTTACACCTCGGCTACTACGTGATCGTCGCCGAGCCAACGTCGCAGACAGGAGGAAGTGCATGAAGGTGATCGGCGCGGGACTGCCACGAACCGGCACGCTCTCGCAGAAGGTCGCGCTCGAGATGCTCGGGTTCGGCCCCTGCTACCACATGGTGAATGTCCTGACCAACCTGCCGCTGTCGAAGCAGTGGGAGCAGGCCCTCGACGGCGAGGTGGACTGGGACGAGGTGTTCGGCGAGCACGAGTCCACCGTCGATTGGCCGGGAGCCTTCTTCTACCGGGAGCTGGCCGATGCCTACCCGGACGCGAAGGTTGTGCTGAGCACCCGGGATCCCGAGGCCTGGGAGAAGAGCATGATCGACACGATCTGGGGCGTGATCTACGGCCAGTCCCCGATGGCTCACATCTCCAAGGCCCGTGAGCTCGTCGATCCGCAGTGGCGGGCGTATATGCAGCTGATGACCCGGATGTGGGCTGCCCAGGGCATCTTCGCCGGTAACGAGCTGCGGCCGGGACAGCTGGGCGAGGCCATCACGCGCTACCACGAGCAGGTTCAGCGCAGCATCCCCGAGGACCGGTTGCTGGTCTGGAGCGTCCAGGAGGGATGGGAGCCGCTCTGCCGCTTCCTCGAGGTCGATGTCCCCGACGCCGAGTTCCCTCGCCTCAACGACTCGAAGATGTTCGTCGACCGGATCATCGACGGCTCGCTGATGGTGCTCAAGGAGTGGCGCGAGCGCGGCGGCGTGGAGGAGCCGGCGCAGCAGCCGGTCTAACGGGTCGGGTCGGGTCGCCAGGAGCCGGCGGCCAGCCGGGCCAGCACGGCCGGCGCCGCCGGCGCGAGCTCGGCGGGCAGGCGCGGGAGCAGCTCGCGCCAGGCGGGCCGGAGCGCGATCGCGCGCTCCACCTTGGCCACGCCCCCGTCGAGGTCGCCGGCCTGGACCGTTCCCAGCCCCGCCCAGAACAGCAGCTCGTGGTTGTCCGGGACGCACTCGCTGGCCGCGACGTACAGGCGCGCCGCCTCGTCGTGCCGACCGGCATTGAGTAGCTCGTCGGCCTGGCCGGCCAGCCCGTAGGCCTCGTGCAGCTTGACCACCCGGCGCAGCTCGGGCAGCGGCTCGGGATGGTCCTCGACGCGCAGCGAGACGACCGTGCGCCACGGCTCACCCGTTCCCGGTACGACCAGGATGGCGGCCGACTGGCCGCCGCGGACATCGCCGCCTTCGCGCTCAGCGGCGTCGAGCGCGTCGAGCAGGCGCGACGTCAGCGAACCGGAGCTGGCGTTGAACGCGTCGAGCATGGCCGGCCACACGCGCTCGGAGACCATGATGTTGGCCTGGCAGGAGACGCCCTCGCCGGTGATGTGGCCGGCGTACGCGATGCACTTGGGGCCGGTGTGCACCCCGACCCTGCCGTGGGCGTCGACCACCGCCACCTGGCGCGAGGGACCACCCGGATCGGCCGCCACGAGCTGGGCGAGCGCATCGGGCGCCGGAACGCCGTCCGCCAGCAGCGCGAGGGCACTTGGCCCGTAGGCCGCCTCGGCGTTCGCCTGGGTGGCCACGGCGCCGACGCCGGGCTGTGCCCAGGTGACGATCGAACCGACCGAGAACCAGTGCGACTGGACCGCCACTCCGAGCTCGCCGGTATCGGGATCGCGGGCGACGATCGAGTACGTCACGGGTGTCTCAGCCCTTTCGGTACCAGCGGGGCGAGGTGGTGGGCGGCGGCTTGAGCGAGGCGCGGACCAGGATCATGCGGGGCTCGTGCGCGGCGACTGAGTCGCGTAGAGCCTGCTCGAACTCGGTACCGAAGCCGGCGACGCGCGTGCTCGGCAGGCCGAAAGAGCCGGCCAGCGCGGCGAAGTCGGGGGTGAGCAGGTCCACCCCGAACGGCTCCTCGCCGGACAGGACCTGGTCGTAGCGGAGCATGCCGTAGCCACCGTCGTCGACCAGCACGATCGTGAGCGGGATCCGCTCCTGCATCATCGTGGCCAGCTCGCCGCACGCGTACATGAATCCGCCGTCGCCGCACAGGCACACGGTCGGGCCGGCGCCGGCCAGGGCGGCGCCCAGCGAGGCGGGGAACCCGAAGCCGAGCGTCCCCCAGCCCAGCGGGTAGCCGAGCTTGCGGGGCGCCGGCACTCGCCAGTAGCCGCCCAGCCAGTACCCCGGGATGCACATGTCGGTGAACACCACCGCGTCCGGCGGTAGTACGCGGTGCACGATCTCGAGGAGGGCCGCGGCACCGGGATCGTCGTCATGCAACCAGCCCGAGAGCTCGGCGCCGATCTGCGCCAGGCGACGCTCGAGATCGCGAAGCCCCGGGCGCGCCTGGACGCGCGGAGCGAGCGCCTCGAGCACCGTGCGGGCGTCGCCGATCAGCGCCACGTCGGCGGCGTAGTGCTTACTCGCCTCGGTCTCGTCGATGTTCACCGCGATCAGCGTCGGCGGCGCGGGCAGCTTCCAGTTCTGCGTGTTGGTCCCGTCGAAGTCGGTGCCGACGGCCACCACGACGTCGGCCTCGTCCCACAGCGCGCCGACCTCCGGTGAGTGGACCGGGCCGGGTACCGCGCAGGGGTGCTCGGGAGCGAGCAGGCCGCGGCCCATGTACGTGGTGAGCACCGGCGCGGCCAGCTTGCGCGCCAGCTCGCCGACCGCCGGCCCCGCGCCCGCCCGGAGCGCCCCGCCGCCGGTCCAGATGAGCGGCCGCTCGGACCGGGCCAAGATGTCTGCCGCCCGATCTAGCAGCGCGGGATCGGGCCGCGCCGGGCCTGGCCGCGGCGATTCGTCAGCCGGCGGCGGCTCGGCCGCGGCGTGGCTGGATAGGAGGTCGGTGGGCACCCCGAGGTAGACGGGCCCGGTGGGCGCCACCAGCGCGTGTCGTCCGGCCTCGAGCGCCGCCGCGGCGATCTCGTCCGCGCTCGCCAGCATCCGCGCCCCTTTGGTCACCGGGACGAACATCGCGGTCTGGTCGCGGGTCTCGTGCAGGGTGCCTCCGTAGACGCCCTCGCGCCGCAGCGCGGTGGCGATGTCGGTGGCGATGACCAGGACCGGCGAGCCCGCGGCCATCGCCTCCCCGGTGGCGCCCAGGGTGTTGGCCGCGCCCGGGCCGGTCGTGACCACAGCCACGCCGAGGCGGCCGGTGGCGCGGGCATACCCGTCGGCGGCGTACACCGCGGTCTGCTCGTGCCGGACGCCGACCAGGCGGATGTCGGACTCCGAGAGCGCTTTCCAGATCGGGAGGTTGTGCACGCCGGGCAGCCCGAACACGACCTCCACGCCGAGCTGCTCGAGCGACTCGAGCAGGCGGACGGCGCCGATCGCGGTCGTCGATGCGGTCCCGGTCACACGCGCCGGGCCTAGAACGGCGGCCGAACTCGGGGCGCCGGGCCCGGCGCCTGGAGCGGCTCGGCGAGTTCCTGCTCGGCCACCGCGTCGACCACCTCCTCTTCCTCTTCGACCTCGCCCTGATCGTGCTGGCCGTCGCACAGGATCCGGAACTGGCCGGTCTGCCCGCCGTCGGCCTGGAGCACGATGCCCGGGATCAGCTCCTCGCCCTCCTCGAGGCCGAGTCGCTCGATGTCGAAGTGCGCCATCCCGATCCCCCATGTGTTGTGATCGGGGTTCTCGCGGTCGTGGGCGTTGACGCCCATGGCGACCTGCTTGAGCAGGATCGCGATCTTGGACGGGTCGGCCATCGGCCTCTCGAAGGCTAGCGATTCAGCCTTTCTCGATCAGCTCGATCCGGTAGTTGTCCGGATCGCGCACGAAGCACAGGCGGTTGCCGCCCTCGCTGACCGTGTACGGCGGGCGCTCGGGCTCGATCCCCTGCTCCTTCAGCCGCGCCAGGGTGGCGTCGAGGTCGGGGGCGGCGATCGCGATGTGCCCGTAGGCCGTGCCGAGCTCGTAGGAGTCCACGCCGAAGTTGTAGGTGAGCTCGAGCTTGGGCTCGGGACCGTCGTCGGGGAGGCTCATGAACACGTTGATGGCCTCGTCGCGGATCGGCGCGCGGCGGCGCTCTTCGAAGCCGAGCGCCTCGTAGAACTTCACGGACCGGTCGATGTCGGTGATGCGGTAACAGGTGTGCAGAAGGCTCATGACTGCGCAGGCTAACGAGTAGGCTGCCCGGTGTGATCGTCGAGCGCTCGATGAACGACGACTTCCTGTCCAACACCTACCTGGTGGCGGATGAGCCCGGCGGGCACGCGGTGATGATCGACGCTGGGGGACCGGTGGCGCCGCTGCTCGAGTACCTGGACCGCGGGCAGCTGACGCTGACCCATGTGCTGCTCACCCATCACCACCACGATCATGTGTCCGAGGTTGACCAGGTGCTGGCGCGCCACCCCGGGATTCCGGTGCTGATCCACGAGCTCGAGCGCGATCGGGTGCCGGCCGCCACCGGCACGATGGCCCCGGGACAGACGATCGAGAGCGGCGCTCTGACGGTGGAGCCGATCCACACCCCAGGTCACACGGCGGGGATGTTGTCGCTGCTCGTCAATGGGACCAACGTTTTCACCGGCGACACCTTGTTCAAGGGATCGGTCGGCGGAGTGCACGCGCCCGGGAGTACCGGCTTCGCCGACATCAAGTCCTCGATCATGGACAAGCTCTTGAAGCTCCCGCCCGAGACGCACATCCACCCCGGCCACACCGATCCGACCACTGTGGCCTACGAGCTCGAGCACAACCGGTTCGTGCGGCTCTGGCGCGGACTCGACTCCGAGGGCGAGGAGCCGTGCACGGCGCTCGGCGATCCGGCCACACTGATCTTGTTCGGCGACGACTACGACGGCGGCCACAAGGCCTGGGTGCGCTGGCCCGACGGCTCCGACGACATCGTCCCGGGATCGCGCGTGCAGCGCGGCGGCTGAGGCGTGTCGAGGGCGGTGCTCGTCACCGGCGCCTCCCGGGGCATCGGTGCCGCGGCTGCGCGCGCGTTTGCCGCATCCGGCGACCGGGTCGGTCTGCACTACGGATCGCGGCGTGGCGCGGCCATCGCGGTCCGCGATTCCCTCACCGGCGAGGGGCACGTCGTGGCCGGCGCCGACCTCGCCGATCCCGAGGCGATTCGGCGCATGGTCGACGAGGTGGCCGGTGCGCTCGGCGGGATCGACGTCCTGGTCAACAACGCGGGCGTGTTCGAGCCCCATGCCGCGGCTGAGACGACCTACGAGGAGTGGCAGGAGGCGTGGAAGCACACCCTCGGCGTGAATCTAGTGGGGGCAGCCAACGTGACCTGGTGCGCGCTGCGCCACATGGGCGCCGGGGGCCGCAT
>DATIEI010000098.1:0-2657 GCA_035455845.1 Solirubrobacteraceae bacterium
TGTACGCGCGAACCAGGACCACGTGGTGGCGGTGTCCAACCTGCTGGCGCCGACCGCCGACCCCCAGCAACCGGACGGCGTGCAGGTCGCGCGGCCCTCGAACGCGTTGGAAGCGCGGGCGGCGGCCCAGGGCCAGTTCACCACGTTGCTGCTCGGTCTCGGCGCGGTCGCGCTGCTCGTGGGCGCGATCGGGATCGCCAACATCATGGTCATCTCGGTGCTCGAACGGCGCGGCGAGATCGGCCTGCGCCGGGCGCTGGGCGCGACCCGACGGCACATCAGCCTCCAGTTCCTGGCCGAGTCCGCGCTGCTGGCCGTGCTGGGCGGGATCGCCGGGCTCGCGCTCGGCGCCGGCGCCACCGAGGTCTACGCGGCCACCCGGCACGAGCCGTTCGTGGTGCCGTTGTATGCCCTGATCGCCGCGCCCGCCGCCGGCCTGGTCATCGGCATGCTCGCGGGGCTCTACCCGGCGGCCAAGGCGTCCCGCCTCAGCCCGACCGAGGCGCTGCGGGCAACTTGACCCGCACGGGTCGCGTCTTCGGATAGCCCACCGGCAGGATGAGCCGGCGATCGCGCAGGGCGAGGATCACCTGCCACCAGTAGTAGCCGTAGTAGGCGCGCGGATCGGAACGCATGTGGTTGGCGTAGGCGCTGACCGATCGCACGTAATCGATGCTCGGGTTGTAGTGGTAGAGCGCGTCGGCCATGTCGTGCGGCGCTCCGTTGGCGGTCAGGTAGCGAGCCGCACCTTCGATCGCCGCGCGCTGGTCGTGCACGTCTCCGCGGCCATAGCGCGCCCAGGTCGCGGGCATGAACTGCATCGGCCCGTCCGCGCCCGCGATGCTCAGCCCATGGATCCGGCCGAACTTCGTCTCGACGAACTCGATCGCCGCCAGGTACTGCCACGGCACGTGGAAGCGCGCCTGGGTGGACTTGAAGTACCCGAGCAGGGTCTGCGGCGGGGGTGGCTGCACGATCCGCCACGGCGGCAGCGACCTGCGCGGCGTGTTCAGCCGGGCCAGGGCTGACGCGGCGTCGAGATCCGCACGCATGGCGGCGGCGCTCGGTGGCTCGAGCCCTGCGATCGTGGCGCGTTGCACTGCGCGGGGCCGGCGAGCCAGGTCTTGGGTCGCGAGCTGCTCGAACGCCCCGGCGCTCGCGAGCTCCTGCCCCGAGCTCGACGGGTCATCGATCACCCGCTGGGCCAGATTGACATCGGCCTGGAGTGCGGCCCGGTCCGCCGGCACCGTCGTCGGGACGACACCCGACGGGGCGGCCCCGATGGCCGAAGCCACCGCGACCAACATCCCGACCACCACGCTCACTGCAGACTCAGCCGAAACGCCGGATGGTCGGGCCCGATCCGACGCAGCTCATCGTCGGGCGCATCCGGTCCAACGCCGGCAAAGAACGCTCCCACCTCGAACTTCCATTTCTTCAGGTAGGCGCGAAGCAGCGGCGGCTTCTCATCCTCCGTGACCTCGACCGCGTTGAACGGCTGCGTGCGCCGGCCGACCCTCAGGCGGCCCTCGCCGCTGGCCCGCAAGTTCTTGACCCATTGCGTCTGCCCGCGCGGGGCGACCAGATAATCGTCTCCCTCATACCGGAGCAGGTTCACCGGGGTGCTCCGCCACTCACCCGACTTGCGTCCCCTGACCTCGAGCACGCGGGAGCCGTACACGCTGATCCCGAGGCGGGTCAAGCTGGCCACGACCCGGTTGAAGACGTTGGTCGTGAACCAGCCCGGACGTTGATAGTGCTCCGCCACCCGGAATCATTGTGGCAGGCGCGAACAACTCGCCACGCGACCACCAGATTCCTCTCAAGCGCGAACCGTCGTGTAAGGCCCTGCTCGCGGCGCACTAAGGCCGACACGCGACCGATTGGCTCCATCTGCCCGATGTGCGCGGCGCGTCTTAGGCGCAAGATGGCACCATGACCACTTCGAACGATCACACACTGGCAATACGGATCGCCGACGACGACGACGACGCGAGGGCGGTCCTCCGCCTGGCGGCGTTGGACGACGCGCGGCCACTCCAGGGACAGATTTTGCTCGCGCTCGTCGACGGCGAGGCCGTCGCGGCAACGTCGCTAAGCGACGGCCGCGTGGTGGCCAACCCGTTCCGGCGCACCGCGGACACCGTCACGCTGCTGTCGCTGCGGGCCGCGCAGCTGGTCGGGCGTCCCGCCCGGCGCCGGCGCCCGCGCCGGCTCCCGCGCATGCGCCTGCGCGTCGCCTGACCGGCGCGCAGGCACGCTGGAGGCGCGCTCGATATCCGGCCGCTGCGTGACTCGGATGCGCCGGCGGTGCATCGGCTCGGCACGCAACTCGGGCAGCATGCACTGAATCGCGTCGGCGGGCTCGGCGTCCGGAGCACGATCGCCTAATCACGTGGCTTGGCGGGGGCGCCAGCCGGTCGCCAGCTTGAACCGCTGGTTCGAGATGCGCTCGCCGTCGCGGCACACGTTGTAGATCCCGCTCGGCACGCTCAGCGCGGCCAGCAGGGCGGCGGCGGCGTCGGCCACGTGCAGCGTCGTGCCGTACACGTCGTACAAGCGACCGTGTCCGGTGCCTGGACCGTCGAGCAGGCCCAGACGCAGCACCACGCCGCGTCGACCGGCCGCCGCGAACCGTGCGGTCTCCTGCTCGGCGA
>DATIEI010000099.1:0-2292 GCA_035455845.1 Solirubrobacteraceae bacterium
CCTGGCTCGCTACGACGCCCAGCTCGCCGTCATCGAGGAGCAGTACGAGAACGGCGAGATCAACCAGGAGGAGCGCCACGAGGCGGTGACCGCCCTGTGGGATCGCGCCACCAACGAGGTCGGGCAGGCGCTCAACGATCACCTCGATGAGCTCAACCCGATCTTCATGATGGCCAACTCTGGTGCCCGCGGGTCCTTCTCGCAGATTCGCCAGCTGGCCGGCATGCGCGGGCTGATGGCCAATCCGAAGGGCGAGATCATCGAGCGGCCGATCAAGGCCTCCTTCCAGGAGGGTTTGACCGTGCTCGAGTACTTCATCTCGACCCACGGTGCCCGTAAGGGTCTGGCCGACACGGCGCTCCGCACCGCGGACTCGGGCTACCTGACGCGGCGTCTGGTCGACGTCGCGCAGGACGTGATCATCCGCCAGGAGGACTGCGGCACCGAGGAGTACGTCGAGATGCCGGTGTCCAAGCTCGAGGGCGGGGCCGACAACCGCGGGCTGCGGCCCACCGGTGAGGCCAACGACAACCTGCTCGGCCGGATCGCCGCGCAGGACATCACGACCAAGCGCGGCCGAGTGATCGTCGAGAAGGGCAAGGAGATCGATCGCGCCGAGCTGGCCGACCTGTTCGAGTCCTGGCACGACGACACCGAGAAGGGCAACGTGATCACGGTGCCGGTGCGCTCGGTGCTCAAGTGCGAGGCACCGACCGGCGTGTGCCAGGCGTGCTACGGGCGCTCACTGGCCGCGGGCAAGATCGCCCAGATCGGCGACGCGGTGGGCATCATCGCCGCGCAGTCGATCGGCGAGCCGGGCACGCAGCTGACCATGCGGACGTTCCACACCGGCGGTGTCGCGGGCGCGGACATCACGCACGGTCTGCCACGCGTGGTCGAGCTGTTCGAGGCGCGCAAGCCCAAGGGTCTGGCCAAGATCGCCGAGATCGGCGGCAAGGTCTCGATCGAGGAGTCCGACAAGGCGGTGACCGTGGTGATCACCGACGACTCGGGCGAGGAGCATCGTCACACGTTCCCGCGCCGGACGCGGCTGTTCGTGGACGAGGGCGAGAAGATCGAGCCCGGCACCCAGCTCAACGAGGGCTCGCTGTACCCGGCGGAGCTGCTCGCGGTGCGCGGCCGGACCGAGACCGAGATGTACCTGGTCCGCGAGGTCCAGGAGGTCTACAAGTCCCAGGGCGTCGACATCAACGACAAGCACATCGAGCTGATCGTGCGCCAGATGATGAAGCGGGTGCGGGTCGACCAGAAGGGCGACACCGATCTGCTGCCCGGTCAGTTCGTTGACCGGTTCGACTACGGTCGCGTCAACAAGGCCGTGATCGACGGCGGCGGCGAGGCCGCCCAGGCCGAGGAGATCATCCTCGGGATCACCAAGGCCTCGCTGAACACCGACTCGTTCCTGTCGGCGGCCTCGTTCCAGGAGACCACCAAGGTGCTCACCGACGCGGCGCTCGAGGGCAAGATCGACCGTCTGGTCGGCCTGAAGGAGAACGTGATCATCGGCAAGCTGATTCCGGCGGCGACCGGTCTCAAGCGCTACCGGCGGATCGAGATCGAGCCGTCCGAACCGCTGCCCCGCGGCATGGACGACGTCGGTCTGCTCGATCACGACGACCTGGCGGCCGAGCTCGGTCTCACCGACGGCGAGGGCCTGACTGGGTTCGGCGGGCCGGAGCCCGACCTCTCCGACCTCGAGGGGATCGGCGACGGTCGCTCCTCGCTCGGGTTCGTCGACGAGCTCGCCGAGCTCGACGTGCCGGACGACGTGGACGGAGACGAGTAACCACCTGTTGAGCCGCGGCGGAGCCATTTGAGCCGGCGATCTCGGATCGTCGGCTTCGGCTCCGCCGTGCTGCTCGTCCTGGCCGGCGCGGTTTGCGCGGTGGCGGTCGGTGCCGGGCTCGGCGCGCCCCTGGCGCTGGTGCTGATCAGCCTCGGGTGCGTTGAGGCGGTCAGCCTGGTATTCGCCGAGGTGGGCTTCAGCGAGGACCGGCAGCGAGCGCGCGACGCGGAGCGAGCGGCGCGGCGTTCCGCGCGCCCGGCTCCGCGCCGCCTGGACCGGATGCGTGGACATCGCAGACGTCTCCGGTAGGCTATGTGAATCGCGATTCACACTGACACCATCGATCCCGCGCGCGAGGTTCTGAATCAGGCGCCACCGCTCCAGCCGGTCAACCTGTTCGAGGTCGACGCCGCGCTGCGGGAGGGGCTCGAGCGCGAGGGTGGCGGCTGGGCCGCCGACCGGGCGCGCGAGGCCGGCGCTGTGGC
>DATIEI010000100.1:0-9717 GCA_035455845.1 Solirubrobacteraceae bacterium
TGCGAGGCGCCGCCGATCACATGGTCGATCTCGCCTCCCAGCGCGGCCGCGAACCGGCGGCCGGTCTCGAGCGGCAGCACCGGGTCGGACTCTGCCCACACGAACAACTTGGGGCGGGCGTCGGCTCGCAGCGCATCGAGCACGCGCTGGCCGGCGTCCGCCCCGGGCGCATCGGGCGTCAGCGGGAGGATGAGCGGAAACGCCCGCGCGCCGGCCTTGGCGGCGGGGTTCGGGAACGGCGCGTCGTAGGCGGCGATCACCTCGTCGCCCGGGTCGTTCAGGCAGGCCCGCCGCACCAGCATGCCCACAGGGAGGTCCTCGGTTCGCTCGACGAACGCTCGGAACGCCATCCATGCGTCGTTCATCGGCTGGTGGCCGGTGAACAGGCCGGTGTCGAGCACGACGATGCGAGCGATCCGGTCGGGGCGCTCGACCGCGACCCGCAGGCCGATCGGGCCGCCCCAGTCGTGCACCACGATCGTGGCGTCGCGCACGTCCAGCTCGTCGACCAGGGCTAGAACGCTCTCGGTGTGGCGGTCGTAGGTGTACCAGCCGATGTCGACTGGCTTGTCCGAACGGCCGAACCCGGGCAGGTCAGGCGCGATGCATCGGTAGCCGGCGTCGCGCACCGACGGGATCACGTGCCGCCACAGGAACGACCAGGTCGGCTCACCGTGCATGAACAGCACCGGCGGGCCGTCGCCGACGTCGAGATGGGCGAGACGAATGTCCTCGAAATCTCGATAATTCGACTCGAACGGGAACGAAGGCAGCCCGCTCAGTATCTCGTCGGGGGTGCGGATCGCGTCGGTCATCGCTTGCCAGTGTGAACGTACGCCCTCAGCCAGCGTAGGATCATCCGCCCGACCTGGTGCCCCGCGTCCTCCTGGAGGTAGTGACCGACGCCCTTGATCACGTGGTCGACCTCGGCGCCGATCGCCCGGGCGAAGCGCCACCCGGACTCGAGCGGCAGGATCGCGTCGTCCTCGCCCCAGATGATCAGCTTGGGTCGCGGGTCGGAGCCGAGCCTCGCGAGCACGCGCTGGCCGGTCGCGGCCCCCTCCATCTGGGGCGTCGTGGGGAGGATCAGCGGGAACGCGCGTGCCCCCGCCTTCGAGGCCGGGGTCGGGAACGGCGCCTCGTAGGCGGCGATTACGTTTGCCGGCGGCGCCATCCGGCACCCGGCGCGGATCAGGAACGACACCGGCAGGTCCTCGCTGCGCTGGGCCAGCTCGCGGAAGGCCATCCAGGACTCGGTCATCTTCTGGTGCCCGGTGAACAGGCCGCTGTCGAGCACGACCATGCGCCCGATCCGGTCGGGCTGCTCAACCGCGACCCGGAGCCCGATCGGACCACCCCAGTCGTGCACGACGATCGTCGCGTCCTGCAGCTTGAGTTCCGCGAACAGCGACGACACGGCGGCCGTGTGGCGGTCGTAGGTGTACCACTCGAGGTCGATCGGCTTGTCCGAGCGACCGAACCCGGGCAGGTCGGGCGCGATACACCGGTAGCCCGCCTCGCGGATCGGGGGAATCACCTTGCGCCACAGAAACGACCAGGTCGGCTCGCCGTGGAGGAACACCACCGGAGGGCCCTTGCCCTCGTCGATGTGGGCCAGGCGCAGTCCCTGGAACTTGCGATACCTCGGCTTGAACGAGAAGTCGGGGACGCGGGCGAGGAGGTTGTCAGGGGTGCGGACGATGCCGGGCACGAGCCAGGAAGCTACCTGCCCGCGCAGCGGTCTACGGCGCTTCAGGGACCGTGCACGAGGGCTTGCGAGGCGTCCGCGGCCACGGTGATCTCGATCTCGGACGGGAAGCGCTCCCAGGCGATCAAGTTGAGCGCCTGGAGGCGGTCGAGCATGGCCTGGAAGGCGTCGGCCTGGGCCCGACTGGCGTACCTGCGCGCGATCGTGAACGACCAGCCGGCGGCGGCCGGCGGATCGCTCACGCCGAGCAACCCCTGGTAGCGCTGGTCGCTCACCGCGCTGGTCACGGTCAAGGTCGAGCGCGGAAGCTTCGAGAGCTCCCGCACGCGCGCGGCGAGCGCGATCAGCAGGTCGAGCGCGGCGGGGCGCAGCCCGCGATACACGGCCGGCGTGAAGTGAAGCCGCGACGCCAACGCTCCGATGCCAGGGTCGTAGCGCAGGCCGAGCCGCGCCGGGTTGGAGGGCAGCGGCAGAACCGTGCGCGACGCGTAGGCCCGGTCGAGCGCGTCCGGGTCGGCAAACGGATGCAGGCCGTCGGGTGGGTGCAGGACCTGCGCGTTTGAGTCGGACGCGGTCTGCAGCGCGATCAGCCGTTCCAGTCGCGGTCGATCGGTTCGGTAGAGGCGCATGATCCGCTGGGCGCCGAGGAGCCGCCAGTAGTACAGCGAGGAGTCGTCGCCGAAGCTCGAGATCAGCGCGAAGGCGGCCCGGTTGTGGTCGGGCGCCGTGTCGAAGTAGAGCTGCGGATAGGGAACGGCGTGGCCGCCGTCGTAGAGGTCGAGCACGCGCTGCAGGTTGCCGATCCCCATGTGGTAGGACTCGAACGCGAGGTCGGTCCGGCCCAGGTGCCGCTCGGCGATCTCCAGGTAGCGCACGGTCCCGGCCAGCGCCTTGGCCGGGTCGAAGCGGTCGTCGAGCTTGGCCCGCGCGCGCTCGAGGCGGGCGGCGAGGCCGGTCTGCCCGCGCGCGGAGGCCAGGAATATCCGGCCGGTCAGCTTGCGGCTGCGCGCCAGGTCGATGTGCATGCCGAGAAGCGAGGACGCGGTCGAGGCCAGGATCTGGGTCAGCCCGCTCGCGTTCGCCGGATCCCCCCCGACGATCACATCGGGCCGGCCGGCGCTCTCGACGAACACCAGCGCCTCGACCATGCCCGGGTCAAGACTCGTGCCGGCGAGCGCCTGGTCGATCAAGGGCCTGACCCGCGCGACCCGGGCCGCGGTGGCGAGCGCCCCACCGGGGCTCTTGACGTACAGGACGTGATCCGAGCCTTCGATCGCGCGGGACACGAAGTCCGACTCACGACCGGACACGTAGGCGAACGGATCACCCGGCTTGGCCGGCTGGCCGATGCCCGGGAGCGGAAGCGGTGGCGGGCCCGACCCGCCTCCCGAGGAGCTCAGGACGACGACCAGGACGACAATCAGGGCCAGGAGCGCGCCGCCGGCTACGGCCAGACGCCTGCGACCCGCTGCCCTGCGCTCGCGCGCGGACGACCGCACGGCCTCATGAGCCGTGGTAGATGAGGTGCATCTTGCTGCAGGCGGCCGCGTGCGCCGGGTCCACGTTGCTGGGGAACGCCTTCCAGCCATTGCCGGCTATCGGGTAGATGTTGACCAGAGGGTGCGGGTGCGCGGCCAGGTAGGGGCGGCTCACGTACAGCACGCCGGTCTTCACGCCGGCATACCAGGCGAACACGCTCTGGTAGCCGATCGGGATGTTCGGCTGTCCGCAGGCAAACATGTTCGCGGTGCCCAGCGTCCGGACCACGCCGGACAGGTGGCCGATCAGCGCCGTCCGGTCGCGTTGCAGGCGCAGGTCCTTTCGCTCGAGCCGTTCCTGTCGGTGGGCGGCGCCGAGCATCGAGCCGGCGATCAACACGAGGACCAGGACCGTGCCCCACGTGCCCACATGGGTGGCCAGCCGTGAGCCGAGCCCGCCGCCGCCGAGCCGCCGAGTCCACCCGGCCAGGAGCGCCGGCAACTCGTGGACGATCCGCCCGATGAACACGGCGGCCAGGATCCCGACCACCGCCCCGGCCTCGAACAGGTAGCGCGGCACGGCCGGAAAGCCGTGCAGCGCGAACGCGATCTCGATCAGCACCCATAGCAGCGCGCCGCCGGCCAGGACGAGGACCGCGATCCGCCGGCGCCAGGCCGCCCACGCGACCGTCAGCAGGGCCAGCACCCACACGGCGTTCGGGAGCAGCTGGTGGAAGCGGGTGATCGTCCCGGTGACCTTGTTGCCGTGGATCGCCCGGGGCGAGTTCTCGGCGATGTTGCCGGCGGTCAGGAGGCTCTTCGAGGTCAAGCCGGGAATCCCGAACCACAGGAAAGCCAGCCCCAGCAGCGAGGCGTACAGCCATTTGCGGTAGCTCGGCTGCTTCCACCACAGCCACACACCGGCGAGCCCATAGAACGGCCACACCTCGGGGCGCCCTAGGGAGCCCAGCCACCAGATCCAGAACGCCCACTTGTGGTGGCCGTTCAGGTGCAGATCGATGGCCAGCAGGCAGAGGGACACGATCATCGTGTCGGACTCCGCGCTGAGGATGTAGTGGGTGTAGTTGAACGGGGTGTTGAAGCTGCCGATGGGGTCCTGGAGCGCGAGCAAGAACAGGGCCGCGGCGAGGCCGGCCACGTAGGAGGCGTAGCGGCGCTCGGGGCGCGAGTAGGTCAGGCGGAAGGCGATTCGCCAGGCGAAGATCATGCCGCTCAGCGAGATCGCCACCGAGGTGACCATCCACAGCCACAGCGCATAGCGGCCGAACACCGCGTAGGGCACCGTGAACAGGTACGGCATCGGCTTCCAGGACGGCGCGCCGTTGGTGTCGAGCTTGAGGTGGATGGTCAGCTTGCCCCAGACCAGCCAGCCGTACGGATCGTAACCCGGGCGCGTGCGCGCGTAGAGCAGGATGGCCAGCGAGACGATCAGCAGCCCGGCCGCGGTGAGGACCCAGCGGTAGCGGTAGGCCAGCGCCGCCCAGCCGGCGCGCGCGGCCGGCCGGCGCTCGGCGCCAGGCGGACCGGACGGGACTTCTTCGAGCTCGGCTGCGTCTAGGGTCTGCTCGGACACGGGGGCGGCGCTGACGGTAGCAATCGAGGGAGCACCAACACTGTCCGGACGGGGTAAGGGGCCCCATGGATGCCGCGAAGCGGCCCAGTCGCCGTCCCCTGGCGCGAGGGCATCTGACGTCTCGCGTACGGTTCGTCGGCTATCCTCGTGCGCTCGCGGGCCGGGAATTGCCTGGACCTTGGCCCATCGACGCGCCGCCCCATCGGCCGAGAGCGCTGAAGACCCCCGTATTCGACGTCAGGCATTGGAGCGCCTATATGCAAATCTTGGTACTTGGCGGTGACGGATACCTCGGCTGGCCCACCGCTCTCCATCTCAGTGCCCTCGGGCACGAGGTAGCGGTCAACGACAACTTCGCGCGTCGCCGCTACGACGAGGAGATGGGAGTCGAGAGCCTGGTTCCGATCTACTCGCTCGAGGAGCGCGTCGCCGCGTGGGCCGAGATCACGGGCAAGACGATCAAGACCTACGTGGGCGATCTTTGCGAGGCGGCGTTTGTGCACGAGATGGTCGGCGACTTCAGGCCCGACACGATCGTCCACTTCGGCGAGCAGCGCGCCGCGCCGTACTCGATGATCGATCAGGCGCACTGCGTCTACACGCAGACCAACAACATCGTCGGCACGCTCAACGTGATGTACGCGATCGGTGACATCGATCGCGATATCCACCTGGTCAAGCTAGGGACGATGGGCGAGTACGGGACGCCGAACATCGACATCGAGGAGGGCTGGTTCGAGGTGGTCCACAACGGTCGCAAGGATCGCATCCTGTTCCCGAAGCGGCCCGGCTCCTTCTACCACCTCTCGAAGGTGCACGACAGCCACAACATCGAGTTCGGTTGTCGCATCTGGGGTCTGCGCGCCACCGACCTCAACCAGGGGGTCGTGTACGGCGCCGACACCGAGCAGACCAAGCTCGACCCGCGACTGGCCACCCGGTTCGACTACGACGGCGTGTTCGGCACGGTGCTCAACCGAATGGTCATCCAGGCGGTGCTCGGCCATCCCCTGACCGTGTACGGGGACGGTTCACAGACGCGCGGCCTGATCAACATCGTCGACACCGTCGAGTGCATCCGGATCGCATCGGAGACTCCCGCCGAGCGCGGCGAGTTCCGGGTCTTCAACCAGATGACCGAGTCGATGTCGGTCAAGCAGATCGCCGAGACGGTCGCCCAGGAGTTCCCGGGTCAGGCGACGATCGAGCACGTCGACAACCCGCGCGTCGAGGCCGAGGGCCACTACTACAACGTCAAGCACTCCAAGCTGGAGGAGCTGGGACTGAAGCCGACGCTGCTCTCGATGGCCCTGATCGACCACCTGTTCGACGTGGTCGAGCGTCACAAGGACCGCGTGGACCTGGCGGCGATCATGCCCACGGTGAGCTGGCGCGAGACGACCAGCGAGCTGCCCCAGACCTCGAGCCGGGCACTGGCCTAGTGCCGCGACCCGAGGGGCACAAGACGTGAGCGCGTCGTCGGGCCTGAACGGGCGCCGGGTCCTCGTCACCGGCGGGTCCGGGTTCATTGGGCGCCACGCCGTGGCCGGACTGGCCCGGGCCGGTGCGTCGGTGCGGGTGGTCGACCTGCGGCCCCACCCCGATCCTTCGGTCGACACCGTGGTCGGCGAGCTCGGGGACGCCGAGGTACTGGATGCGGCTTTCGACGGCGGGATCGACTCGGTCGTGCATCTGGCCGCGGTGACCTCGGTGCTGCGCTCGGTCGAGAATCCCGGCGGGACGTTCGACACCAACGTGGCCGGCACGCACGCGGTGCTCGAGGCGGCACGCGCGGCGGGCGTGTCGTCCCTGGCGTTCGCGTCGACCAACGCGGTGACCGGCCCCATGGAGGGGCCGGCGATCGCCGAGACGGCTGTCTTGCGCCCGTTGACGCCCTACGGCGCAACCAAGGCCGCGGGCGAGATGCTGATGTCAGCCTACACCGCGTCGTACGGCGTCCGGTGCGTGTGCCTGCGTTTGACCAACGTGTACGGCCCGGGCATGCAGGCCAAGGACTCGATCGTGGCCCGTCTGATGCGCGCGATCCGGCTCGAGCGTGAGTTCGAGATCTACGGCGACGGGCGCCAGGTGCGCGACTACGTGCACGTCTCCGACGTGATCGACGCGGTCAAGATCGGGCTGGTCAATGAGGCCTGGCACGGGCCGGTGGTGATCGGCTCGGGCACGTCGCTGTCGGTGCTCGAGGTGCTGGACACAGTACGGTCGGTCACCGGGGCCTCGCTCGAGGTCCGGCACGGGCCCGCTCGGCCGGGTGAGATGCCCGCCGTGATCGTCGACCCTTCGCGCGCCCGGGCCGCCGGATGGTCGCCGCGTTATGACTTTGAATCCGGGGTCCGCGGGGTCTGGGAAGAGTGGTCGGCGGCCGACCTCGACACGATCGTCGCGGGCATGCCGGTGGCGCCGGTGAGCGCGTCATGAGCACGGTCTCCGGCAGGACCGGAGCTGACGCGTCCGCGACGCGGATCGGCTTCGACCTGGAGGCCGAGCTCGATCGGCTCGCCCCCGAGGAGCGGAGCGCCGCTCAGGCCTTCCTGTCGGTTCACCCGCCCGGCCTCGGCGCGCCACTCGCCATCGTGATCCCGGCCTATAACGAGGAGCCGACCGTGGCGGCCGTGGTCGGCGAGATTCCGCGCTCGGCCGCCGGCTTGAAGACCGAGGTGATCGTGGTGGTCGACGGGGCGCGCGACGCCACCGCGGCGAAGGCCGCGGGCGCCGGCGCCCTGGTGTGCGATGTCCCGGTCAACCGCGGCCAGGGCGCCGCCCTGCGGCTCGGCTACTGGCTCGCTCGAGCGCGCGGGGCGCAGGTGATCGCCACGATCGACGCAGACGGTCAGTACGAGCCCGATGAGATCGCCCGCGTGGTTCAGCCGATCCTCGATGGTCAGGCCGACTTCGTGTCGGGTTCGCGCCGACTGGGTGCCGAGCTGACTACGGATCGCGTCCGGCATCTTGGTGTGCTGGTGTTCGGCGCGCTGATCAGCGTGCTCGTGCGTCAGCGGGTGACGGATCCGGCCTGTGGGATCCGCGCGATGCGCGCCGAGGTGACCGGAGCGGTGAAGCTCGAGCAGCCGCAGTACCAGGCGTCCGAGTTGATGATCTCAGCGGCGCTGCACGGTTACCGTCTGGGTGAGGTCCCCACGACCATGCGCGACCGGGGCGTGCACGCCACCGGCACCAAGAAGGGCGGGAACTTCGGCTATGGGGTGCGGTTCGCCCGTGCGGCGTTGCGCACCTGGATGCGCGATCGGAACGCGGCGCGAATGCGGCTGCGGCCCGAGAAGATCCACACCTCGTAGACCGCGAAGCGGGCTACGAACAGCACCGCGAACACGGCCAGGTAGGAGCCGGTGACCAGGAGCACGCGGATGCCGTGGTGGGCCGGAATGCTCTGCACGTGGCGCTGGGCCCAGGCGGTGGTCTCCGCGGTGATGAACAGCGTGAGGACCGAAACGATCACGTAGGCCACGACCTCGCGCCCGATGGCGATCCGGCCCTGGACCCGCCAGGCCCAGCGGCGGTTGAGGATCCAGTTCGGGATGGCGCCGGCGATGAACGCGACGATCGAGCACGCGGTCGTGCCGACGCCCATGACGTACAGGATCGCGAACACGATCGCGCTGGTGCCCGCGGCCACGACCGAGCCGAGCGTGTAGCGAGTGATGCGCGCGCTGAGCGGCGATTGGAGGATCCGGCGCGCCAGCGCCGTGTCCGCGAGGCGCAGGCCGAGCCGGGAATTGCGCATCGCGTGGTAGCGGTTGGTGATCACCGAACTGCGATCGTAGCGGCTACAGCGTCAAGTCGGTGTCGCCGAGCGCCCCGGTACGGTCTCGTGCGCATGCGGATACAGGTCGCGAATGATCCGTTGGTGCTCGACGACGACCTGGTCATCGCCGGGGACAACACCCCGGTTCTGGCGGCGCTGCCGGACGGATTCTTCGACCTGATCTACATGGATCCTCCGTTCAACACCGGCCGCGCCCAGGCCCGGCGGTCGCTGTCGGTGTCCGCGGACTGCGATGGGGATCGGGTCGGTTTCGGCGGCCGGCGCTACCGGTCGGAGGTCTTGCGGACGCTGAGTTACGACGATGCATTCGACGACTACCTGCGGTTCCTGGCCCCGCGGCTGGAGCGAGCCCGGTACCTGCTGGCGCCGCACGGGACGCTGTATTTCCACATCGACTACCGCGAGGCGCACTACTGCAAGCTGCTCCTGGACGAGGTGTTCGGCCGGGACGCGTTCCTGAACGAGTTGATCTGGAGCTACGACTACGGCGCCAAGCCGCGCCGGCGCTGGCCGGCCAAGCACGACACGATCCTGGTGTACGTTCGAAGTCCGGGCGGCCATTGGTTCGATGCCGATGCGGTCGAGCGCGAGCCGTACATGGCCCCGGGGTTGGTCAGCGCCGAGAAGGCGGCGCGGGGCAAGCGCCCCACCGACGTGTGGTTCCACACGATCGTCCCCACCAATGGGCGCGAGAAGACCGGCTATCCGACCCAGAAGCCCGAGGGGGTCCTACGCCGCATGGTGGCCGCCTCCTCCCGGCCGGGTGGCTGGTGCCTGGATCCGTTCGCCGGGTCGGGCACGCTGGGCGCCGTGTGTCGCGGCCTGGGCCGGCGGTTCGTGCTGGTCGATCGCAACCCGGTGGCCATCGAGGTGATGCGGGAGCGCCTGGCTGAGCTCGTGCCTACCGCTCCCGCACGAGCGGAACAAACTGCACTGCCTCTAGCCGGAGGCGGGTGAAGCGGTCACCGGCGCGCTGGGTCAGGACCAGATGCTGCTCCTTGGTGCCGACCGGCGCCACCATCCGTCCGCCGTCGGCCAGCTGCTCCTCGAGGCCGTGCGGGGGGTCCGCGCCCATCGCGGCGGCGACGTTGATCGCATCGAACGGGGCCTGCTCCGGCCAGCCCTGCCAGCC
>DATIEI010000101.1:0-5809 GCA_035455845.1 Solirubrobacteraceae bacterium
CGAACCGCTCGAGTGCAGCCGCCGCGGCGCCGGCGTCGATCGCCTGCTCGGCCGCCCGCACGCCAGCCTCGAGCGTGTCCGCGCCGCCGCCGGCGTAGATCGCCGCGCCGGCGTTGAGCACGGCCAGGTCGCGCGCCGCGCCCGGCTCGCCGGCAAAGATCGAGCGCGCAGTCTGCGCGTTCTGCGCCGCGTCGCCGCCGGGAACGCTTTCCGGAGGTGCCGTCGCGAGGCCCACGTCCTGCGGCGAGACCGAGTGACTCCGCAGCTCTCCCCCGATCACCTCGACCACCATGGTCGGCGCCGAGATGCTGAGCTCGTCGAGCCCGTCCTCGCTCGAGACGAGCAGTGCGTGCTTGGTCCCGAGCAGACGTAATGCCCCCGCCATCGTCTCAAGGTACGCGGGGTCGGAGACCCCGATCAGCTGGCGCGTGGCCCCGGCCGGGTTGGTCAGCGGGCCGAGGAAGTTGAAGATCGTCCTGACCGCGAGCTCGCGGCGGACCGGGATCACATACCGGGTGGCCTGATGGTGCGCCGGCGCGAACATGAACCCGAAGCCCACGTCGTCGATGCAGCGCGCCACCTGGGCAGGGCCCAAGTCAATGCGGGCGCCGAGCGCCTCGAGCACGTCGGCCGAGCCGGACAGCCCGGTGGCCGAGCGGTTGCCATGCTTGGCCACCGTGCAGCCGGCGCCGGCGGCGATCAGCGCCGCGGTGGTCGACACGTTGAACGTGCGCCTACCTCCCCCGGTCCCGGCCGTGTCCAGAAGGTCGTCGCTCGAAACCGCCACACGGGCCGCCATCGCGCGCATCGTGCGCGCCAGTCCGGCCAGCTCCTCGACGGTCTCGCCCTTCGTGCGCAGCGCGATCAGAAACGCCGCGATCTGGATCTCGGTCGCGTTGCCGGCCATGATCTCCTGGAGGACCGCGGCGGTGTCCTCGAACCCGAGGTCTTGTCCGCTGGCGAGCGTGTCGATCGCCCGAGTGAGGAGATCGGCGTCCCCGGTCATAACGTCCGGGCCAGGAAGTTGGCCAGCAGCTCGCGGCCCTGCTCGGTGAGCACCGACTCGGGATGGAACTGCACTCCCTCGGCGGGCAGCTCGCGGTGGCGGACCGCCATCACCACCTCGCCGCCGTGGGCGCTCTCCTGGAAGCAGTCCGGGAGGTCGGGGTCGACCACGAGCGAGTGGTAGCGACCGACCTCGAGCGGCCGGCGCAGGCCGCGGAAGATCGTCTGGGCGTCATGGTCGATCACGGTGGTCTTGCCGTGAACCGGCTCGTGCTGGATGACCCGCCCACCCCACGCCTGCACCAGCGCCTGGTGACCCAGGCACACCCCGAGCGTGGGCACCTTGGCTTCCGGGAACCGCCTCACCGCCTCGAGCGAGATGCCCGCCTCGTTCGGGGTGCAGGGACCCGGAGAGACGACCACCCGGTCGTAGCCGCGCACGAGCAGCTCGTCGACCGAGGCGTGGTCGTTGCGAACCACCTCCACGGCGGCTCCGAGCTCGCCCAGGTACTGGACGAGGTTGTAGGTGAAGCTGTCGTAGTTGTCCAACACGAGCACGCGCATGCTTACGAAACGGTAAACGTGCGCGTCGCTTGGCGCATTTCCCCTTGTTTTGGGCGTCTTGGCTTGTCAACTTGTCTGACAACTATCTAAGGGGTGATGATGATCGGGACACATCGGGGCACATCGATTGGCGCTGCGCTGGCCGCGCTCGCGGTCGCGGGCGGGGTGGCAGCCTGCGGCGGCAGCAGTTCGTCGTCGTCCAGCGCGACCAACGCCGCGGCTCCGGCCGCGTCGAGCACGACGACCACAGCGGCTGCCAGCACGAGCACGACAACCTCCGCCGCTTCGAGTTCTGGCGGCACCGCCGCACCGGGCACCAAGCTGGCGATCGGGCAGAGCGCCAAGGTGGCATTCGCGCCGGCCGGCTCGACCGACAAGAGCAAGGCCTCGACCCTCCAGGTGACCGTGCAGTCGTTCGACAAGGGCTCGCTGTCTGACTTCAACGGCATCCAGCTCGACGCGAACGAGAAGGCGAGCACGCCGGTCTACGTCAAGGTCCACGTGACCAACCTGGGCCCGGCCAACATCGACGTCGACAGCTCCGCGGCCGCGATCGAGGGCGTTGACAACACCGGCAACAACCAGTCCAGCGTGACGTTCATCGGCGACTTCCCGAAGTGCCCGGACGCCGCCTCGACCAAGCCGCTGGGCACGGGCAAGAGCTACGACGACTGCCTGACCTTCCTGGTGCCGGGTGGGATTACGAAGGTCAGCTACAACGGCACCAACGACTACATCGACTCGCCCGTGACCTGGTCGCCGAAGTGAACTCGGGCGCCTACCTGAACTCGGGGCCGGTCCACCCGGGCATGATGTCCGGCAGCCCAGCCGAGACCCTGTCCGGGAAGACCGCCGCCCGCTTCTCGAGGAACGCCGCGATGCCCTCGGCCGCGTCGGCCGATCGCCCTCGATAGAGCATGCCGCGCGAGTCGGTGCGGTGAGCCTGCATCGGGTGCTCGGCGCCGAGCATCCGCCACAGCATCCGGCGCGCAAGGGCGACCGACACCGGCGCAGCGTTGGCCGCGATCTCGTGCGCGAGGGCGTTCGCGGCGTCCAGCAGCTCGGCTTTCGGGTGCAGGCTGCGGACGAGACCACCCTCGAGTGCCTCCCGGGCGTCGAACACACGGCCGGTGGCCACCCATTCCATCGCCCGGCTGATCCCGACCACGCGAGGGAGGAACCAGCTCGAACACGCCTCAGGCACGATCCCGCGCCGTACGAAGACGAACCCGATCCTGGCGTCCTCGGCGGCAAGGCGGACGTCCATCGGGAGCGTCATCGTGGCGCCGATCCCGACCGCCGGGCCGTTGATCGCCGCGATCACCGGCTTGGTCATGTCGAAGATCCGCAGGGTGAGCCGGCCGCCGCTGTCACGGGGAATCGTGTCGGGGTCCTCGTGATCGCGTTTGGTGAACGTCTCGCCGCCGCGCTCGAGGTCTGCGCCGGCGCAGAACCCCCGGCCCGCGCCGGTGACGATAACCGCCCGCACCTCGTCGTCGGCGTCAGCGTGGTCGAAGGCCGTCATCAGCTCGGTGAACATCGTCTGGGTCCACGCGTTGAGCCGGTCCGGGCGGTTCAGCGTGATCGTGAGCACCTGGTCGGTGAGGTCGGTGGTGATCTGCTCGAACTCCATGGGGCTCCTTTGCTGCGATTGCCATTGGATCTCGCCATCGACGATCGTGGTGGTGGGCGTCAGGCCGATCGACCGCGCCACCCGGTTTGACGCTTGGTGATCGGGGTGGATGCGGGCGCCCAGCCGCTGAACGCCCTCCCCGCGCAGCCACCCTGCCACCAACCCGGCGGCCTCCTTGGCCAGGCCCTGGCCCTGATACGCGGTGCCGATGACCCAGGCCAGGTCAGCGCTGGCGCCGGGGTCCTCGCCTCTGACCGTCGCCTGGGCCGTCCCGACCGCCTCACCGGTGGCGCGCAGGCGCATGACCCAGTTCAGCCAGCGCTCGCTTGGGTCGGGTGAGCCGGCGGTCTGTCGAGCGAACTGCGCGCGAAGCTCTCCGGCGCTGGCCGGCCGGCCACCGATGAACTCGTGCAGCTTTGGGTCGTCGAGGACCGGCGCGAGCTCGTCGGCGTGCTCGACCCGCAGCGGTTCGAGGGTCAGGCGACCGGACTCCAGGCGAGCTATGGCCACTCGGGCTGCGCAGCGGCCAGCTCGATCGCCTGGAGCACGCCTCTGGCCTTGGCCTCGGACTCGCGGTACTCGAGCTCGGGCTTGGCGTCCGCCACGGTCCCCCCACCGGCCTGCACGTGAGCGACGCCGTCCTTGATGACCACGGTGCGGATGTGGATGCAGGTGTCGAGATCGCCGGTGTAGCTCGCGTAGCCGATCGCGCCGCCGTAGCCGCCGCGCTTGACCGGCTCGAGCTCGTCGATGATCTGCATGGCCCGCACCTTGGGCGCGCCGGACAGCGTTCCGGCCGGAAGCACCGAGCGCAGCGCGTCGAGCGCGCCGACGCCGTCGCGCAGCTCGCCGGTCACGCTCGAGACGATGTGCATCACGTGGCTGTAGTTCTCGACCGCCATGAAGCTCTCGACCTCGACGCTTCCGTAGGAGCACACGCGACCGAGGTCGTTGCGGCCGAGGTCGACGAGCATCACGTGCTCGGCGCGCTCCTTGGGGTCGGCCAGGAGCTCCTCGGCGATGCGCCGGTCCTCCTCGGTCGTGGAGCCGCGCGGCCGGGTGCCCGCGATCGGACGCGTCGATACCCGCCGGCCGGCCACCGTGATCAGCGGTTCGGGACTGGCGCCGGCGATCTCGAAGTCGCCGAAGTCCAGGAAGTACATGTACGGGCTCGGGTTGACCGCCCGCAGACCCCGGTAGATCGAGAACGCCTCGACCGGCACCGGCCCCGACCAGCGTTGCGAGGGTACGACCTGGAACGCGTCGCCCGCGTAGATGTATTCGATGATCCGGGCCACGTTGGCCTCGAACTGCTCGCGGCTCATGTTGGCCTGCAGGGGCTGGACTTCACGGGCGGCGCTCGGTGGCTTCGGTGGCCGCGGCACCGGCCCGGCCAGCCGCCACCGAACCTCGGCGATCGTCTCACGCGCCTGGGCATAGGACGCCTCGAGGTCGTCGTCGGCGTACGCGTTGGCGATGACCGTCACCGTGTGCTTGAGGTGATCGAAGGCCACCAGCGCGTCGGTCAGCATCAGGGCAAGATCGGGCACCCCGAGCGGATCCGGATTGGGTGGTCCGAGCGGCTCGACGGTCCGGACCAGGTCGTAGGCGAACAGGCCCACCGCCCCGCCGGCGAACGGCGGCAGGTCCGGGAGCGGCGCAGCTTTGATGCGGGCCAGCTCGGCATGGGCGAGCTGGTACGGATCGCCCGGATCCCCCAGTGACCAGCGCAGCACCTTGTGAGGGCGAATCCCGATGAACGAGTAGCGGCCGACGCGTCCCTGGTCCGCCGACTCGAGCAGGAACGAGGGCCCGCTGTCGCGCAGCTTGAGGAACGCCGAGACCGGCGTCTGGCAGTCGTCGATGAACGTCTCGCGAACCGGGATCACGTTGTAGCCGGCGGCGAGCCGCCTCGCTTGCGCGAGCGACGGGGTCACGCCCGCCGGCGCGCTGTCAGCGGTTTCGACGGCCATCGAGTACCTGCTCCGCGTCGGCCAGCGACAGTCCGCGTCCCCGGAGCAGGACCGCCAGGTGGTAGATGACATCGGCCGCCTCCTCGGCGACCCGCTCATCGGACTCTTCGCGCGCCGCCCTGACGACCTCCTCGGCCTCTTCCTGGACCTTGGCGCCTGCGAGCGTGGGGTCGTCGAGCAGCTTTGTCGTGTAGGAGTTTGCCGGCCGTGTCGCAGCCCGCTCCGCGATCGTCCGCTCGAGCGTGGGCAGCGTCTCGTGGGGCGCGCCGGGCGTCAGTTCCCCCCGGTGAAAGCAGGAGCGCTCGCCGGTATGGCACGCCGGGCCGGCCGGCTCGACCAGCGCCAGCAGCGCGTCGGCGTCGCAGTCGTAGCGGATCGCCTTCACCGTCTGGGTGTTGCCGGAGCTCTCGCCCTTGTGCCACAGCTTGTCCCGGGAGCGGCTGTAGAAGTAGATCTCGCCGGTCTGGCGGGAGCGTTCGAGCGCCTCGGCGTTCATGTAGGCCAGCGTCAGCACCTCGCCACTGCGCCAGTCCTGCACGATGCACGGCACCAGGCCGCGCTCGTCGAAGGCGATGTCCGAATCCTCCACGGAGTCGCGATTCTAGGCCGCCCGCGGCTCGGGGGGGTGGGGGGG
>DATIEI010000102.1:0-8103 GCA_035455845.1 Solirubrobacteraceae bacterium
GGCGCAAGATCCGTGTCATGTACAGGCGGCACGGCTCGAGGTGCAGGTAGACACGGTCAGGCGGGCGCGGTAGCAAGCGCGATCACGTCGGACACCGCCGGCTCGAGTCGCGCCCAGGTTGCGCCGCCGTCGTCGGTCAGCAGCATCGATCCGCCGCGCAGCCCGACGAGGAGCCGGCCAGGCTGCGCGGGCAACGTCGCCAGCGCGTACGGCATCCGCCGCAGCGCCGGCTCGTCTCCCCAGGTGTCGATCGCCGACCAGCCGTCGCCGCTCCAGCGCACGAGGCGTGCCTGACCGTCGCCGTTGCCGTGCGCGGCGTACGGGGACCGGCTCACCGATGCGTACCAGAGGTCCGGGTCGGCGGGATCGGCTGCGCTCGCCCAGGCGTAATGGCGGTCGAGGCCGCCGTCGACCCGGCGCCAGCTCTGACCGCGGTCCGGCGAGACCGCGATTCCCTGTCCCGCCACCTCGTACAGGCGCTCGGGCGCGAGCGGGTGCGTGAACAGCTGGTGGGCGTCGCTGTGCGCCTGGGGGTTGTGGTCGATCCACGTCCGGCCGCCGTCGGCCGTGCGCATCACCCCGCCGAGCTCGATCCCGACCGCGAGCGACTCAGGGTCGGACGGGTGCAGCGCGATCGTGCTCACGTGATGGGTCCACGGCCTTGGGGGGAAAGACCAGCGTGGCTCGCTCGGCACGTGCCGCAGCTCGGACAGCACCTGCCAGGTCTCTCCCCCGTCCTCCGAGCGGTACAGGTTGCTCGGCTCGGTCCCCGCGTACACGATCGAGATGCCCGCCGCCCGATGCGATCGGGAGACCGCCACCGCGCTCACGCGCCGGTCGGCGATGCCCTCCCACGACTCGCGCCAGGTCTCGCCGCCATCGGCGGTGGCGTACAGACCGTCGTCGAACGTGCCGACGTACACCCGCTCCGGATCGTGCGGGTCGACCGCGACGCACCGCGGAGCCGGGACCGTGAGCACGGTGCGGGCCCCGTGGGCGCGGCCCCCGCTCAGCGTGAGACGAACCACCTCGCGGCCGGTCACGACGAACATGCGCGCCGACTCAGGCACTTGCCCTCCGTGCGTTGCGAGCACGGTCGTAGGCCATCCGGAACAGCTCGACTGCTTTGTTCGCCTCGTCGGGCGAGCGGATCGATACGGTGATCCAGCCCGACTCGGGCAGCACGTGATGCGGACGCGCCCGGCCATCGGCGATCAGCTCGTCGCGCACGCGGCGTGGAAACGGCAGGTCGGCGATCCGGTCGCCGTGGAGATGGCCGAGCTCCCGCCGCCCGACCCGGAACTCGATGCCGCCGAACCTGTGCGGAGCAGACTCCACGCCCGGCCACGACTGCACGGTTTCTGTGATCTGTTCTCCGGTTGTCATGCCTCGCAGACTAGGGCTGCGGCGGGGCCATCACCAGATGCAATTGGTCCTAGTACGTTGGTCCCATGCCCGAGCGCCAGAGCTTCGACGTGGTGATCGTCGGCGGTGGCCACAACGCCCTGGTCGCCGCCGCCGTGCTGGGTAGCGCCGGCCGCACCGTGCTGGTGCTCGAGCGCCGGGACGAGCTCGGCGGCGCCGCCGTATCGGGCCGGCTGTTCCCCGGGTTCGCCGCCCGCGTCTCGCGCTACTCCTACCTGGTCAGCCTGTTCCCGGCCGCACTCCTGCGCAGCCTCGGGGTGTCGGTCGAGCTCCGGTCTCGGCGTGTCGCCGCACATCCGCCGGTCGACCTGGACCCCGCCTGGCAGGCGATGCTGGCCCGCGTCGGCGAGCGCCTGTTCCCGACCCTGACCGAGCCGTTGCGCTCGCGCGCCGAGATGCGCCGTTTGCTCGACGACGACACGGCATGGGAGGCGCTGTTCGAAGCACCGCTGTCCGAACTGCTCGAGCGGACCATCGACTCCGACCTTGCGCGCGGCACGGTCCTGACCGATGCCCTGATCGGGACGTTTGCGCCGGCGGACGATCCGGGGCTTCGGCAGAACCGCTGTTTCCTCTACCACGTGATCGGCGGCAGCTGGCACGTGCCGGTGGGTGGGATGGGCGCGCTAACCGCCGGCCTGGCGGATGCCGCCCGAGGCGCCGGCGCCGAGCTGCTCACCGGTGCCGAGGTGGCGGCCGTTGACACCGACGGCCGGACCGCGCAGGTGACCTGTGTCGATGGGCGGCGGTACGAGGCCCGGCACGTGCTGGCCGGCGTGGCGCCGCGCGTGCTGGGCCGGCTGCTCGGCGAGGCGGCCGGCGAGTCGCCCGGCGCTCCGCCCAAGCCCGAGGGCGCCCAGCTCAAGATCAACATGCTGCTCTCCCGCCTGCCGCGCGTGCCCGGGACCACTCCGGAGGACGCGTTCACCGGCACCTTCCACGTCAACGAGGGCTACGAGCAGCTCGATGAGGCCTACCGTCAGGCCAGCGCCGGCGAGATCCCGTCGCTGCCCCCGTGCGAGGTCTACTGCCACTCGCTGACCGACCCGACGATCCTCTCGCCCGATCTGCGCGAGCGCGGCGTTCACACGCTGACCTCATTCGGGCTGCACATGCCCGCCCGGCTGTTCGTGAACGGCGATGCCAAGGACCGGGCGGTCGCCGCCACGCTGCGTTCGCTGAACCGCGTCTTGGACGAGCCGATCGAGGAATGCCTGCTCGGGATCGAGGCGCTCACGCCGCCCGAGCTCGAGGCCGAGCTCGGGCTGCCAGGCGGACACATCTTCCACCGCGACCTGGCCTGGCCGTTCGCCGAATCCGATGAGGACGTCGGCCGCTGGGGCGTCGAGACCGACCATCGGAACGTGTGGCTGTGCGGGGCGGGGGCCCGGCGCGGGGGCGGGGTGAGCGGGATCGCCGGGCACAACGCGGCCCGCGCCGTACTCGAGGCGCGATAGCGATCATGGGCCGCCTTCGGCGGCGTCCGCCGGATGTGTCGAGGCCGGCCCGGTCAGGCGAGGCAGGATGCCGAGCGGGCCGAGCCGAGACCACCGGGTTCCCCGTCCGGTCAGAACACGATCACAGCGCGGCCGCGCAACCCACCCGCGTCCATGACCCGCTGCGCCTCCGCGGCCCGCTCGGGCGGATACTCGCCGGCGACGCGCAGCTTCAGCTTGCCGGCCGAGGCCAGCGCCCGGAGCTCCTCGAGCCAGTCGGTTCGCTCGAGCACGTGCGCCACAAACACCGGATGCACGCGGACCCCGCGGTCCTCGACCTCATCGCCGTCCCAGCCGCGCACGAACACGATCTGCCCGCCGTCGCGAACCGCTCCGAGCGCGTCGCGGTAGAGCAGGGCCGTGTCGTACACGCCGTCGGCGCCGTCGGGCGCCACCGCGCGGACCGCGCCGGCGAAGTCGTCCGAGCGCGGCACCACCTCATCCGCCCCGAACCCGCGAACCAGCTCCTCGTCCTCGGGCTTGGCGTCGGCGATCACCCGCAGCCCGCGCTCCTTGGCCAACGGGATCACGTAGGAGCCGAGCAGGCCCGCCCCGCCGGCCACGGCCAGCGTCTCGCCCGACCCCAAACCCATCAGCTCCAGCCCCCGCATCGCGGTGAGGCCGTTCATCGGCAGGGTCGCGGCCTCGACCAGCGAGGCGCCGTCCGGGATCGGCACGACCGAGGCGGCCGGCACCACCAGCAGTTCCTGCTGGGCCCCGCCTTCGGACCGCCGCGGGCTCACCGCGGCCATCACCTGATCGCCGACACTCAGCCGGTCGACGTCCGGGCCCACCGATTCGACCTCGCCCGCCGCGTCCATCCCGGGCACCCAGGGCGGATCGAGGTCGGGCCCGCCGCCGCGCTGGCGCAGGCCGATGTCGGTCGGATTCACGGCGGCCGCCTTCACCGCGATGCGGACCTCGCCGGCGCCGGGCTCGCATGCCGGACGATCCGCGACTTCGAGAACGTCCGGGTCGCCGGGGTGAGGGATCACAACTGCTCGCAAGGTCTGAGACCTCCTATTCGCGGTTCAGTGAGGCGACGATCAGCGAAGCATGGACCTCGCCATCGGGGCTGACGATCCAACGGCGCGCGCCATCACGCAGCACGAGCTTGTCGCCCGGCTGCGCCGGCGAGCGGTACTCGATCTCGACGTCGATCGACTCGAGCTCGCCGCCACCGGCTCCCAGCAGCTCATCCTCGAGCGGCTGCAGGTAGGCGGCATTGTTGATGTGGTCGGCGAGGTCGCACTCGGTGGCGCGAAACCTCCAGGGAGCGCCGTCCGCGGTCTCCCGAGGCTCGGGGCTCGGATGGCGAAGGCGCGCGGTCACCTTCCGGCCGGCAGTCGACTCGCCCCACATCGCTATCTCCTCTTCGGTGAGCGGGGTGGGCCGGCCGCTGAGCGGATCCAGATGCACCCAGAGCGAGACCACGTCGACCTCGCCTCCTTTGATCGTCGTGCGGCGCTCGGCCCACATCCGGCCCAGGCCGCTGCAGAACGTGGCCAGCTCGAGCCGCTCGCCGAACCGGGGGAAGCGCTCGACGCGCATGCGGGTGCGCCGGACCACCCACGCGGCGCGGCGCGACAGGCGTGCGTCTTCGGCATCGGCGTAGGCGATGTCCTGGACGAAGCGGGCCAGCGCGTCCAGCCGCACGCGACCCGTCGGGGCGCAGTCAGCCAGGCCCGGGCGGACCGGCAGCTCGGTGAACACGCGTCCGCGGTCGGGCAGGGCGACCAGCTCGGTCAGCTTGACCGCCTGCGTGGTCACTGGTGCGAGATCACCTCACGCGAACAGACGCGGATCGGCGGTGGTGATGCCGTGCACGCCAAGGCGCTGGAGTGAGGCGATCGCGGACCGCTCGTTGACCGTCCACGCGTACAGCCGCCCGCCCCGATCGACCACGTCACACAGCAGCCCGTCGTCGACCAGACGGTGCTGGGCCATCAGCGCGTCCCAGCGTCCGCTGTGCAGACCGGCCAGCGCGCCGTCCCGCCAGCCCCGCCACCGACGGCTGATCCGCGCGATCCGCCCGCCGATCGAGATCCCGACCCGGGCCCGGGGCTCGAGCGCGCGCACCCGATCGAGCACGCCCGGGACCTGCGAGGAGATCAGCGTCCGCTCGAGCAGCGAGGCGTGGTGCAGCCGATCGAGCAGCGCCGCCTCGCACCCCACGTGCTTGACGTCGACGTTCAGCTCGACGTCCTTGAAACGACGACTGGCAAGGTGCGCGAGCGCCTCGGTCAGCCGGACGTTGCCGCCGCGGCGGGCGTGCAGTACGGTGTGGGCGAGCACCAGCTCTCCGCCCCAGGCGCGCACGTCGAACTCGACCATGTCGATCCCGATCTCGCGCGCGGCGTCGAACGAGGCGAGGGTGTTGGCAGGCGCCAGGGCGCTGGCGCCACCGTGACCGATCCGCTGGCACACGCCGTTCAGCGTACCTGGGCCGCCAGCCACTGGCCCACGGCTGTGCGCAAGGCGACAACTTCGCTGCTCAGGCTGTGGTTTCCCCGGATCTTGACCACCTTGCGATTCGGCCCGCCCGGCGGCATGCCGAACGGGTCGCTCTCGCCCTGCACGATGAGCACCGGCGCCGTCACGCCGTCGAGCTCGGAGAGCCGGCTCTTCTCCGGGCGCCCCGGCGGGTGCAGCGGAAAGGCCAGGCACAGCACTCCGATCGCGCCGGTCTCCGCCGCCGTGCGGCACGCCACCCGAGCGCCGCAGGAGCGACCGCCGGTGACGAGCGGAACCCGGCGCAACGGACCGGACCTCAGCTTCGCCACCACGGCGATCCACGCCGCGTCGAGCTGGGCCGCGGGCGCCGGCGAGCGCCGCCCCGCCACGCGGTAGGGCTGCTCGACCAGCGCCACGCTGAACCTCTCGGCCCCCGCTGCCTCCGCCGCGGCCGTGAGGTCGCGCGCGCCCACTCCCCCGCCGGCGCCGTGGCCGAGCACGAGCGCGCCGACCGCGCCCCGCACCTTGGTGACGTGCGCCCGCGCCGGGCCGTGCGGCGTGTCGATCTCGATTGCGTCCATACGCGCCCGATTGTCCCGCCCCATGGGTCACGACCGCACACTCGACCCCCCACCGCGCGCGAATGTGGATCCTGCGCCACATATGGCACCAGATCCACACTCGACCCGGGCACCGCGCCGAGTGTGGGGTCATGACCGACTGTGCACCAGGCTGCTCGGGTTCGAGGCTCGAGACGACCCCGCTCCTCACCATGGACGAGGCGCAGGCCGCGCTGAGCAAAGCCCAGCCGCGAGCTACCGTCCGCCGGCAGGTTGACCGGCTCCGCCACCACGCTGTACCTCGACCAGAACTACCTGAGCGGCATCGCGAAGCGAAAGCCCGCGTTCGCCGAGCTCGAGCCGGTCCTGCGCGAAGCGGTCGCACATGGCACGATCGTCATCCTCGAGTCGAAGGTTCATCAAAAGGAGTCCGCGCCCCGCCCTGACCTGAAGCTGCTCGAGCTCCTCAGCGAGCTCTCGCAAGGACACAAGCTCCCCGAGCACCCGGACCGCGCCACCCGCGACGCCAGACGCCGCATGCAGAACACGATCGCCTACGAGCTGCCCGAGCGCCACGCCCGCCCCAGCGACAGTGCCGACCTCGATGCGCTCGCCCAGGCCCTCACCCACTGCGACCTGGTCACCTGCGATGCGTTCATGGCCGACGTGATCAAGCGCGCGCGCCTGGACGTGCGACACAAGACCGAAGTCTTCAGCGGCCGGCGCCGGGACGTGATCCGCCTCCGCGACCGGATCCAGGCGGTGTAAGGTGACCGGCCGATGGCGGCGATAACCGGCAGCTCGACCGCGGAGATCCACGCGCCGCTCGACCAGGTCTGGGCGCTGGTCGAGGACGTGGAACGCGCGCCCGACTGGCAGGGCGGCCTCAAGGGGATGCGGGCACTCGACCGCGACCGCGATGGGCACGCGATCCTCTGCGAAACCGAGAGCGACGCCAAGGTGAGGACGATCAAGTCGACCGTCCGCTTCACCTACGACGGCCCGACCCTGCTGAGCTGGACCCAGGAGAAGGGCGAGCTCAAATCGGTCGACGGCCGCTGGGAGCTCGAGGATCTGGGCGGCGACCGCACCCGGGCCACCTACAAGCTCGACGTGGAGCTTGGCCGGATGCTCGGCCTGGTAATCCGCGGTCCGCTGGTCGACCTGCTGCGCGACATGCTCGTCAGCGCGCGCGCCGGCGAGCTCAAGAAAGCGATCGAGACCTCAGCCTGACAGCGCCGCGGCGAGCTTCTCGAGCATCTCGCCGTAGATCCGCCGCAGCCCGAGTGGCGCGAACCTGCGCTCGAACATCCCGCCGATTCCGCCCCCTCCCTGCCAGGAGGACTCGAGCGTGACCTGCGTGCCCGCACCGTCCGGGGCGACGGTCCAATGGCTGACGAACGAGGACAGCTGGTCGCGCTCGAACAGGCCGGCACCGTCCTCCTCGACGGCCAGCCGGTAGTCGCGCTCGCGGCCGCCGGCGGCGAAGTGGTAGCCGATCACGGTGCCGCCTCCGTGCCCGCCTGACTCGACCCGGTACGCGCTGTAGTTGTCCGGGAGGATCCGAGGCCGGGCCTCGCGATAGTCGCGCAGGAACTCGAGGACGCGCTCAGGCGGAGCGTCGACCCCTCTGGTGGCGCTGGCGGTCACGGTGGACATGCACCGAGGATTGTGGCACGGCACCGGCCCGCGCCCTGCGGCGCCCTCAGGCATGATTGGGCCTCATGCTCGCCGTGTTCGCAGCCGCCCAGAACCCCGAGGACCCGCTCACAGGCCTCCGGATCGACGACCGCCCCGACCCCGAACCGCCTGACGGCTGGACCACGGTCACGGTCAAGGCCGCCTCGCTCAACCACCACGACCTATGGTCCTTGCGCGGCGTCGGGCTGCCCGAGGACCGGCTCCCGATGATCCTGGGCTGCGACGGCGCCGGACTCGACGAGGACGGAAACGAGGTGATCGTCCATTCGGTGATCAACGACCCCTCCTGGCAGGGCGACGCGACGCTCGATCCAAAGCGCTCCCTACTGTCCGAGCGCTACCAGGGCACTTTCGCCGAGAAGGTTGCGGTCCCGAAGCGGAACCTCCTTCCCAAGCCAAGCGAGCTGTCGTTCGAGGAGGCGGCGTGCCTGCCCACGGCCTGGCTGACCGCCTACCGGATGCTGTTC
>DATIEI010000103.1:0-4204 GCA_035455845.1 Solirubrobacteraceae bacterium
CAGCCACTCCGCCGTCTCGAGCAGCCGCCCCAGGTCGATGCCCGTCTGATAGCCCATGCCGTGGAGCAGGTAGACCAGGTCCTCGGTGGCGATGTTCCCGGTCGCCCGCGGGGCGAACGGGCACCCGCCGATGCCTCCGCAGGACGCGTCGAGCAGCCGGACGCCCGCCTCGACGGCCGCCAGCGCGTTGGCGTAGCCGGTGTTCCGCGTGTTGTGCAGATGACAGCCGACGGTGGCGCCGAGCGCGGCGACGCCGCCCACGAGCTCGCGGACCTGCGACGGCACCCCCACGCCGATGGTGTCGGCCAGCACGATCTCGTCCGGTCCGTGCTCCTGAATCCCCGTCGCGAGATCGAACACGCGCTGCGGCGGCACCGCACCCTCGAAGGGGCAGCCGAACGAGGCGCCGATCGTCACGGTGACCCGCAGCCCGTCGGTGTGCGCACGGTCGACCAACCGCCCGGCCAGACCCGACGCGTCCGCCAGCGTCATGCCCTGGTTGCGCTCGCAGAAGGTGTCGGTGGCCGGGAACGCATAGTGCACCTCGTCGACGCCGGCGGCCAGCGCCCGGTCGTAGCCGCGCTCGTTGACGGTCAACCCGGCGAAGATCGTCCCGCCGCTGCGATCGAGGCCGTCGACGACCTCCTCGGCGCCGGCCATCTGCGGCACCCGGCTGGGATTGACGAAGCTCACCGCTTCCACGCGCGACAGACCGGCGCGCGCCAGCCGATTGCACAGCTCGGCGCGAACGGACGGCTCGAGGGGATGCGACTCGTTCTGCAGGCCGTCGCGGGGGCCGACGTCACAGATCGCTATCCGCTCAGCCGCGCTCATGCCACCCGTCCGCTTGTATGCAACTGCACACCGTCAACCGTAGTATGCCGGAGCGAACTCAACCGTGAGTGACGCGGCAGACACCATCACCGAGGACGAGCTCCGCAGCGGGGTCCGCGAGCTCTGCGACCGCTTCCCCGACGAGTACTGGCGCCGGATCGACCGCGAGGAGGCATACCCCCAGGAGTTCGTCGCTGCGCTGACCGAGGCCGGCTGGCTCGCGGCGCTGATCCCAGCCGAGTACGGGGGCGCCGGCCTGGGCATCACGCAGGCCTCGGTGATCATGGAGGAGATCAACCGCTCCGGGGCCAACGGTGGCGCCTGCCATGCCCAGATGTACATCATGGGCACGCTCCTGCGACACGGCTCGCCGGAGCAGAAGCAGGAGTGGCTGCCCCGCATTGCCTCCGGCGAACTGAGCCTCCAGGCATTCGGCGTCACCGAGCCCGACGCCGGCCTCGACACGCTGTCTATCCGGACCCGGGCGCAGCGGGTGAACGACCACTACGTGGTCAATGGGCAGAAGATCTGGACCTCCCGCGCGCTTCAGAGCGACCTGATGCTGCTGCTCGCCCGCACCAACGAGCACGACGACGAGCATCCGCGCTGGTGGGGCCTGTCGACCTTTCTCGTCGACCTGCGGGCGGCCGGCGAGGAGCAGATCCGGATCCAGCCGATCGAGACGATGCTCAACCACAACACCACCGAGGTGTTCATCGACGACCTCGAGGTCCCGGCCGCCAGCCGCATAGGCGAGGAGGGGATGGGGTTCCGCTACGTCCTCGACGGGATGAACGCCGAGCGAATCCTGATCGCCGCCGAGTGCATCGGCGACGGGCGCTGGTTCGTCGAGCGCGCGGTCAAGCACGCCAACCAGCGTGCCGTCTTCGGCCGCCCGATCGGGCAGAACCAGGGCGTGGCCTTCCCGATCGCGTGGGCGCACGCCCGAATCGAGGCGGCCGACCTGATGCGCCGGCGAGCGGCCGAGCTCTACGAACAGGGCGAGAGCTGCGCCGCCGAGGCGAACATGGCCAAGCTGCTCGCCGCCGACGCCTCGTGGCAGGCGGCGAACGTCTGCCTCGACACCCACGGCGGCTTCGGCTTCGCGCGCGAATTCGACGTCGAGCGCAAGTTCCGCGAGACCCGTCTCTACCAGGTGGCGCCGGTGACCACGAACATGATCCTGTCGTTCCTGGCCCAGAACGTGCTGGGCCTGCCACGGTCCTACTAGATCCTCGCGCCATGCAGAACCTGCCAGTCGTCCCGGTGTGCGCGGGACCATGGCAGGTTGCGCATCCGTGGCATGTATCCCATGCGACGGTCGACCGCCGGCGCCTCGATTGGCAGGTTCTGCACGCTCGGGCGAAGCCCGGCTCGACGAGACGCGGATTACTCGTCACGGCAGCGGCTTCGGCCGGGTTGTGACGCGTTAGCCGCCTGGGAGACGGACAACTCGTCACGATCGGCCGCCGGCCGCTCGCGTGACGCGTTCCACGCCATGGATTCGGACCACCGATCGGCCCCGGCCCCGGCGCACGGCCCCCGGCCCCCGGCCCCCGGCCCCCGCGGTCCGGGCGGCATCACGAGCGCCACATGCTCTTGTAGGTCTGGCTCAGGAAGTCCAGATGCCGGTCCATCTCGCCCGCAGCGGCGTCACCGTCCCCGCGCTCGATCGCGGCCAGGATCGCGCGGTGGTCGTGCTCGACGTGCTCGCCGAAGCTGGGGTCCAGCTCGTCCCGGCGCAGGTTGGTCTGCAGCACCGAGAAGATCGGCTGGGCGGAGATGCGCAGCAGCGTGTTGCCGGCGCCGTCGACCAGCACGCTGTGGAACTCCTTGTTGAAGTGAAACTGATCCTCGACCGACAGTTGCTGCGAATTGACCATTGTCGCGCGCAGGCGGTCCAGGTCCGCCTCGGTGTGCCGCAGCGCGCACTGGCGCGCGGCAAAGCCCTCGAGCAGCCGGCGCGCCTCAAGGAACTCCTCGAGCGTGACGTCGTTGGTCTCGGAGAGCAGTCCGATGTTGGCCTGGAGGAAGGCCGAGATGTGGTCCACGGTGGGCAGCGTCACGAACGTCCCCCCGCTCGCGCCCTTCGCCGTGCGGACCAGATTGTGTGCCGCCAGTGCCCGGAGCGCCTCCCGCACGGTCCCGCGGCTCACGCCGAACTGCTGCGCCAGCGCGAGCTCGCCGGGCAGCCGCTCTCCCCGGGCCAGCTCGCCGCGGATGATCAGGTCGCGCAGCTGGTCGTAGACCTGCTCGTAGGCCTTGCGCACGCGAGTTACGCGCGGACCGCCGACTGCAGGCGCGTCGGCGGAGGCGTCCCGTAAACGGTCGACGGCCACGGCTACCGCACCCCGGTTTCGTAGCGCTCGAAGATGCGCCGCGCGATCAGGAGCTGCTGGATCTCGTTCGACCCCTCCCCCAGGATCAGCACCGGGGCATCTCGGTAGAGACGCTCGATCGGGTACTCCTGTGAGTAGCCGTATCCACCGTGGATGCGCATCGCCTCGAGCGCCGCCTCCTCGGCCACCTCGGTGGCGAACAGCTTCGCCATCCCGGCCTCGAGGTCCGCCCGCTCCCCGCTGTCCTTCCGGCGCGCGGCGTCGAGCATCAGGAGCTCAGCGGCCCGGATCTTGGTCGCCATGTTGGCGATCTTGGCCTGGATCAGCTGGTGGTTGGAGATCGGCTTGCCGAACGTCTCGCGCTCGCGGGCGTAGCGGACGGCGTTTTCCAATGCGCTGCGCGCGATTCCCAATCCGCGTGCCGCCACGTTGACCCGGCCCAGCTCGATGCCGGCCATGAACTGCTTGAACCCCTGCCCGACCTGCTCCTCGCCGCCGAGCACGTTCGCCGCCGGCACGCGGAAGCCGTCGAACACGAGCTCGGTCGACTCGACGCCCTTGTAGCCGAGCTTCTTGAGCGGCGCGGGGATGGTCAGTCCGTCCTGCTGCGCCGCACCCGGCTCCTTCTCGACGATGAACGCGGTCATCCCGACGTGACGGGGTTGAGTGGACGGATCGGTCACCGCCAGCAGCATCACCAGGCCGGCGCGCAGCCCGTTGGTCACCCACATCTTCTGGCCGTTGATCACGAACTCCTCGCCGTCGCGGACGGCCCGCGTGCGAATCGACTGGACGTCCGAGCCGGCGTGGGGCTCGGTCATCGAGAACGCCGAGCGGATCTCGCCGGCCGCCATCGGCGGCAGCAGCCGCTCCTTCTGCTCGTCGGTGCCGAACGTCTTGATCATGAACGAGGCCATGAAATGCGTGTTGATCACGCCCGAGAGCGAGATCCACCCGCGCGAGAGCTCCTCGACGATCAGTGCGTAGGTGGTCAGGTCTAGGCCGAGCCCGCCGTACTGCACCGGGATCGT
>DATIEI010000104.1:0-7568 GCA_035455845.1 Solirubrobacteraceae bacterium
CGACAGGAGAGACAACGTGAAGACACGCGCCGCCGTCGTTCGAGGCCCCGGTCAGCGCTGGGAGGTGACCGAACTCGAGCTCGACGATCCCAAGGAGCACGAGGTGCTGGTCCGGGTCATGGCCTGCGGGCTGTGTCACTCCGACGAGCACGTCCGCGAGGGAGGGCCGTACCGCTACCCGATGATCGGCGGGCACGAGGGAGCCGGCGTGGTCGAGAAGGTCGGTCCCAGCGTGTCTCGCGTGCGCGAGGGCGATCACATCTGCACGTCCTGGATCCCCGTGTGCGGCCACTGCCGCTACTGCTCGACCGGGCATCAGAACATGTGCGACGCCGGCCTGAACGCCGCCACCGGCATGTTCCCCGACGGCACGTTCCGCTTTCACGAGAACGGCGAGGACATCGGCGGGATGTGCGTGCTCGGGACGTTCTCGCAGTGGATCGTGATCCCCGAGAACTCCTGCGTCCCCATCGATGAGGATCTCCCGTTCGAGGTGGCGGCCCTGGTGGCGTGCGGGGTGACCACCGGATGGGGATCGTCGGTGTACGCGGCCGGCACACGCGCGGGCGAGACCGTGGTGATCTTCGGCACCGGCGGGGTCGGGATGAACGCGGTGCAGGGCGCGGCCTACGCCGGCGCCAAGCACGTGATCGCGGTCGACCCCAACCCGTTCAAGCAGGAGATGGCCGGCAAGTTCGGCGCCACGTTCACCACCGGCGACGCCGACGAGGCGTTCGAGTACATCAAGGATCGCACCAGAGGCCAGATGGCCGACCACGCCGTGATCACCGTCGGGGTGATGCATGCCGAGGTGCTGCGCCGGGCGATCAACATGATCGGCAAGGGCGGCAGCGTGGTCGTGACCTCGGTCGGCGGCGAGGGCGACACGTTCGCGCTGCACGGCTCACCGGTGACTGGTTTTCACAAGAACATCCAGGGCTCGCTGTTCGGCGGCGCCAACCCCCTGTACGACATGCCGCGGCTGCTCGGCCTGTACAAGAACGGCGACCTCAAGCTCGAGGAGCTGATCACCAACCGCTACACGCTCGAGAACATCAACCAGGGCTACGAGGACATGCTGTCCGGGCGCAACATCCGCGGTGTCCTCATCCACGACCACTGATGAGCACCGGACCGTGCAAAACCCACCAAACTCCCGGCCCTCGCGACCCCCGCCCGCACATAAGCGCCTCACAGACGCTTATGTGCGGAAGGTCGGGTGGGGGCAGGCCGCTTTTGCGCGTTTTGCGCCCCTACGCAGGAGGACAACGATGACCAGTGCGATTCTTGACCCCACCGGACTCACCGAGCGCCCCGCGGCCGACACCCTCACGCTCGCGTCCCGCCCGGCAAACCTAAGCGGCGTGAAGATCGGCCTGCTCGAGAACGGCAAGCAGAACGCCCGCCGCCTGCTCGAGGACGTGGCCGATGTGCTGCGCGAGCGCTACGGGGCCGGCGAGGCGCAGCTGCGCCGCAAGGAGATCTTCTCCCAGCCCGCGCCACCGGAATTGGTCGACGAGCTGAGCCGACAGGCCGAGGTGGTGGTGGTCGGCATTGGGGATTGAGGCTCGTGCAGCGCGTCGGCGGTCGCCGACGGAATCCTCTTCGAACGTCACGGCAGGCCGGCAGCGGTGATCTGCTCTGACGCGTTCAAGGCCACGGCCGACGCGATGGCCGGCGTGCAGGGAGCGCCGGGCTATCGCTACCTGACCACGCCGCACCCGGTGGCGGGCCTGACTCCCGAGCAGGTGCGCGAGCGCGCCGAGGCGGTGGCGGCCCAGGTGGCGGAGCTGCTCGCGCAATGACCACCCCCGACGGTAACGTCGCCCGCGAGGCCACAACCCCCGACCCCGACCTCGCCCGGGAGGCGATCGAGTACTGCTACGAGCACGACTGGACCGACGGCCTCCCGGTCGTGCCCGCGTCGGAAGCGTTGCTCGAGCAGTTCCTGGACACCACGGCCCGATCCCCGGACGAGGTGCTGTGGCGGATGGACCACCTGGATCGGGAGTGCACGGTCAGGACCGCGGCGATCAACGCCGCGATGGCCGGCTGCCTGCCCGAGTACTTCCCGATCGTGCTCTCCGCCTGGGACGCGGTGATGCGCGATCGTGCCGCCAAGGGCGGGGGCTGGCAGTCGACCAGCGGCCCCGCGCCCTTGATCGTGATCAACGGGCCGATCCGCTCGGAGCTCGGGATCAACAGCACCGGGGGCATCTTCGCCGCCGGCTTCCGGCCCAACGCGACGATCCCGCGCGCGCTCGGCCTGATGCTGCGCAACGCGTTCGGGGTCGTCCCCCACGTGTTCGACCAGACCACGCAGGGGATCCCAGGGCGGTGGGCGATCTGCTTCGGCGAGAACGAGGAGGAGAGCCCGTGGGAGCCGCTCGCCACCGAGACCGGGCTCGAGCCGGGCACGAACGCCGTGTCCGCCACCCTGACCCGCACCTACGAGTTCGTCGACAACCGCCACACCCAGGACCCCGAGCAGCTGCTGAACGACTTCGCCGACACGCTGTCCCGGACCGGGTCGCTGATCTTCCGCGGACAGTCGGCCGGGGTGGTGTTCTGCCCCGAGCACGCCCAGATGCTCGCGGGTGCCGGCATGTCCAAGTCCGACGTCAAGGACTGGTTCATCGAGCACGTGGGCCGCACCGAGGCCGACCTGCGCCGCGCCGGCAAGGACGGTGTGGCCGAGGGTGGACCCGGCGCGCGGTCGGCGAGTGCCGACGAGCGCGCCCCGGCCGACACGTTCACGCCGTACTTCACCGCGCACAAGGACATTCCGATCATCGTGGCCGGCGCGCGCAACGCGGCGATCTCGATGGTCTTTCGCGTGTTCGGCGAGTGGTCGAACACATCCGTGGAGATCGAGCCCGCGCCGGTGCCGGCGACAGCTAAGGGAGGTTGATCCGATGTTCAGCGAGCAGGGGCTGAAGGACGCGCGAGCGATGCTGGCGGCCGACGGTTACGCACTGGATGCGAGCGAGGACGGCGAGCGCGTGGTGATCACGATCGAGGCCACGCCCGAGGCGTGCGAGGACTGCCTGGCACCGCCGGACGTCATGCGGGCGATCCTCGGCAAGACGCTCGCGGTGCCGGCCGACGCGATCGAATTGCACTATCCGGAATGAGAGTCGACGTCGACGCTCCGCTGAGCGCGGAATGGATGCGCGGACGCAAGGCGCTGGTCACGGGTGGTGGCGGGCGTGACGGCGGACCTGGGACCGTCGGCTGGGCCATCGCGAGAACGTTCGCGCGTCACGGCGCCAGCGTTGCCGTGCTCGATCGCGACCCGGTCGCCGCGGAGCGCACCGTGTCCCAGATCGAGCGCGCCGGTGGCCGCGCCGTGACCGTGCTCGCCGACGTCTCGGTCGACGAGGAATGCGCGCGAGCGGTGACCGACGCGCGGGACGCGCTCGGCGGGCTCGACGCACTGGTCAACAACGTCGCCGCCTGGAGCCCGGCCGAGCTGTTCGACGTCGATCCGGCGCAGTTCGATGAGCTGCTCACGCTGAACCTGAAGTCGGCCTGGCAGATGACCCGCCACGCGGCCGGGGTCATGGCCGGCGGCGGTGCGATCGTCAACATCGCCTCGGTGGCGGCCCGGCGCGCCGGCACGGTGTACGGGCTGGGCAAGGCCGCGCTCGAGTCGATGACCGGCGGGGCCGCCTACCTGCTCGGCGAGCGCGGCATCCGGATCAACGCGGTCGAGCTCGGTGCGCTGTGGACCGCCGGCGTGGCCGAGAACCTCCCGCCCGAGGCGCGCGAGCCACGGCGCCAGATGTCCGCGCTGAAAACCGAGGGTGACTGCTGGGACGCGGCGGCGGCCGTCCTCTTCCTGGCCTCAGAACAGGCCCGCTGGATATCGGGCCAGGTGCTGAGCGTGGACGGTGGCGGACCGCCGCGCGCGCCCTACCCCGGAGTCGCGCGCGCGGGAGCGTCGTCGTGAGCGGGCGTGTGGCCCTGATCACCGGATGCGGCAAGCCGGACGGCAGCGGCCAGGCAGTCGCGCGCGCCCTGGCCGGCGACGGCGCGGTGGTCGTCGTCGCCGATCGCAAGCCCTCCGGCGTACCCAACCGCCGGCAGGAGATCGTCGGCAGTGGACAACCGGCACAGTGGCAGGGCCTCGACACTCTCGTGTCCGAGATAGAGGCCACGGGCGCAAAGGCAATGTCCGTCCTCGGGGACATCGGAGACGAGCGGGACTCCCAGGCGATGGTCGACGCAGCGGTAAGGCAGTTCGGCCGGCTCGACATCCTGGTCAACAACGCGGCGGCGCCGCAGGGCCTCGACCGCGACGTGATCGACGAGATACCGGTCGAGGTGTTCGACGAGGTGATCCGGATCAATCTGCGCGGCGCCTGGTTGATGTGCCGGGCCGCGATACCGACGATGCGCGCACAGCGGTGGGGGCGAATCATCAATGTCTCCTCGATGGCCGGCGTGATCGCCGCGCCGCGCTCGACGCCGTACTCGGCGTCCAAGGCGGGGATCATCGGGCTGACCCGGGCGCTTTCGATGGATGTGGCCGCCTGGGGCATCACCGTCAATGCGATCGCACCCGGCGCGCTCGACACCAGCCGCTCGGTCCTGAGCCTGGATCCCGACCTCGACGTCCGCGCCGAGATGGAGCAGCGCGGCCGCCGCCTGCCGGTCGGGCGGGTCGGCCGCCCCGACGACGTCGCCGCCGCGGTGCGCTACCTGGCCAGCGACGGCGCCGAGTTCGTGACCGGGCAGATGCTCGTTCTCGACGGAGGCGGGCCCGCCCCGTTCCCGCTGCCACGACCGGAGGAGGAGACGGCATGAAGGTACGAGTTCTCATGGAACCGCGCCACGGCGCGACCTACGACCGCATCGTGGCGATGGCCAAGGCCACCGAGGAGGCGGGCTTCGACGCGTTCTTTCGCTCGGATCACTACCTGGGCATAGACTCGACCGACACCGACTATCTGCCCACCGACTCATGGACGACGCTGGGCGGCCTGGCGCGCGAGACCAGCACGGTCAAGCTCGGGACGCTGATGACCGCCGGCACGTACCGCACCCCCGCGAACCTGGCCATCGCCGTGGCGAGCGTGGACCAGATGAGCAATGGACGGATCATCCTGGGCATCGGGACGGGCTGGTACGAGCGTGAGCATCAGGCGTTCGGCATTCCGTTCCCACCCATAGGGGAGCGCTTCGATCGCCTGAACGAGGCGATGCAGATCATCCACGGGCTGTGGGAGACCCCGCCCGGCGAGACGTTCAACTTCGACGGCAAGTTCTGGCAGCTCGAGGAGTGCACGAACTTCCCCGCGCTCGTGCAGAAGCCCCGTCCGGAGATCGTAATCGGCGGAACCGGGCCGCGACGCACCCCGCTGATGGCCGCGCGCCACGCCGATGAGTTCAACAGCGGCGGCGGCAAGGGAAGCCGCGAACGGTTCGAGAACGTGCGGCGAATCTGCGAGGAGATCGGCCGCGATCCAGCCACCCTGCGCCTGTCCGCCACCTACCAGGTGATCTGCGGGACAACGTGCGAGGAGGCCCGGCAGCGTCTCGCGCGGCTCGGCGCGCCCGGCGAGCGGATGCTCGCCAATGGTGTGGTCGGCACCCCGTCCGAGGTGACCGCCGCCCTGCAGGACCTGGGCGACCAGGGCTGCGAGATCGTGTACCTGCACATCTTCGACATCGACGACCTCGACCACCTTCGCCTGATCGGAGCCGAGGTGGTGCCGCAGCTGGCATGAACTTGAATAGGAACAGATATAGCTATAGATCTATATATAGCTATATAGCTATCGGTAACTTGAGGAGAGACCCCTAATGGCGAGCATGACGACACGAGCGGCCGTGCTGCACAAGCCCGGCACGGACTGGCAGATCACCGAGCTCGACCTCGACCCCCCCAAGGAGTACGAGGTGCTGATCCGCTACAAGGCGGCCGGCCTGTGTCACTCCGACGAGCACATCCGCCGCGAGGGCGGCAGCCACATCCGCTTCCCGCTGGTCGGCGGCCACGAGGGCGCGGGCATCGTCGAGGCCGTGGGGCCGGGCGTCACCCGCGTGCAGCCCGGCGACCACGTGGTCACGTCCTACATCCCGGCCTGCGGCAAGTGCCGTTACTGCTCGACCGGCCACCAGAACCTGTGTGACCGCGGGCTGTACGCCGGCGTGGGCTGCCTGCAGGACGAGACGTTCCGCTTCCACAAGAACGGCGAGGACTTCGGCGGATTCTGCGCGCTCGGCACGTTCTCCGACCACACCGTGGTGTCGGAGTACTCGTGCGTGAGGATCGACGAGGACATCCCGTTCGAGGTGGCTTGTCTCGTCGGGTGCGGGGTGACCACCGGCTGGTGCTCGGCCGTACGGGCCGGCGAGACCCGGGCCGGCGAGACCGTCGTCGTGATGGGCGTGGGGGGCGTGGGCATCAACGCCGTTCAGGGCGCGCGCTACGCGGGTGCCACCCGCGTTGTCGCGATCGACCCCAACCCGCTCAAGCTCGACATGGCCAAGCGCCTCGGCGCGACCCACGCGTTCAAGAGCGCCGACGAGGCGCGCGAGCAGCTCGTCGACCTCACCCGCGGCCAGATGGCCGACCTCGCCGTGGTCACCGTCGCCGTGCTCGACGCCGAGATCACCGCCGATGCGGTGAGCCTGATCGGCAAGGCCGGCCGAGTTGTCCTGACATCGGTCAGCGCCGCCGACGACCACTCGATCAGCCTGACCGGCTCCCCGATGGTCGGCTGGCACAAGCGCATCCAGGGCTCGCTGGCCGGCGGCTCGAACCCGATCTTCGAGATGTCCAACCTACTCGGGCTCTACAAGTCGGGCCATCTCAAGCTCGACGAGATCATCACCCAGCGCTACTCACTCGAGCAGGTCAACGAGGGCTACCACGACCTGCTGGCCGGCAAGAACGTGCGCGGCGTGGTCATCCACGAGAGCTGACCGGGTCGTCTACCCCGAGCGCACGCGGGAAGCCGGAAGGCACCAGCACGTCTTCGGCGCTCAGCTTGCTCGTGCTCGCGCGCCCCAGGCCGAGCAGCGCCGATTCGATCCCGGCGCGCATGATGTCGAGCACGTTCTCGACCCCTGGCTGTCCGGCGGCGGCCAGGCCCCACAGATAGGCACGGCCGATCATCACCGCCCGAGCGCCCAGCGCGAGCGCCTTGACCACATCGCCGCCGCGGCGGATCCCACCGTCGAGCAGCACCTCGATCTCGTCGCCGACCGCCTCGGCGATCGCGGGCAGCGCCCGGATCGAGGCCGGAGTGCCGTCGAGGTTGTTGCCGCCGTGGTTGGAGACCGAGATCGCGCTGTATCCGGCGTCGACCGCGCGGCGCGCGTCGTCGACCCGGATCACGCCCTTGAGCATGAACGGCCCGTGCCACTGCTCGCGCAGCCAGCGCAGGTCCTCCCAGGACGGTGGCGGGGTCATCATCCATTGGCCGTAGGCGCCGAAGAACGTCATCGCGGGCTCGCCGCGCGGCGTCATGTTCGGGACGGTCAGGTCCGGGGGTCCACCGGCCCGCGTCCATTGCACGAACCAGTGCGGCCGGGTGAGCGCCTCGGGCAGGAGACGG
>DATIEI010000105.1:0-17162 GCA_035455845.1 Solirubrobacteraceae bacterium
CACCGCGGCTTCCGCACCCGGCGTCTCTTCCTCCAGCGCCGCCGCCTGGGCCCGAGTCGTTCGGCGAATGATGAGGGCGACGCCGACCAGCATGGCAAACACCAGCGCGATCGTGGCGAACGTCGTGATCACGCCGAGCGCGTAGAAATACGGCTGCAGCGGGGCGCTGATCAGCTCGCCGTAGATCTCGAGCGGCAAGGTGGCTGTGGGGGACACCAGCAGTGTCCGCTCGAACTCGTTCCACGACAGCGTGAACCCGAACAGCGCGGCCCCGAACACGCCGCCCCAGATGATCGGCAGCGTCACGCGGCTGAACGTCTGGAGCGCACTCGCGCCGAGGTCGCGCGCCGCCTCCTCCACCGCGATGTCGTAGCGATTGAAGATCGCCAGCATGACCAGGAAGCCGAACGGAATCGCCCACGCGACTTGGACGCCGAGGCCGGCCGGATAGAGCGCAACGTTGAAGCCGAGCAGCTTCCACCACAGCGTCATGCCGAGGCTCAGGAGCACGCCGGGCGTCATCAGTGACAGAAGGACGAGGTACAAGAGCGCCCGCCCGAGGCGGCGGGTCATCCGGCGGTAGGCCATGATCAACGAGAGCGACAGCGAACTCGAGATCAGACCGACGATCAGGGCGAGGATCAGCGACACGAGCGCGGCGTGCCGGATCGCGGAGAGCTGGGAGTTGCCCAGGTAGCTGTACCAGTACCCGGTGACGAGCCCCTTGGCCGGGAACGTGGCCCCACCCTTCGAACCCTGGAGCGAGAGCACCAGCATGACCAAGATCGGGCCGTACAGGAACACCAGGAAGAGCCCAAACCAGACCCCGAGGCCAATCTTGGACAGACGATCTTTCCGCTGCTGGGACACGGACTCAGAACCCCTGCTCGAGCTTGGCGAAGCGCAGCAGCAGCACGACGCCGATGATCATGGCGACAACGAGCACGGCCGCCTGCGCCGCGGCCTGTGGATACTGCAGGAGCGAGACAAGGTTCTGGATGTTCACCCCGATCGAGCCGACGAGCCCGCCCCCGACGAGCTTGTAGGTGGCGAAGTCGCCCATCACCAGCACGAACACGAACACCGACCCGATCATGATGCCGGCGCGGGTGAGCGGGAGCGTGACGTGTAGAAACACCTTCAGACCACTCGCGCCGAGGTCGCGCGCGGCCTCGATCGCGCTCTGGTCCAGCGCGGCGAGCTGGAAGAAGATCGGCGTCACCATGAACAGGACCAGCAGCTGGATCAACGCGACGGTGACCGCGAAGTCGCTGAACAGCAGGTTCTTGATCGGGTGGTTGATGATCCCGAGGCCCTTGAGGATCGAATTGACCGCGCCCTGCTCACCCATCGTGGGCACCCACGCCTCGGCTCTGATCAGCGGGCTGGTGAAGAAGGGCGCCAGCGCGATGATGAACAGCGCGAAGGAGTACTGGACCCGCTTGATCTTCGTCGCGAGGAAATAAGCGACCGGATAGCCGATCACCAGGCAGGCGACGGTGACGATCGCCGCGTTCTTCGTCACCTTCCCGAGCGTCGAGAGATAGGTGGACGTGCTGGAGAAGATCGTTGTGTAGTTGTCGGTGGTCCAGTGCTTCTCGAAGCCGGTGATCGTGCCGGTGAAGAACGAGACGACGAGCACCACGATTACGGGCGCGACGAGGAAAATCAGCAGCCACAACGTCCCGGGCAGCGCCCACAGGGCGGTCACCCATTTGGAGGCCCCGGGCGCGGCTGTCATCCCCGGTGCGGCGGCGGGCCCCTCCTCGCCGTAGATCTCCGCAGCGGCGGCGTCGGACAGCACGACGTCGCCTTCCAGCGTTCGCTCATCAAACGCCTCGAAGGGGCGCTGCGATCCGGTGGGCTCGTGCTCAGTCACGCAACAGCTGCACGTCGGTCGCCTCCCAGCTGGCCATCACCGGCTTGTCCTTGAGCGCAGCAAGCTCGGGGTAACGCTGCTCGGGCAGCTTCGCCATCAACGGGTGCTCTCCCGCCCGCATGTGCACCTTGAGCGTGTCGCCGAGATACTCGGTGGCCAGCACGGTGCACGCGACCTGGTTCGGACCTGCTTTCTCCGACCCCGCGCCGATGCGCACGGAGTTGGCGCGAACGGCGACGGTCACGCGGTCGCCGACGGACGGCGTCGCCGGCGCGCCGGTCATCTTCAGCGCCCCAAGACCGGAATCCACGAGCACGTCGCCGCCGGTCGCCTCCTTCACCGATCCCTGAATGATGTTGTTGTCGCCCATGAACGCCGCGACGAACACGTTGGCGGGCCGCTGACTGATCTCGGCGGGGTGTCCGACCTGCTGGATGTGGCCACCCTCCATGACCACGATGCGGTCGGCCATCGACAGCGCCTCTTCCTGATTGTGCGTGACGTGAACGAACGCGATCCCCAGCTCCCGCTGCAGCTGACGCAGCTCGACGCGCATGCGCAGCTGTAGCAGCCGGTCGAGGTCGCCGAACGGCTCGTCGAGCAGGAGCAGCTGGGGCTTGGTCACGAGCACTCGGGCGAGGGCAACCCGCTGCTGCTGGCCGCCGGAGAGCTCGGAGGGCTTGCGGAAGCGCATCTCGGACAGACCGACCAGGTCGATCATCTCCATCGCGCGCTTCTGGCGATCCTCCTTGCCCAATCCCTGCATGCGCAAGCCGAACTCGACGTTGCCGAGAACGCTCTTGTGCGGGAACAGCGCGAAGTGCTGGAACACGGTGGTGGTCGGGCGCTTGGCGGGAGGAATTCCCACCAGCGACCGACCACCGAGCAGGATGTCGCCGGACGTCGGGTGCTCATGCCCGCCGATCATCCGGAGGATCGTCGTCTTACCGCAGCCCGACGGGCCCAACAGCACGACGTATTCGCCGCCGGCGATTTCGAGGTTGACGTCCTCGACGGCGACCACGTCGCCGAAGTGCTTTGCCACGCCGCGCAGTTCTAGCCCGTCGCCGGCTGAGCCCGCGCCACCGCTGTCCGCGGCCGGGCTCTCCGGCTCCGCGCTATCCCTTACGGTTGCCACTAACTAAGTCGCCGTCCTTTCGCGTCTACGCAGAGATGAAATTGTTCCACTGCGTAGCCATGTAGTCGTTCTGCGGCTGCGTCGTGTTCCACGCCGAGTAGCGACGGATGCGCTGGGTGAATGAACCGCCCTCACGCACCGACCCCTTCGGGATCGCGGGCTTTCCGTCCGGTCCGACCAGGTTGGTCGCAGCCGGCTTGCCGCCATACCAGTAGTCCCATTCCGCCGCGGAAAGGAACTTTTTCGTGGTGTCGGGCCGCGGGCTGTAGTAGGCCTGGCGCGCCATATTCGCCCCCGGGAATCCCGACAGCCACCAGTTGAGGTACCGGTAGGCCGCGTCGAGCGTGGCGCCGCTGACGTGCTTGTAGACCATCGTGCAACCGCACCAGCCGCGGAAGCCCTCCTTGGGCGCCGCGAAGCCGACCTGCTTGCCCGCCTCGAGCAGGACGGTCTGGGCCGGCGACCACATGCTCTCGATCACGACCTCGCCACCCGCCATCAGGTTCACCGACTCGGTGAAGGTCGCCCAGAAGGCACGGAAGAAGCCGGCCTTCTTCATGTCGATCAGGAGCTTGATGAGATTGTCGATCTCACCCTTGGTCATGGCGCCGATGTTCCCGAACGTCAGCTTGCCCGACGCTTGCGCCGCCAGCGCCGCGTCGATCGGCCCGATCTGCGGGTCGTTGATCAGCGCGACCTTGCCCTTGTACGCCGGGTTGAACAGCTCCGCCCAGCTGTCGACATGCGGGATCACTGTCTTGTCGTAGCCGATCGAGTCGACGTTGAAGACGCCCGTCATGCCCATGAGCTTCTGCGAGGGAGCCGGCGTGTTGGAGACCGCGGCGTCGAACGGTGTCGCGCCCGTGGTCAGCTTGGTCGGATCACTCGTGTTCAGGTAGAGCATCCGGAACGCAGCGTCTCCGGCCCCGAAAGAGGCCTGCGGGCTGGTGCTCAGCTTCCCCTGGGTGAGAATCGGGGCGACCTCAGCCGGTATCTGCTTGCTGCTCGGAATCTGGAAGCCCGGATCGGACACCGACAGATCCGAAGGCTCGTTCGACGGAGCGTCCCAGAGGGTCGAGCCGCCGGTCCACAGCGGGATCTTGCTCGTGTCCAACGGCTGCATGACGTTGGCCGGCAGGATCTGCGGCACCTGGTGCACGTAGCCGTGGAGGATGTCGAAGTTCTGCGGCTGGGTGATCGACTTCTGGGTGGTCGTCGGCGTGTCGGTCATCGTGTAGACGAGATCGATGTTCAGGTCCTTGAGGGCCTGTGCCTTGAGCACCGGGTTCTGATCCACCCCGATCCCGAGCACCCGCAGGGTCTGCTTCCCACTGCTCGCTCCACCACCACCGCCGCCTCCGGCGGCACTCGAGGTGGTGCTGCTGCTTCCGCCACACGCCGCGAGCGCCGAAGTGAGGGCGACTCCCCCCACTGCTGTGGCGCCTTTGAACAGGACGTCGCGCCGGGTGACCCCAGAGTCGCCGTCGTCCGGGGGCGCTTCGTCAACGACCCTGATTCTCATCCGCTGCTCCTCTCCTCAGGCGAACGCGCACGCTCGTCCGTGCACCATGGCCCGAGATGTCCGCCCCCCCAAACCAGATCGCCGGATCACGCCCGCGCACGGCACACGACTCCGATGTGTCTCTGTATGCGTTTGTATACCTGATCACATCCACCGGCGTCAAGGCAGGCTGGCGGTCGGCAACGCAACCCTAATCACTGGGCGGGACACGCAGGAAATGAAGTGCAGCGGCTGGTTCGTGCTGGGGCCGATCAGGCCCTGCCACTAGGCAGCCAGACCGGCCTTCGGCGCAGCTCGCAGCTCCTCGCCGAAGCGTGCCCGGGCGATGAACTGCCCGGATCCCGGGGAGGCCACCAGCTCGTCGTTTTCGACGATCACCTGGCCGCGACACATCACCAGCTCGGGCGCCCCGATGACCTCGGTTCCCTCGAACAGGTTGTAGTCGACATTCGAGTGGTGCGTGGCCGCCGACAGGGTCAGGGGCTTCTCGGCGTCCCACACGACGATGTCGGCATCGCTGCCCACCGCAATCGTTCCCTTGCGCGGGAACAACCCGAACAGCTTTGCCGGCTGCGTGCAGCACAAATCGACGAACTTGTTCATGGATAGGCGGCCCTCGCGCACACCGAAGTGGTACAGCATGTGCAGCCGGTTCTCGATTCCGGGTCCCCCGTTGGGGATCTTCGAGAAGTCACCGCGCCCGAGCGTCTTCTGGTCCGACCAGCGGAACGGGCAGTGGTCGGTCGAGACCACCGACAGGACCCCGGTCTGCAGCGCCTTCCACAGCTTTTCCTGGTTGTGCACCGGCCGGGGCGGCGGGGTGTACACGTACTTGGCGCCGGCGAAGTCCGGCTCAGCGAGCCGTGTCTCGTCGATGAAGAGATACTGCGTGCACGTCTCTCCCCACGTGCGCCATCCGGCGGCACGGGCGGCCGCCACGGGCTCGATCGCCTCTTCGCACGAGACGTGGACGACGTAGAGCGGGCAGCCGGCAAGGTGCGCGAGCTTGATCGCCCGGCCGGTCGCCTCGCCCTCGGTGATCGGAGGGCGGGTGGCCGCGTGCCAGCGCGGCTCGGTCTTGCCCTCGGCCAGCGCCTGCTTGACCAGTACGTCGATCGCGTCGCCGTTCTCGGCGTGGACCATGACCAGCGCGCCGGTCTTCGCCGCGACCTGCATCGTGCGGAACAGCGTCTCGTCGTCGACCATGCTCGCGCCCTTGTAGGCCATGAACAGCTTGTAGCTGGTCACGCCCTGGTCGGGCACCTGCGCCACGTCCTCAAGGCGCCCGCCATCGTGCAGGTCGGTGATCGCCATGTGGAAGGAGACGTCGATCACCGGCGGGCAACGCTCGATCTTCTCATGCCAGGTGGCGAGCGCATCCGGAATCGACTGCCCGGGCGCCTGAAGGCAGAAGTCGATGTGCGTCGTCGTCCCTCCGAACGCGGCAGACGTCGTGCCGGAGGTGAAGTCGTCGCAGGTCACGGTGCCGCCGAACGGCATCTCCATGTGGGTGTGGGGATCGACCGCGCCCGGGATCACATACTTGCCGGAGGCGTCGATCACGCGATCGGCATTGCCATCGAGCGAGGCTCCGACCGCGGCGATCGTCTCCCCCTCGACCAGGATGTCGCCCACGTAGTCATCCACCGCGGTGACGATGTGGCCGCCCTTAATCAGCACGCTCATGGTCTCTCCTCTGTCAGGCGCCTTGCGAGGTTCCAACCATACTCAGGCCGTAAGCCTTAATGTGGCGCCGTGTCGGCGAGGACTGGAGGACGGATGATCGTTTGCGAGGTGGGCGACAGCTGGCAGATCGTGATGCAAACCGATCACGCGGATCTGTCCGGTGATTTCGCGCGCAGATGGGCTGAGCGCACGCCTCGGCCTGAATCGCTCCAGGTCGCGGCCGAGCGGCACGACGACGGGTGGGCCGTCTGGGAGCAGTCGCCGATGTGCGACGTCCGCTCCGGCAAGCCGCTGAACTTTCTCGACGTAGGAGTGCCGGCGCACCTGGCCTTCTACCGCGCCGGCATCGCGGCGATCAGCGAGCAGGATCCGTACGCCGGACTGCTCGTCTCGATGCACGGGGCCGGCATCTACCGCGGCCGGTACGGGCTCCAGCCCGAGCTCAAGCTGACCTTCGCCGGCGAGGTTCGCGAGCAGGTCGACGCCTTCGTGGCCGAGCAGGAGAGCACCTTCGAAGCCCGCGAGACAGAACTCGGGGTCTCGGAGCCCGAGCGCATGCACGATTATCAGCTGCTCCAGGTGTTCGACCGGCTGTCGCTGCTGTTCTGCATGAACGACACGCTGTCGCCGCCGCCGACGGAGTTGATGGGCTACCGCTGCGAACCTGCTGGCGCGGCCGCCATCACGATGAGCCCGTTTCCGTTCGACGGCGCCGAGCAGCAATTCTCGCTGCTCCGTCGCATCGTGCCGCGCGGCGAGTGGAGCGACGGTGCCGCCTTCCGCCGGGACCTGTTCGCGGCAACACCCGAGGCGACCTCGATCACGATCCACGCCGCCGCCGGCTGATGGCGAGCCGGACCGGCCTGCTGTTCCTGGGCGCTCCCGCGGTCCCCGAGATGGTCAAGCTCGCTCGCCGGGCCGAGGCGGCCGGCTTCGAATCGGCCTGGGTGGCCGAGACCCGCCTTACTCGCGATGCGATCACACCGGTGGCGGCGGTCGCGCTGGCCACCGAGCGCATGCGGATCGGGACGGGGATCGTCAACGTGTACACCCGGGGCCCGGTGCTGCTGGCCCTGACCTTCGCGACTCTGAACGAGCTGGCCCCGGGGCGGATTGTGATGGGCCTCGGCGCGGGCTCCCCGCTCGTGCTGGCCCCGCAGGGCGTCGCGTTCGACCGGCCCCTGACCCGGCTGCGGGAGTATTGCGAGGTGATTCCGCGACTCCTGGTCGGCGAAGCGGTCAGCTACCGCGGCCAGTGCATCGAGCTGGATGGGGCGCGGATCGAGGATGTGCTCGCGCGCGACGGCGGCGTGGGGCACGATACGGGCATCCCCCTCTACCTGGCGGCCACCGGGCCGCGTGCGGTCGAGTATGCGGGCGAGGTCGCGGACGGCGTCCTGCTCAACGTGTGCCTGCCGGTTTCGTATGTGCGGGAGCGCCGGCAGCGATTGGCGGCGGCCGCGGAGCGGGCCGGGCGGGATCCCTCGGCGGTCGAGGTGGCGATGTGCGTCGTGGTCTCACCGCACACGGACGCCCGGCGCGGGCGCGACGCGGCCCGTCGGTTCATCGCCGTCTACCTGTCGCTGTTTCCGAATGTCGCCCGCGAGACGGGACTCGAGCCGGAGCTCATACGGACACTCAGCCAGGCGTTCGCCGACGGCGGGGTGGATGCGGCTGCTCCATTCGTGGACGACGACATCGTCGATCTCCTCACCGCGTCGGGGAGCGTCGAGGACTGCCGCCGCCGACTCGGAGAATACCGGGAGGCCGGGGTCGACTTGCCGATCCTGGCGCCCGTGGACGACACGCTCGAGCTGACCATCGACACGCTCGCCGCTTAGTCGATGCGGATCGTCGTGCTCGGGGCCGGAATCGTCGGCGTTCATGTGGCCGCCGAGCTCGCGCGGCGGGGTGCGGATGTGACGCTCGTCGAAGCCGGCGAGCCGGGTCGTGGCACGACAGCGGGCAGTCTCGCCTGGATCGACGCCAGCGCTCCCGGGATCGCCGACTACCTCGAGCTCCGCTTGCTCGGGGTACGGGCGTGGCGCCGCCGGGGCGACGAGCCCTGGCTCTCGCTGCCCGGGACGGTCGCGTGGGCCCGGGACCCCTCTGGGCTCGCGTCTCACGCGGAGCGCCTAGAGCGGTTCGGTGAATGTGTGGAGCGCCTGGACGTGCGGGCGGCGCTCCGCCACGAGCCGGACCTCGTGCTGCCGCCCGATGTGGACGTCGTCTATCGCTTCCCCGGAGAGGGATGGGTTCAGGCCGCACCGGCGATCGCCGCGCTGCTCGAGCGCGGCCGGGCGGACGGGCTGCAAGTGCGCACGGGAACGCCCGGCCACCCGCTCCAATTCGACGATGTGGTCGTGAGCTGCGTGGGGCGCTGGACGGGATCGGCGCTGGACGACGCCGTGCCGATGCTCGGAGATGACGATCCGGGAGTCGCCGGCTTCGTCGTGCGCACAGGCGCTGTCCGCGCCCGAATCGGCAGCGTGATCGTGGCCGACGGTCTGCTGATCCGCCCCGAGAGCGGCGGACGCCTGCTTCTGCACTCGGACGCGTGCGATGCGGACCCTCCACCGACAGGCGACATCCTCCTGGAAATGCTGCGCCGGCGCGTGCGCGGCGCCGAGCGGGCGAGCATCGAGGACGCGTGGGTATGCCGGCGCGCGATCCCTGCCGACCGGCTGCCGGTGGTCGGGTGGGCGCGCGAGAAGCTCTATGTGGTGGCCACCCACAGCGGGGTCACGCTCGCGCCGGCGCTCGCCGAACTGGTCGCCTCTGAAGTAATCGACGGGTTAGGACGGGACGTGCTAACCCGATTTCGCCCCGGTCGGTTCCGGAGTGTCGTATAACAGAACACTCGATCGAGAAGAGGGAGCAGCTGATGGCAACCACGCAGACGGTCCTGAGCCACTGGATCCAGGGGCGTGAGGAGACCTCGCGCTCCGGACGCGACGCCGGGGTGACCAATTCGGCCACCGGGGAGGTCGTGACCCGCGTCCCGTTCGCCGACGCCGAGGAGGTCGACGCCGCGGTACAGGCGGCCGTCGCCGCCGCCCCGGCCTGGGAGTCGGCGTCGCTATCGGAACGCACACGGATCATGTTCGCCTTTCGCGAGTTGCTGCACGAGCGGCGCGACGAGATGGCGCGGCTCGTGACGCTCGAGCACGGAAAGGTCACGGCCGATGCGCTGGGGGAGGTCCAGCGCGAGCTCGAGCTGGTCGAGTTTGCCTGCGGGCTGTCGGAGCTGCTCAAGGGTGAGCACTCATGGCAGGTCTCCCGCGGCGTCGACAGCTACACGCTGCGCCAGCCGGTCGGCGTCGTGGCCGGGATCACGCCGTTCAACTTCCCCTCGATGGTGCCGGGCTGGATGTTCCCGCTGGCCATCGCGGCCGGCAACACGTTCGTGCTCAAGCCCTCCGAACAGGATCCCTCGGCCTCGATGATGCTGGCCCAGCTGCTCGCCGAGGCAGGCCTCCCCGACGGGGTGTTCAACGTCGTGCACGGAGATCGCGAGACGGTGGACGCGCTCCTGACGCACCCCCGCGTGAACGCGGTCTCGTTCGTCGGCTCGACCCCGGTGGCCAAGCACATCTACGAGACGGCCATTGCCAACGGCAAGCGTGCCCAGGCGCTCGGCGGGGCCAAGAACCACGCGGTCGTACTGCCCGACGCCGACCTCGACTACACCGCGGACCAGCTCGTGGCCGGGGCGTACGGCTCGAGCGGTCAGCGATGCATGGCGGTCTCGGCCGTCGTCGCCGTAGGCGACTCGGGGGACGCACTCGTCGAAAAGATCGCCGAACGGCTCGATCGGCTCGTTGTCGGCCCTGGCGACGAGCCCGAGTCCGAGGTCGGGCCCCTGATCAGCGCGGCGGCGCGCGACCGCGTGCGCGGCCTGATCGATGCCGGCGTCGATGAGCGCGCCGAGCTCGTGTGCGACGGGCGCGACGTGACGGTCGAGGGGCACGAGCAGGGATTCTTCGTCGGCCCGACCCTGTTCGACCGCGTCAGCACCGACATGCGCGTCTATCGGGAGGAGATCTTCGGGCCGGTACTGGTCGTGAACCGCGCGGCCTCGCTCGACGAGGCGATCGGGCTCGTCAACTCGAACCCCTGGGGCAACGGCGCGGCGATCTTCACCAGCGACGGCGGCGCCGCCCGCTCCTTCCAGCTGCGCGTCAGCGCGGGCATGGTGGGCATCAACGTCCCGATCCCGGTCCCCATGGCCTACTACTCGTTCGGCGGGTGGAAGGCCTCGCTGTTCGGCGACATCCACATGCACGGGCCGGAGGGCGTGCGGTTCTACACGCGAGGGAAGGTGGTCAGCTCGCGCTGGCCCCAGGACGCCGAGACCAAGATCGATCTGGCCTTCCCGACGGCAACCTGAAAGCGAGCACAAGCATGAACGCACTGATGGACCTGGAGGAGGTCGCTCACGAGCACCTCCTCATGCACTTCACCCGCAACGGCGCGTTCGGCCCCGGCCGCCAGCCGGTCCTCGTGCTGGAGCGCGGCGAAGGCCCGTACGTATTCGACACGCACGGCAACCGCTACTTCGACGCCCTCTCGGCGCTGTTCTGCTCCCAGCTCGGCTATTCGTACGGCGAGGAGCTGGCCGCGGCGGCCGCGGCCCAGATGGCCAAGCTGCCGTTCTCCACCGTCTGGAGCATGAGCCATCCGGCCGCGGTCGAGCTGTCCGGGCGCCTGGCCGAGCTCGCCCCGCCCGGCCTCGGCCACGTGTTCTATACGGGTGGCGGCGCCGAGTCGGTCGAGTCGGCGTGGAAGATCGCCCGCCTCTACCACAACGCGACCGGTGGCGAGCAGCGCACCAAGGCAATCGCCCGGCGCGTCGCCTACCACGGCGCGACCCTCGGTGCCCTCGCCCTCACCGGCGTGGACGGCTACAAGGCGCCGTTCGGCCGCCCGGCCATCGACGTGCGCCATGTCAGCCCGACCAACCGCTTCCGGCTGGCCGAGGACGAGCGCTTCGGCGAGGCGGTGCACGACGACGCGGCGTTCTCCCGCCTGCTGCTCGACGAAATCGAGGCGGTGGTGCTCGAGGAGGGACCGGAGACGATCTCGATGTTCATCGCCGAACCGGTGCAGAACGCCGGCGGCTGCTTCGTACCTCCGACCGGCTACTGGCAGGGGCTGCGCGAGCTCGCCGACCGCTACGGCTTCCTGGTCGTCGCCGACGAGGTGATCACCGCGTTCGGCCGCCTCGGCGAATGGTTCGGCTCGACGCGTGTGGGCGCCGCCCCGGATTTGATCACCACCGCCAAGGGCATCACGTCGGCCTACGCGCCGATGGGCGCGGTGTTCGCGCACGACCGGGTGGTCGCCCCCCTCTATGACGACCCCAAGCGCTCCTTGCTGCACGGGATCACGTTCGCCGGCCATCCGCTGTGCGCGGCGATCTCGCTCAAGAACCTCGAGATCTTCGAGCGTGATCGCGTGTTCGAGAACGTCAAGTCACTCGAGGGACATTTGCACGATCGGCTGAGCGAGCTGCTTTCGCTGCCGATCGCGGGCGACGTCCGCGGCGCCGGGTTCTTCTGGGCGGTGGAGCTGGTCGGCGAGGATGGCCGCCGCTTCGACGCCGAGGAACGGGAGAAGCTGCTGCGCGGGTTCATGTTCGGGCGGCTGATGAAGGCGGGCATGATCGCGCGCCCCGACGATCGCGGAGACGCGGTCGTGCAGGTCGCCCCGCCGCTCATCTCGAGCGCCGAACAGCTCGACGAGATGGTGGATGCCCTAGCCGAGGTGCTCGCCGAGGCTGGCGAGTTGATGGGCCTGGGCGTCGGGAGCACGACGGGCGCAGCATGAAGATCCTCGCGATCAACCCGAACACCACCGACGCGATGACCCGGGACATCGAGTCCCAGGCGCGCATGTACGCCTCGCCCGACACGGTTCTCGAGGCGGTCTCGCCGCGGTGGGGCCCGGCCTCGATCGAGGGGCACCTCGAGGATGAGCTCGCCGCGGTCGCCACCTTGGAGGCGATCGCGGAGCGGGCCGGCGAATACGACGGCGTGATCATCGCCTGCTACGGCGATCCGGGGCTGTACGCGGCGCGCGAGCTCTCACCGGTTCCGGTCGTGGGTATCGCCGAAGCGTCCATGCTGATGGCCTGCATGGTCGCCCATCGTTTCTCGGTGGTGACCGTGCTGCCTCGGATCCGGCCGATGGTCGAGGACGTGGTCGCGCGCTACGGGCTCGCCGGGCGCTGCGCATCGGTGCGCGCCACCTCGCTGGCGGTGCTGGACATCGAGCGCGACCCGGACGCGGCCGAGCGCGAGATCGCCGCGGAGGCGTCGCGCGCGATCGCCGAGGACGGAGCCGAGGCGATCTGCCTTGGCTGCGCCGGCATGGGGCCGCTCGATCGCCGCGTGCAGGAGACGCTCGGCGTTCCGGTGATCGACGGCGTCGCCGCAGCCGTGAAGCTGCTCGAGGCGCTGGGCGGCTATGGACTGTTCACGAGCCGGGTGGCCGCGTTCAAGCAGCCCGAGCCCAAGGAGCTCGCCGGTGAGACGGATGTCCTGCGCGCGTTCCGCGCGGTTTCGATGACCCAGGCAGGGTCCTAACCACTCCGAGGAGGTTCTCATTCCTATGGCCACGCAAGCCCCCGCCCTCTCCCGCGACCAGCTCGCAGCGCTGCCCGCCAGCTATTTCAAGGCGGTCGACGCGATGGACGTGGACGCGATCGTCGCGCACTTCGCCGAGGACGCCACCCTCACTGTCCAGACCGACCATGTGACGTTCACCGGGGCGTCCGAGATCCACCGGATGTTCACCGACTTCTGCGGGAACTCCAACTCGATCTTCCACGAGATCAAGAACATCGTGGTCGAGGAGGCGACGATGAAGGTCGCGACCGAGCAGAGCTACATCGGCGAGCTCACCGACGGCACGAAGAACGACATGCACAACTGCAACTTCTTCGACGTGCGCCCGGACGGACTGTTCAGCCGAGTGATCATCTGGATGGCCGGGACCAACCCGCTCAAATAGCCGCCGTCCCGGGACGCGCATGAAGACCGTCGGCGTCGACATCGGCGGCACGTTCACCGACCTGATGCTGCACGACAGCGAATCGGGCGCCGTGTACGTGCACAAGGTGCCGTCCACGCCCAGCGAGCCGGACCGCGCGATGGTGAGCGGACTGGCCGAGCTGTGCTCGCAGGTGGGCCTGTTGCCGGATGACCTCGATGCGGTGTTCCACGCCACGACCGTGGCCACCAATGCCGTGCTCGAGCACGACGGCGCCCGCGTCGGCATGATCACGACCCGCGGGTTCCGTGACGTCGTGCACATCGGCCGCCACCAGCGACCGCTGCATTACTCGGTGATGCAGGACATCCCGTGGCAGGCGTTCCCGTTCGTGCCGCGCCGCCACCGAAAGGTGGTGAGCGAGCGGATCGTGCCGCCGGCCGGAGAGGTGCTGACGCCACTCGACGAGGACGACGTCCGCGCCGCCGCCCGGGAGTTGCGCGACGAGGGCGTCGATGCGGTCGCCGTTTGTTTCCTGTTCTCGTACCTGAACCCGGAGCACGAGCGGCGAGCCGCCGCGATCGTCCGCGAGGAGATGCCGGACGCGTTCATCACGACGAGTGCCGACATCGTGCCTCAGTTCCGTGAGTTCGAGCGCTTCACGACCGCGTGCATGAGCGCGTTCGTCGGGCCCAAGACCGGGCTATACCTGGAGCGGCTCGGATCGGCCCTGAGCGGCGAGGGCGTGCGCAGCGACCTTCACGTGATGATGTCGAGCGGCGGCCTGGCCAGCGCCCGTAGCGCGGCCGAACGCCCGGTCACGCTGCTGCTGTCCGGGCCGGCGGCCGGCATCATCGGCGGCCGGTGGGCCGGTGAGCTCGCCGACCGCCGGCGGCTGATCACGTTCGACATGGGCGGAACGTCAGCCGACATCGGGATCGTCACCGAGCAGGGCGTCGATGAGGCCTCGGCCCGCGACACGTGGGTTGGCGGTTACCCGCTGCTCGTGCCGATGCTCGACGTGCACACGATCGGAGCCGGAGGGGGATCGATCGCGTTCGTCGATCCGGCCGGGGCGTTCCGGGTCGGGCCCCGGAGCGCAGGTGCCACCCCCGGTCCGGCCTGCTACGGGCTCGGCGGCCAGGATCCGACGGTCACCGACGCCCACGTCGTGCTCGGGCGGATCGATCCCGACCGGTTCCTGGACGGGCACATGCGGTTGGACGTGGCCGCCGCGCGGACGGCGGTTGCGCGCTTGTCCGAGCAGCTTGGCCTCGGTCTCGCCGAGGCCGCCGAGGGCACGATCACGATAGCCAACGCGAACATGGCCCGCGCGATCCGCTCGCGGACGGTCGAGAAGGGACACGATCCACGGGAGTTCGCGCTGGTCGCCTTCGGTGGCGCCGGGCCGCTGCACGCGGCCGAGGTAGCGGAATCGCTGGGGATTCCCGAGGTGATCGTCCCGCCCCACCCCGGCATCACCTCGGCCAGCGGCCTCTTGACCAGCGACCTCAAGTACGACCAGATGCAGACCGTTTTCATGGTCCAGGGGGCGGTCGACTCAGCGCGCCTGAACGACGGCCTGGTGGACCTCGAGGGTCAGCTGCGCGAGTGGCTCCGGCGCGACGGTGTGGCCGACGAGGACATCGAGGTCGCCCGCATGCTCGACTGCCGTTATGCCGGCCAGGGCTACGAGCTTCGCCTGGTCCTGGGGAACGGGCGGTTCTCCGAAGCCGATCTCGATCGATTCCACGCGCTCCACGAGCGCGAGTACGGGCACTCATTTGGCGACCCGATCGAGATCGTCAATGCGCGGGTGACCGCGGTCGGGCGACGCCCGCCACTCGCCGGGGTGTTTTCGTCCGAGGCCGATTTGGCTCGCGCGCTGGTCGGGGAACGCGAGAGCACCTTCCGGGTGAACGGCGGGCTCGAGTCGCTGCCCACCCGGTTCTACGACCGCGAGTCGCTGCCGGTCGGCGAGTCGTTGCCCGGCCCCGCGATCGTCTTCCATCCCGACACGACCACGCTCGTGCCGCCGCGCTGGAGCGTGTCAGCGGAAGGGTCCGGAAACCTGATCCTACGGAGAGGAGAGTGAGCCGATGAGCAGCGTGAGCACGCGCGTCGACCCGGTCACGGCGGCCGTGATCGCCGGCGCCCTCGATTCGATCGCGGTCGAGATGGGACACAAGCTAGCCCGCATGTCGTTCTCCTCGATCATCCGCGAGTCCGAGGACTTCGGCTGCGTGATCTGCGACTCCGACGCGCGCCAGCTGTGCGAGTCCGCGCAGTCCACGCCGCTCCAGTCGGGCCCGATCCCCGGGTACATCCGGGGCATCAACCGCCGCTTCGCGGAGCTCGGCGTCGAGTGGAAGCCGGGCGACGTGGTGATCCACAACCACTCCTACTACGGCGCCTCGCACCAGCCGGACGTCGCGTTCTGCGTCCCGATCTTTCATAGCGGCGAACTGGTGGGCTTTTCCGCGACGACCGCGCACCATCTCGATCTCGGGGCGTTGACGCCCGGCACGTGCGGGATCGTCGACGCCACCGACGCGTATGCCGAAGGCCTCCAGTTCGCGGCGATCAAGGTCGAGGAGGAGGGCCGGCGCAACAAATGGGTGTGGCAGCTGATTCGCGACAACGTTCGCGCCGCGGACGTGGTCGTGGGCGACATGGGCGCCCAGGTGGCGGCGGCCAAGGCGGGCGCGGCGCGCTTCCTGGAGCTGATCGACCGCTACGGACTCCAGACCGTCCGCGATGCCAGTGAGGACCTGATGGACTACTCGGATCGGATGCTGCGCCGGGAGATCGAGCGGCTTCCGGACGGCACATATTCGGCCGAGGGTCGTTTGGACGGGTTCCTGGACGACCCGGATCCCGGCCACAAGAACCTCTTGATCGCTGTGGCGGTCACCATCGCGGGCTCGGACGTGACGGTCGACCTGACCGGCACCTCGCCGCAGATCGACCTGCCGATCAACATGCCGTTCGAGGGCACGGTCGACATCGCGGTGTGGATGACGCTCCGCTCGATCCTCCTGGATTCGGCCACGCACGATCCGGTGCCGACCAACTCCGGCCTGTTTCGCGCGATCTCGATCACCGCGCCGGAGGGGTGCCTGGCCAACCCCCGCTTCCCCGCGCCGACCATCGCGCGCTTTTGCGGCGGCAACCTGGTCGCCGACACGCTGATGCGGGCGCTCGCGCCGATCGTCCCGGACCGGGTCAGCGCCGGGGTGGGGAATTTGAAGGTCATCGCGTACTCGGGGCTGCGGGACGGGCGCCACTGGGTCCACATGGACATCCACGAGGCCAGCTACGGGGGGCGCCGCGGCAAGGACGGCCTCGATGCGGTCGACACTCTGTACGCGAACACTCGCAACAACCCGATCGAGGACGTCGAGTCCCACCTGCCGCTCCGCGTCACCCAGTACGAGTTGCTCGAGGACGGGGGTGGCGCCGGCCGTTGGCGCGGCGGGCTCGGATCGGTGCGCGAGGTCGAATTCCTCGATGCGGCCGGCTATTCGCTCGAGGGCGACGGCTCGGTGTGGGCGCCGCCGGGGTTGTTCGGCGGCGGTCCTGGGGCACCCGGCGCGGTGTGGCTGAACCGGGGGCGGTCGGATGAGCTCGAGCTGCCGTCGAAGTTCCCTTACCGCCGCGCCGAGGCGGGCGACCGGCTGTGCCTGATCTCACCCTGTGGTGGCGGGTACGGCGATCCGCTCGAGCGTGACCGGGACGCCGTGGCACGAGATGTGAGCGAGGGCTACGTGACCGCGGAGTCCGCGCGGGATCTTTACGGGCTGACCGACTGAGCGGGGGCAGCGGCCTCTTTTTCCCACGTTCCCTGCGCGACCTGGTTGCGCCTGTATTCCTGGGCCACGTCGAGGTGCGTGGCGAACCACACGTCACCGAAGCTCTTGATGTACGTGATCAGCTCGTCGAGC
>DATIEI010000106.1:0-3398 GCA_035455845.1 Solirubrobacteraceae bacterium
GGGTTGGTTCAACGCGGCCGAGGTGCAGACCCTCGCGACACCGGCCGGACGCCACCGCTCGCTCGCCTGGGCGAAGAGCCGCGGGCAGGGCGCCCAGATGAGGACCTACATCCGCGATGTCACCCGGCTGGCCTTCGCGCGCAACCGCATCGTGACGCAGCGCGACCACCGGGCGGCGCAGGCCGACGAGGCGGTGCTGCTCGGCAAGATCACGGCGGAGCGCACCGCGCTGGTCGCCGCACTCGCCTCGGCGCCCACCGCGCCCGGCGCGGCGACGGCTCCGGCGATCTAGCGCTCGCCTAGGAACCGGTGAAGAAGCCGGTGAAGACGTCGGAGAAGACGTTCCAGCCCCAGAACACCAGGAATGCGGCGATGATCACGACACCGAGTACCGAGACGCCGCGTTTGAGCCGTGCGCCCTGGGGCGCCACGATGTTGACCGACGGATCGCCGATCCGGTCATCCGCATAGCGCGCCGTCTGGTCGAGGGCCTTCGCTCCCACCGTGTCGGCGATGGTGAACAAGCGCTGCAGCACGGCCGGATCGGTCAGCTGGAACATGCGCGAGGAGTAGACGAACATCCACTGATCGATCAGCTCGACGTCGAACGGCGCCGCCTCGTCGATCAGCAGCGACATGAGGTCGGGCGTGAAGATGTACAGCGCGTCCTGCTCGTACTCGGCGGGGCAGTACAGCGTGAAGTGCTGGTCGAAATCGCCCTCGAGGTGCAGCACCTGCTTCTTGTCGAGCACGACGGGCAGGTTGCTGCTGAACAGGGAGTTGTTCGACTTCGCGTCGAGCACGATGTTGGGCATCGCGCGATCGAGGTAGAGGGCCAGGAAGCCCCAGTGGTGGGTCGTCTGGCTCTTGCCCGATCCGGTGATGTAGCTGAAGTTGCCGATGTCGAGAAAGCGGCCGCCGGTCGTCAGGTGCTCCAAGACCTTCTGATCGCGACCGATGTGGAAGATCTCGCCCGGGTATGACGGCGCGACGTCCCTGGGCTGAAAGCGCATGCCGTTCGCGCGGGCGAACCGGTCGAGGCGGTACCACTGCTCCCATCGGCTGCCGTTGGTGAGCCGGGAACGCACGGCGCCGATCGTCACGGCCGCGATCACCACGACGAAGATCGAGGGGAACAGCACGCCGATCGGATCGCCGGTCTGGATGCCCTCGGTGAACAACGAGGCGAGCACCCCGCCGAACACGAAGACGAAGATCGCCACGAACAGGCCGACGCCGATCGCCGACCCGAGCGCGAGCGTGTTGTTCGCCCATGGCTGCCCGGATGCGCGTGCCTGTGCACGCCAGGCCGTCAGGTCCGCCCGCGCGACGGGCTCGGTGAGCGCGGAGTAGTCGAGCGTGCGGACCGCCATGGGGACGATCTAAACAGACTCGGGGCCCGAACAGACTCATCGCCCGAACAGACTCATCGCCCAACAGACTCATCGCCCCAACAGACTCATCGCCCAGTGGCGGGTCATTGACTCCGGCTCTTCTGGGCGATGAGTTGTTCTGACCCCAGCGTGCACCCGACTGCGCGCGAGGTCAACCCTTCGCGGGTTCCCATCTCGGGCGCCCCTTCTACGATCGAGAGCATGAACCGTGTGGTGCGCTTCGATCGGTTCGGCGGCCCCGAGGTGCTCGAGCTCGTCGATGAGCCCCTGACCGAGCCCCGGGCGGGCGAGGTGCGGGTGGCGCTCCGGGCCGCCGGGCTCAACCCGGCCGACTACAAGCGCCGTCGGGGCGGACCGCAGTACGCGGTCACGCTGCCGACCGGGATCGGGCGCGAGCTGGCCGGTGTGGTGGAGGCGGTCGGCCCCTCGGCGGACGGCTCCGCGGCCCACCTCTCGGTCGGCGACGAGGTCTTCGGCACCGTCCCGGATGGGGCATTCCAGACGCATCTCGTGGCCGGCGCGGGCTACTTCGCGCGCAAGCCCGCCGCGCTGCCCTGGCCGGTCGCCGGCGGACTCGCTCTGGTCGGCCAGACCGCGTGGGACGCGCTGGCGTCGCAGCCGCTCGAGCAGGCGGCCGAGCACGCACCGCGCCCCACGATCGTGGTGAGCGCGGCCGCCGGGGGAGTGGGCGGCATCCTGTCGCAGCTGGCGGTGCTGCGCGGCATCCGCGTGATCGGGAGCGCATCCGTCGAGAACCACGCGTGGCTGCGGTCGCGGGGGATCGAGCCCGTCGAATACGGCCCGGGTCTGGTCGAGGCCGTGCGGGCGCTGGCGCCCGAGGGCGTGACGGCGGGGTTCGACCTGCACGGCGAGAGCAGCATCCGGCAGTTCCTGGAGCTCGGGATCCCGCCGCACCGGATCAACACCAACGCGATGGACCCCGCGGCCATCGCCTCGGAGGCACCGGGCGTACGTCGCGTCGGGCGCGGGCCCACCAGCATCCCGACCCTGGATGCGCTCGCCGCCCTCGTCGTCAGCGGCGACCTCGAGCTGCCGATCGCCGCCTCGTACGAGTTCGACCGGGTGGCCGACGCGTTCCGGCGCCTGGAGACCGGTCACCTGCGCGGCAAGGTCGTCATCGTGTCGGGGGAGGCGGCTAGACCAGAGTCATGACTGATACCGCGACCGCGTCCGCCTGGGTCACAGCTTACCGCACGGCCTGGGAGACCAACCTGGACGCCGACATCCGGGCGCTGTTCACCGACGACGCCGAGTACCTGATCGGGCCGAGCGACGAGCCGGTGCGCGGCATCGACGCGATCGTCGCCACCTGGCTGTCACGGGCCGAGAAGCCCGACGACACCACGTTCCGCTGGCAGGTGCTGGGCATCGACGGCGAGCTCGCCTTCGTGCAGGGTCAGGTCGACTACCGCGACGGGCAGCTCTTCGACAACCTCTGGGTGATCCGGCTCGCGGCCGACGGGCGTGCGACGTCGTTCACCGAGTGGTGGATGAAGCGGCCCGGCTCGAAATAGCCCGGCGCGCGACGGCCGGCGGCGCCTCGAGCCCGTGCCCGCAGACCGCGCCGGGCATTCTGGGCGCTGGCGCGCAGCCCGTTCATAGGGTGTTCCGAGCATCCGGGCATCAACTGGGGACATGAGCGACAACGACCCCCAGCCCGTCGGCCCCGCCCCCTCGCAAAACGGCGTGCCCGCAGCCCCGCTCGCCGACGCTGCTCCGGGCAGTGCAGCGCCCAACGCCGCGGCTCCGGACGGCGCATCTCTCACCGCCGCCACCCCAGTCACCGCAGCCCCCAACGCGGCAGCCCCGGTCAGCGCCGCGCGTCGATACCGCGGGCTGCTGATCGGCGGCGCGACGGCGATCGCCCTCGGCATCGGAGCCTGCGGGGTCGGCGTCGGGGTCGGACTGTCGGGGTTGACGTCGAGCTCGACCAGCCAGGCGACCGGCGGCGGCTCATCGCAGGGAACCCTTGGCGGCGGATCG
>DATIEI010000107.1:0-6135 GCA_035455845.1 Solirubrobacteraceae bacterium
AGGCCCCTAGGAAACGCCGGCGGCTTCGCGGGCGAGTGCGGTGACCTGTCGGTGTGGGCCGTCCATGCCGAGGCGCTTCAGCAATTCCTCGGCCACGGCCAGGTAGTCGGCGGCCAGATCGGGGCGGTAGTCGAGGATCGACACGGCCCGCTCGGCCGACTCGGCGTAGGCGATCGAGGCGCGGACCGTGGTGTCGAGCAGCTTCTCGCCGAAGTGCTGGCGCAGGGAGTCGAATGCCTCGCGCGAGTGGCGGGTGCGCATGTCGGCGATGTTCAGCACCACGCCCAACCAGTCCAGGTCGGGGTTGAGGTTCTCGCGGGCCAGCTCGATCACCTCGAGCGCCTGCTCGACGCCCTGGAGCGAGAAGTACTGTGCCTCGGCCGAGATCAGGGCGTGGTCGGAGGCGACCAGCGCGTTGACCGTGAGCAGGCCGAGTGCGGGCGGGCAGTCGATCAGGATCAGCTCGTAGTCGTCGCGGACATCGCGCAGGGCCTTCTTGAGCGCGAGTTCGCGGCCCATCTTGCCGCCCAGCGCGAGCTCGGCCTCGGCCAGCCCGAGGTTGGCCGGGATGATCCCGTCGTGCACGGCGCTGCGGGCTTTGGCCCGGCCCGAGAGCACGTCGCCGATCGTGGGGGAGGCCTCGGGATCGACGTCCAGGTAGTCCGACAGGTTGCCCTGGGGATCGAGGTCGACGGCCAGCACACGCAGTCCGACGCGCCGGAACACGTCGGTCAGCGTACGGGTGGCCGTGGTCTTGCCCGTGCCGCCCTTCTGGGAGAGAACCGCGATCGTCGACGCCATACCGGGGGCAGGACTATAGGCCAGCGGCGGCGAGGCCGCTGGTCTCCATAACGCGCGGACTCAGATCAGCCGGTCTGGGCGGTGGCGCCGTGCTCGGCGGCGTGGCTGTAGCGCATGCCGGTCACCACCGGGACGTCGACGAAGTGCAGGTGGTGGCGGCCGATCACGATCTCGTCGCCGTCGGCCAGCGTGCTCCACTCGACCCGCTCACCGTTGACGAACACGCCGTTGAGGCTGCGGTCGTCCAGCACCCGCAGGCCGTCCGGCTGGCGCACGATCAGCGCGTGCCGGCGCGACACCGTGGGGTCGTCGAAGCGGATATCCGCGGCCAGGCTGCGGCCGATCCGGGTCCATTCGCGCTGAAGCGCGTAGGCCACGGGGCTCTCGCCATCGGCCCGGTAGGCCAGGTACTGCCCGGGCTCGTGCAGCCCGTCTCGCATCTCCTCGAGCCAGCCCTGATCGTCGTCCTCGCCACTCATCTCGAGCACGCTGGTCTGCGCCGTGGTGAACAGGGAGGCACGCACAAATTCCGTACCGCCGCAGTTCGGGCAGGTCGGCAGCTCGTCAACCGCGTCGAGCGACACGGGGTAGTCGCAATCCGTGCATCTGAAGGTTCCGGTCCCCGCAACATTGCCCGACATCCAAGCTTTCATAGACGGCGCTTTCTCCTTGTTACGGGCTGAAGACTTGCCGACTTGGACAAGCCAGTCCAGCCATGATATCCCCCGAGTCAAAGGGGCCGCGCCGGCTCTGGACGGATGGCGGACGCTTGCAATGGTGTTTAGCAACGGCACCTAAGGGGTCTCTCAAGGCGGTTGGGCAGGAACCCCCTGCACAGCGCCGAAACATCGATCCGTGGCGGATTGGGATTGGGATCAGTTCGACGACGTCGCGCCCGAGCTGCAGGTCGCGCTGGTGCGCCGGGCGGTGGATCGGCGCGATGCAGTGCGCGAGCGCTGCCGCGGCTGCCGGCGCACGCCGCTGGTCGGCGAGCGGGTGTACGTCGACCAAGGCGGGTCGGTCTACTGCGAGCTGTGCCGCGCCCTCGATCCCGAGCTGGGCCTGCGCTCCCACCTCGTGCACGGCCCCGAGTTCGGTCACACCATGCGGCTGACCGACCGTCGCTTCACGTGAGGCCCGGAGCCGGATGCGGTTATCCGCACCTAGAATCAGCGGCGTGGAGCCATTCACGGTCGAGTCGACGATCTCGAGACCTCGCGAGGAGGTGTTCGAGTACCTGGCCGACATCGCCAACCATGCCGAGTTCACCGATCACTATCTGACCGACTGGCGGCTGACCCGCGAGGACTCCTACGGGGCGGGCGCGGGCGCCCGCTTCCGGATGAACGCACCGCTCAGCCGGTTCTCGTGGGCCGATATGAGCTTCGCGGAGGTGCAGCCGCCGTTCCGGATCGTCGAGCGGGGACGCGGCGGCAAGTACAACCGGATCCGGATGCTCGGCACCTACACACTGTCTCCCGGCCCGGGCGGCACGACCCGGGTCGAGTACACGATCGAGACGGTGCCGGTGATGCCCTCGGATCGTCTGATGGAGGCCCTCGGGGGAGGCGCCTGGAGGCGGCGCAAGACGCGGAAGGCGATGCGCCGGCTGCGGACGATCCTCGAGGAGAACCGCGACCGGGGCCGGCGCGCCACGGTGGCGGGGCGCTGATCGGGTCTCCTGACTACACTTCGGCCCCCGTGAGCGCCCGCCGTCTGTGGATCATCGTCTGCGCCCTGGGAGTGGCCATCGGGCTGGCCGCGTGTGGCCAGGAAAATCAGCCCACGAGCGTGCTCAACAACGGCGTCTACGTGACCGCCGGGCCGGTCACCTACCAGCTCCAGGTCTCGCGGGAGCTGAACCCGTTCCTGGTCGAGGACCATCAGTACGTGGCCGGACTGCCCGCCGGCACAACCGGACCGACCCGCAATGAGCTGTGGTACGGCGTCTTCCTGTGGGCCAAGAACCAGACCAGCCATCCGCAGCGAACGGCGGGCACGTTCACGATCATCGACTCCAACGGCGACCGCTTCCACCCGATCCCCCTCGACCCGGCGGTCAACGGCTATGCCTGGACCTCGCAGATCCTGTCGCCCGCGGGCGTCGAGCCGGCGCCGAACACGACGGCCAGCTTCGGGCCGACCCAGGGCGGGTTGCTGCTGTTCAAGCTGCCCAACTCGGTGTACTCGAACCGCCCGCTGACCCTCAGGATCTTCGCCCCGGGCGGCAGCAGCGGCGACATCTCACTCGACCTCTGACCCGGGACACTAGTGCGTCGCCTGTAGCCCGGCGACCAGCACCTCGCGCACGGCCGGCGCGGCGGTCGCGCCGCCGGCGCCCTGATTGGGGAACAGCGCGCCGGCCACGATCCGCGGGGCGCCCACCGGGGCGTAGCCGACGAACCAGGCATCGGTCAGCTGGTTGGCGTTCGGGACGTTCGCGCCGGTGGCGGTGGCGGTGTTCTGGAGCTCGGCCGTGCCGGTCTTGCCGGCGACCGTCACGCCCGGAATCGCGGCGGACGTGCCGGTGCCGAACTGCACGACGGCGATCATCAGCTTTTGCATCAGACCGGCCACGTGCCGGCTGGTGACGTGCACGAACCGCGGCGGGAGGTGGGCCTGGAGGGTGGGTAGCGGGCGCCGCCCGCCCATCGCGATCGTCGCGGCGACGTCGGTCATCTCGAGCACGGTGGCCTGGACGCGGCCCTGGCCGATCGCCGAGGAGCCCACAGATAGATCGCCGCCGATCGTGCTCGCCGAGGGGATCGTCGGCTCCGCGGCTCCCGGGATCCCGGGAGGCTGGTTGAAGCCGTAGCGTTCGGCCACGTCGACCAGCCGCTTTGCACCGAGCTTGGCGCCGAGCGGCGCGAACACCGAGTTGCACGAGACGGCGAACGCATTCAGGAGCGTCCCGCCGCACGCCTCGCCGCTCGCGTTATGAAGGATGTAGCCCTCGAGGTTCGCGCTGGTGGCGATCGGGAAGGTCGATGAAAGCTTGGCGATCCCGGCCTCCAGGGCGCCGGTCGTGGTGATGATCTTCATCGTCGAGCCGGGCGGCTGGAGGGCCGAGAAGGCGACCCCGGCCAGCGCGAGCAGCGCACCGGTGCGCGGGTTCATCGCCGCGATGCCGCCGAAGCGACCGGCCAGGGCCGCAATCGCGGCCCGCTCGATCGCCGGCACGATCGTGGTGGTGACATCGTGACCACGCTTGGGGGTCGTCCGGGCCAGGACCCGGTGGCCGGCCCGCAGCACGCCGCCCGGGGTGCCGGCCAGCTGGGTCTGGAAGGCGCGCTCGAGTCCGTCCTCGCCGACCTTGGCGTCGCGCGGGTAGCCCTGGGCGGCATACGTGGCCGCGTCCGCGGCCGGGATCGGCTCGAGCACACCGGCGATCTGACCGGCCACGTCGGGGATCGGCGAGGTGCGGTCGGGCCCCTGGGCGAGCGGCGTGCCGTCTGAGGCGAACAGGGTGGCGCGGGGGGCGAGCGACAAGTGACGGGTGAGCCGCTCGTGTCCGGCCAGGCCGGGGAACAGGAGCGAGGGCTGGAAGTGCACGGTGGCGCTCGAGCCGGTGCCGTCGAGCGGCACCTCGAGCGTTTCGTGAAGTGTGCCGAACAGCCGGGTGTCCACGAGCATGCGCACCGGAATGAACTCGCCACGCCGCTTGCCCACGCGCTGCGGGATCAGCTTGACGGTCGTGGCCGTGGTGGCGTCGCGCCGGTAGGCGGCCGCGAAGCGGCGCTCGCTCATGGCCTGTTGCGAGGCGGGGCTCAGCAGCGTGTACATCTGGTGGTAGTCGCCCGCGCCCCAGGCGCGCGTGTAGTTCGTGACCAGCTGGCGCTCCGCCCGGCCTGGGCCGGCGCGCAGTAAGAGCACAACCGCAACGGCCGCAGCCGCCAGCACGGCCAGCGGGATCAGCAGTCGCACGCGTCGGCGCCACGGGCTGCGCCTGCCCCTCTGCCTTCCTTTTCCTGCCCCCTCCATAAGAACCCCATGTGCCACCTCACATGGAACGGTAGAAGAACGCTCGCCGTAACCTCTCAGCCGTGACCAAAGTCGACTGGTTAATCGTGGCCTTCACTGTGTTACTTGCCATGTATGGCTACGCGCAGGGCTTCATCGTCGGCGCCCTGTCGCTGCTCGGCTTTGGCATCGGCGCGTTCATCGGCACCCGGCTCGCGCCGCTGGTCCTGCCCGGCGGCGCGCACTCCCAGTACGCGCCACTGTTCGGCCTGGTCGGCGCGCTGCTGGCCGGCGCGGTCCTGGCCAGCGGCTTCGAGGGCGTGGGTGCGCGGGCCCGAGGGGTCCTGCGCATCCCCGGGCTGCGAACCGTCGACGGGCTGCTCGGGGCGGCCCTGACCGCGTCGGTGGCGCTCGGGATCGCGTGGATCGTCGGGGCTATCGCGTTCCAGTCGACGAACTCGCTCGTGCTCAAGCGAGACATCCAGACCTCGGCCATCCTCAAGGGGCTGAACGAGCTGCTCCCGCCGTCGGGCCCGATCCTGCACGCGCTGGCCCGCATCGACCCGCTGCCCTCGGTGCGCGGCCCCGCGGCCGACGTGTCGCCGCCGCCGCCCGGGATCGCCCGGTCCCCAGCCGTCAGGGGGGCGAGCGGGAGCGTGGTCAAGGTGCTCGGCACGGCCTGCGGGCTCGGCATCGAGGGCAGCGGCTGGGTGGCCGGTCCGCACCTGGTGGTGACCAACGCCCACGTCGTGGCCGGCGAGTCCGACACCACGGTCCAGGTCGGCGGCGCTCCGCCCGGGTTGAGCGCGGACGTGATCGACTTCGATCCGCACGACGACGTGGCGATCCTGCGCGTGCCCGGCTTGCACGTGCCCGCGCTCCGGATGGTCGCCAACCCACGGGCCTCGACGCCGGCGGCGATCCTCGGCTACCCGCTCGACGGGACCTTCGACGTCGAGCCGGGCCGGATCGGCCAGACCGAGACCGTGAGCACAGAGGACGCCTACGGCAACGGTCCCGTGCTGCGCAGCATCACCGCGCTGCGCGGTCGCGTCCGCCCGGGCAACTCCGGCGGCCCGATGGTCGACGCCCACGGCCACGTGGCCGCCACCGTGTTCGCCGCGATCACCGGCTCACCGACCGGCGAAGGCGGCTTCGCCGTCCCCAACGCCCTGGTCAGCACTCAGCTCGCCCACGCCCGCGGTCAAGTGCATTCAGTTCCGACAGGTCCCTGCGCGGGTTAGCCAACGCCGATGGCTGCGATGGGGTGCGCGTTGTCCTTTCGAAGGCACTCGCGCGAACCCCAACCCCCTCACGAGCCTAACCCCCGTTAACGCTCATTCAGGCCAAAAAGGCGAGCGCAAGTGCCTCCAA
>DATIEI010000108.1:0-2845 GCA_035455845.1 Solirubrobacteraceae bacterium
TCGAGCGATCGGTCGACCGTCCGCGCCAATACGTCGTCGTCGAGTGGGAGCTGGCCGCTGTACATCCGCGCGCGCTGGATCTGGGCCCCGATGAACGTCCCGATTGACCCACGGGAGACGCCATGCTGCTCGGCCAGACCGGCGAGCGACTGACCCTGCTTGAGGGCGCTCTGCAGATCCTCCGCACTCATCCCGAGGTGTTCGGCGATACCGGCGAGCGTGCTCTCGCCGCCGGTCGGTGCCGGCAGGCTGGCGATGGCAGCGGCGAGGGGGCCGCTGGCGGAGGGAAGGCTGGAGGTGAAGGCGCTCGTCGAAGGCACGTCCACGCCAGGGGTCGAGGGAACCCGGCACCCCAGATGATCGGCAGCTCCGCCGCGGTCTTCAGCCCCCGCCGAGCGGAGGTCTGGCCAACACCACCGAGGTCTCGATCTGGCGCGGAGGAATGCTCCAGTAGCGGCGAAGCAGCTCCGCCGTCCGCTCGGGCGCCACAAGCGAGAACCCGTGGCGGCGGTAGAAGCGGATCGCCCATTCGGCCGCCGCCCACGTTCCCACAAGCACCTGACACGTGCGTCGGCGCATCAGGTGCTCGAGCAGCGCGCCGCCTATACCGCAGCCCTGCCGTGCCGGAACCACATACGCGTGGCGGATCAACTCGACGTCCCCCACCGGCTGGATGCCCATCACCCCGGTCAGCTCCCCCTCGATCTCGCACCCCCAGAACACGACCCCGGACGAAACAGCCTCGTCCAGCTCAGCACCGGGCATGTACGGCTCGTGCCATCGGTCGGGTGGGATCACGCCCCGATACGCCTCGGCGGCCGCATTGATCACTGCGAGGATCGCCTCGCGCTCGCTATCCCGGCAGCGGCGGATAACCACGAACAGGCAATCTATTCCCCGTGAACCCGCCCGCCCGCAGCCGGACCGACAACGAGTGCGTCCCCGAGAACGCGATGGACGACCCCGGCGAGATCGCGCGCTTCTACGACCGCTGCAGCGACCTGATGCGCGAGCTGCTCGACGGTCTGGCGCAGGCGCCCGACGAGCCACGCCCGTTCCCGGAGATCGAGGACGCGATCGGCTGGCCGCGGCGCCGGATCGCCTCGGTGCTGGGCGGCGTCTGCCACCTGCGACGGATGGAGTTCGCCGGACGCCGGCCCTACCACTTCAACGATCCCCGGGCGGCCGTCTCAAAACGCTGGGAGATCTGGATGGACGAATCCCAGGCCGAGGTGGTCCGCGCCGAGCGCCTGAGCGCCTGAGCGCCTCGTCGAAGCACCCTTAACCCGAAACGGAGGTTGCAGTTGGACCCCGCGGCTGCCGATACTCGCACTTACCGTGTCGTTCTTCCGTCGCCTACGCACCAGCTCGCTCGCCCCGGGTCGTTACCTGACCGACGGGCGCGGCCTGTTCCGTGTGCTTTCCCGCTTCGACGACGGGCGCTCGCTGCTGGTCGTGATCGAGCACTGCATCTCGCTCGAGACCTACGCGCTCGCCAAGCTCGAGCTCGAGGCACTGGGGTTCCGCCGCGTCGCCAGGAACAGCCCGCTCCTTCAGGGCGCCTGAAACGATCTCGATCTCAGGACGCAAACGCCGAGTCGGCGGCCGCCGCGGGCGCGACCGCGGCCGTGCGCTCACGCCCGGCGTCGAGCGGCTGTCCGGCGAACTGGCCGCCCGCGCAGTCCGCGCAGCGCACCGCGCGCCGCGGGTTGCGGATCCCGGCCAGACCGAGCACTCCGCCGAGGGCCACGAGCACGGCCGAGATGAAGATCCCGACGTGGAATGCGTGCACGGAGGCCTCCTGCACCGCGTGCGCGACGGCCACGCCGGCGCGGGCCGGATCCACTCGAGCCAGCGTCTGCTGGCGCGCCTGGCTCACCAGGGCACGGGCCGTCGCCGACACCGGGATCCCGGTCAGGCTCTCGTCGAGCGTCGACTTGAACTGGGCCGAGATGACCGCACCGACTGAGGCGATCGCGATCAGCCCGGCGACGCGCGCCACCGCGTTGTTGACTCCGGAGGCGATCCCGGCGTTGGCCTCGTCGGCGTCCGACAGCACTGTCGCGGTCAGCGGCGCGACCGTCGCGGAGAGGCCGAGCGAGAACACGAGCAGCGCCGGTAGGAGGTCGGTGACGTAGTCGACGTGAGCGCCCAGGCGCAGCATGAGCGCGACCCCGACCGCCGCCGTCAGCGGCCCTAGGCCCATGAACAGGCGAGGCCCGTATCGGTCCGCCAGCCGTCCAATCCGCTTGGACAGCAGGAACATGAGGACCGTCGAGGGCAACAGCGCGAACCCCGCGGCCAGCGCGCTGTACCCGGCGACCTCCTGGAGATAGAGGACCAACATGAAGAAGACGACGCCGAGCCCGCCGTACATCGTGAACGTCTCCACGTTCCCGATCGAGAAGTTCCGGCGCCTGAACAAGCCCAGCGGGAGCATCGGCGACTCTGTGTGCGCCTCGTGGTAGACGAATCCGGCCAGCAGTGCGAATCCTCCGATCATCGGCCCCCACACCTCCGGGCTGCCCCAGCCCGCCACCGGCTGACGGATGAGCGCCAGCACCGGACCGGCCAGCCCGAAGAACGTCAGCACCGCGCCGATCCAATCGACATGGCCGTGCGACGCACCGCCGGTCCGGGCCGGCACGGCGACCGACACCAACATCAGCGTGGCGATCACGAACGGCACGTTGATCGCGAAGATCAGCCGCCACGACACCGCGTCCACCAGCCAGCCACCGGCGAGCGGCCCGACCACGGTGGCGATTCCCGCCCACGCCGTCCACGAACCGATCGCGCCGCCCCGCTCCTCGCGCGGGAAGGCGGCGACGATCACCGCGAGGGC
>DATIEI010000109.1:0-4298 GCA_035455845.1 Solirubrobacteraceae bacterium
CCCGGCTCTACAACCGGTCGTTTTTTCCGGTTTACGCGCCCAGCCTCCCTAGCCGAAGAACGAAATCAACTCCCGGGCCACCCCGACCGGGTCGTCGTAGGCCATCAGGAACCCGGTCGCGGGCAGAGTTCGCAGCTGGGCGTCGGGTAGCAGGTCAAGCGCCTCGTAGGCGCCGATGACCGGATGAGCGCAGTCTTGGTCGGCCCAGAGCAGCAGCACCGGTACGTCGATCCGGGGGTAGGCGTCGAGCAGCTGGCGCTGGGGCTCGACCGGCCAGCGCCGCGCGAACTTGGCCCACGAGCGCGCGCGGTTGCCGTTGCCGGCGACGTCGGCGAAGGCGTGACGGAGCAGGTCGCGGGCGGCGGGGTTGGCCTGCGCGGACAGGCGCTCGCCGACCGAGGGCCTGAACACGAACGTCGCGCCGCGAGCCAGGGCACGATCGAACCCGGGCAGGGCGGCGGCCCGGCAGGCGACCCGCCAAGCGGCCCGCTTGCCGGCGAACTCGTCGCGCCGGTGCAGGCGGTTGGGCAAGAGGGCCAGCCTGGCCGGCTCCAGGCGCCCGGTAACGATCGCGCGAAGGGCTAGCTCCGCCCCGATGTCGTGCCCGGCCAGCAGCGGCCGTCCGCCGGCCACCTCGCGACAGAACCCGGCGATCACCTCGGCCAGCCAGTCGGGCGTATAGGGGTGTCGCGGGCGGTCCTCGGAGTCTCCATGCAACGGAAGGTCCGGCAGCACCACCCGGAAGCGCGAGGCCAGCTCGTCCACCACCGGCTCCCATTCGCGGTGCGACAGGCCCAGCGAATGCAGCAATGCAAGGGCTGGACCCGTGCCCGTTTCGCGGTACGCTATGCGGGCGCCATCGTGGTGGTGGTAGAGCCGTAGTCGCATTGGCCTGGCAGGGTCACATCCTCGCAGCGCAAGGGTTCCGTCGAAGGGACCGCTTGTCCTCTCGCTTCAGACCGAAGGTTGTGCAATTGCTGCGCAATGATCAGCAACGTTCGCAATTACGTCTGAAATGCAGTTATGGAACAAATGAGGAGCAGCCCCCTCGGTTTGTCAACTTCGCAAGCCGCCAACGCACTCGGGGTATCGCTCGGCACGATTCGTCGCTGGGCGGATATGGGTTATCTCGAGTCCTACCGGACCCCCGGTGGGCAGCGCCGGTTCAGCGTCGAGCAGATCGAGCAGTTCCTGGAGACGCTCCAGCAGCGACGCGCCGGACAGCCGCAGCACCAAGAGCGCCTCGTCAGCTGACTAACAGGATGTGGTAGGGCACCCGCGCCGGGCATGTCCACGCCGGCGCGGCGCCCGCATCTGCGCGAACGGATGCGCCGAGGGCCTATCCGGCCCGGGCCTGCTTGATCCGCCGCTCCATGTCGAGCTCGGAGTCGAAGTCGGCCGCGTCCGCGTGGCGGTACTCGACGCCTTCGCCGCTCAGCAGGCCGGCCAGAACCTCGACGTAGCCCGCATCGAGCTGGGTCCCGGCTACGCGGCGCAACTCGCGCAGCGCCTCGAACGAGCCCATCCGCGTCCGATAGGTGTCGGCTGCGGTCAGCGTGTCGTACACCTCGGCCACCGCGATGATCTTGGCGATCTCGGGGATCTCCTCGCCCGGCAACCCGTTCGGATAGCCGCGCCCGTCGATCCGCTCGTGGTGCGCGAGCACGATCTCGGCCACCGGGCCGTACATCCCGAGGTCGCGCAACATTTCGGCCCCGAGCTCGGGGTGGCGCTGGATCGCCATCCAGTCCTCGTCGGTCAGCGTCCGTCCCCGTTCGGCCACGCGATCGGACAAGGCGAAGTGCCCGATGTCGTGGAGCAGACCCGCGGTGTGCGCGAGCTCCTGTTGCTGCTCGCTCATCCCGACCGCGTCGGCCATGTCGCTGGCAAACCGGGCCACAGCGGCGGCGTGGCGCGCCGCGCGTTGATCGCGGGTGTCGAGCGCCCGCAGAAGGCCGGCGAGCACGCCCCAGGAGAGCGACACGTACTGCTCGGCTCGGCCGCGAGACTCGGACAGCAGGTGCGCCATGTAGGCAAACGCCAGGGCGGCGGCCAGCGCGAACGCGATGCCGGCCAGACCAACCTCGACATAGATGGCCGCGCCGGCCACGGCGAGCGCGACGGTGATCAGAGCGCTCGGCAGGTACTCGACGACCGTGATCGGGCGCCACACCTCGCTGTAGCCGTCGAACGCGATGTACAACGGCGCGATGATCAGCCAGGTCAGCTCGACCATGGCCAGCGCCAGCCCGCCGAGTACCAGGTAGTAGCCGATGTGATTGTCCGCCGGCGCAAGGTCGCGGATCAGAGTCCCGGCCAGCAGCGCCACGAATCCGGCGGACACCAGGTTGAACAGGAAGGCCTGGGGGCGGGTACGGATCATCCGAGTAGCGGCGATCTCGGAGATCACGGCCGCGACGAAGGCGGAGGCCGGACCCAGGAACGCGCCGGCCAGCAGATACACCAGGAAGGCGGCGGAGATTGCGACCCGGTGACTCACCCGGGCCACGCCAAGGCCGGCGGCAATCGCGGCGACCGCCAGAACCGCCGACAGTCCGTTCAGCTCATCCTGTGGTGCGACGGCCACTGCCCACGCCACGCACCCGGCCACGCACGCGCAGGCAACCCCGATCGCCGCTAATTGGCGAGGAGCAAGCGACCGCGTGCGACGGTCATCGCCCACGTGCGCACGGTAGCGCTAATGGCACCGGAACGCCACTGGTTGCTACCGGCACCGGCTGTTCGGGCTAGCTCAGCAACCGCGGAAGCCCATATTTCCTCCCTACATCCACGCAGACCACAAGGCGCCCTGGGGGCCCCACCGAAACGTCCAAAAGCTGGAGATTTCGGTGGCACTTTGGGCGAAAACTTGTGCAATTCTATGTCGGGGAATTCAGAAGGGCAATACCTAGGTCGAAATAGCAACGTCTACGTTCCTTTAACTGCGCATGCGCTATCTCAAGACGAGCGAGGCCGCGGCGCTCCTGAATGTCAGCCCGAACACGCTGCGGGCCTGGGAGCGCAGATTCGGCTTCCCCAAGCCGCAACGCTCTCCGGGCAAGCATAGGCTTTTCACCCACGGCGAGGTCGCCGCGCTGAGGGACGCCCTCCAGGAGGGCCTCTCGATCTCCTCGGCGATCTCCCGGGCCCGCGAGGGCCTGGCCGCCGATGCCAACTCGCTGGTCGGCGCGCTGGCTTCATACGAGCGCGAGCGTGCGGACGCCGCGATCGAGGCTGCTCTGGCGCTGCGTTCGGTGGAGCGCTCGGTTGAGGAGGTATTGCTCCCGACGCTCGACGAGATCTCTCGCCGCTACTCGGTCGACTCCGCCGCCTGGGCGTTCGCCGCCCATTGGGCGGGCGACTGGCTGCGGCGCGCCACCCGACTGACCCCACCCCCGGTCCGCCAGGTCTCGATCGTGTTCGGGGACGCCTCACGTGACGAGCTCGACCGAGACTCGCCCTACATCCGGGCGCTCCAGCTGTTCCTGGTCCGCGCGGGCGTCAAGGTCCTCAGCCTCTCCGCGCGCGGTGTGGCCGGGATCGGCGACGCAGCCACGGTCCACCGCCCGAACCTGGTCGTGGTGGCCGGCGGGCACCTCGACGACGACACCGTCGCCCGCTGGGCCTATGCGATCCGGCTCGCGGTCGGCGCGATGCCGCTGGCGATCTACCGCCGCGGCTCCGAGCGGCCGCGGGTGCGTGCCACCGGCACCACCGTGTTGCCTCCGGGGGCCGGTGAGGCGCAGCGCACCCTGCTCGAGCTGCTCGAGTCCGATCAGGCGATCGCCGCCGCCTCCGGTGCAGAGCACCGCGCCCAGCTCCGCGCCGCCCGGGGCGGCCGCTAGAGGTCAACTGGACCCGACAGTCACCCCACCCGACCGCGAGACCCACCCAACCGACCTCGATCGCGATGCAAACAGCTAGGACCGGCCGACCGGCGCTCCGCCTGATCACGCCGCTCGAACACGAGGCGCCCGCTCCCCTCGTCGCGTTCTGCAGCCACTGCGGCATCCGCCCCAGACGTCCACCGGACGGGACCGCCGCCGCCGCCCATTCGCGGGTGTGCGCGTCGTGCGGCCTGGGTCTGATCCTCGAATGTCCCGAAGACGCGGCCCCGAGCGCCGGCGACGCGTTCCTGGTCCTCGACCACTCGCTTGCCGTGTGCGCGATGTCCGAAGCGGCCGAGCGGCTGCTCGCCGCCAGCGAGCCGGACGTGGTCAACCGCCACGTCTCCGACCTGCTGATGCCGGCGGGCGCAGAGGAGAAGAACGGCACCGGCCTGTCGGCGGCGGTGGCGT
>DATIEI010000110.1:0-13954 GCA_035455845.1 Solirubrobacteraceae bacterium
GGAGGCCTACCGCCGTGCCCTGCTCTCAGACGTACGCGGCGCGTTCAACCTCGCCGCCGACCCTCCGATCGGTCCGGCGGAACTGGCCGAGGTCCTGCAGGCGCGTCGGCTGAAGCTTCCGCGCGCCCTACTCCGCGGTGCCGCCGCCGCCACGTTCGCCGCGCGTCTGCAGCCGAGCGAGCCGGGCTGGGTCGACATGGCCTTCGCCGTGCCCTTGCTCGACAGCACCCGCGCTCGGCGCCAGCTCGGCTGGGAGCCAACCCGGACCGGCACCGAGGCGCTGTCAGAGCTGATCGACGCGATGCGCCACGGCGCGGACTATGCGACGCCTCCGCTGGCGCGAGGAACCAGCGGCCCCCTCCGACTCCGTGAGCTCTCAACAAGGATCGGGGGTCGCCCGTAAGCCGTAGTGGGAGCGGACGATGCCGTTCGGGGGCACTCGAGCGAAGCTCACAGTGCCCCCGAACGGCATGCACGCTCCCGCCACTAAGGCTGCAGCAAGATCTTGATCGCGCCGTCCTGTTTCTTCTGGAAGATCTCGTAGGCGTGTGGCGCCTGGCCGAGCGGCATCTTGTGCGTCGCGAGGTCCTCTACGCCGAGCGGATCGTCGTCCTGCTCGACCAGCGGCATGATGTCGTCGATCCAGCGCTTGACGTTGGCCTGTCCCATCCGTAGCTGGATCTGCTTGTCGAACAGATCCATCATCGGCATCGGGTCGACCATCCCGCCATAGACGCCGCTGAGCGAGATCGTGCCGCCGCGGCGCACCGTGTCGATCGTGGCGTGCAGCACGCTCAGCCGGTCGACGCCGGCCTTCTCGGTCATCTTTGCAGCCACCGCATCGGGGAGCATTCCGGCGATCGTCTGCGCCAGCTTTCCGAACGGCGCGCCGTGCGCCTCCATCCCGACCGCGTCGATCACCGAGTCGGGCCCCCGACCGTCGGTCAGCGAGCGCAGCGCCTCGGCGATGTCGTCGTGCTCGCGCAGGTCGACCGCGTGGACGCCGTGCCGGCGGGCCATGTCGAGCCGCTCCGGCACCAGGTCGATCCCGAACACCTCAGAGGCCCCCTGGTGCAGTGCGATCCGAGCCGACATCTGGCCGATCGGCCCGAGCCCGAACACCGCCACCGTCCCGCCGTCCGGCACCCCCGCGTACTCGACCGCCTGCCAGGCGGTGGGCAGCACGTCGGACATGTAAACGAAGCGCTCGTCGGGCGGGCCCTCGGGCACCTTGATCGGGCCGAAATGGGCCTGGGGCACGCGCAGGTACTCGGATTGGCCGCCCGGCACCTGGCCGTAGAGCTTGGTGTAGCCGAACAGTGCGGCGCCCTTGCCCTGCTCGCGCACCTGGGTGGTCTCGCACTGCGAGTAGAGCTTCTGGTCGCACATGTAGCAGTGCCCGCACGAGATGTTGAACGGGATCACCACGCGATCGCCCGGTGCGATGTGGGTGACCTCCGAGCCGACCTCCTCGACGATCCCCATCGGCTCATGGCCGAGGATGTCTCCCTCGTCGATGAACGGACCGAGCACCTCGTAGAGATGCAGGTCCGATCCGCAGATCCCGCTCGAGGTAATCTTCACGATCGCATCGGTGGGCTTCTCGAGGGTCGGATCGGCAACCTCGTCGACGCGAACATCGCGCTTGCCGTGGAACGTGACCGCCTTCATCGGGCACCAACTCCTTGGGCCTCGAGTGAGGCGTCGAGCGCTGAGTCGAACGCGCGGTGGATCTTGTCCGCGGCGGCCCGCTCCTCGCCCAGGATCGTGTCGGCTATCGCCTGGGTCTGGTCGTCGCCGGCTCGGCCGGCCACCCGCCGCAGCAGTTCATAGGCGGCAATCTCCAGATGCTCGAACGCGTAGGAGAACGCGGCGAGCTTGGCCGGGGTGTCGGGCTGGGCGGCGAAGAACACGCCCCAGTTGAGTGCGCCGAGCCGGAGCGCGGCGTCCTTCATGCGCGAGGGGCGCGCGCCGTAGCTCTTCAGACGCGTCTCGACCAGCTCCTGATGCTCGCGGCTCTGGGCCAGGTGCTCCTCGTACGCGCCGGCCAGCTCGCTCGAGCCGGCCAGATCCGGCCCCTTGGACAGCAGCTGGATGGCCTGGGCCTCGATCGCGTGGGCGTCCTCGAGGTACTTGCGAACCTGGTCGTTCAGATCATCCGGGGAGAGGTCGCGCAGCGAGTTCTCGACCGCGCGGTCGAACATCCCCGCCACCCGCTCGGCCATCGCGCCTTCCTGCTCCTCGATCCGGCGAGCCATCTGCGCGGTGTCGGTGTCGCCGGCCCGGTCAGCGACCCGGGCGAGCATGTCGTAGGCCGCCAGCTCCATGTGCTCGTAGGAGAACGCGTGGGCGGCCAGCTTGCCCGGCGTGTCGGGCTGCAGCTTGGCGAACAGGCCGAAGCCCATGCCGGTGGCCGCCCCGGCCATGTCCTTCAGCTTGGACGGCGACTCGCCGAGCGCGCTCAGCCGCTCGTCCACGAGCCGCTCGTGCTGCTCGGTCTCGATGCGATGCTGCTCGAACGCGGCCGCCATCTCGGCGTCGCCGGCCATGCCCGGTGCGGCCTTCATCTGGACCAGGGCCTGGCGCTCGATCGAGTGCGCATCGGTCAGGTACTTGATCAGTTGGGACTGCAAATCATTAGGCGTCATAGACGAGCCCCTACCCGAGCCCGGGCGGGGAAATCCGGGCGTAGCCGCACGTTACGCGGGGTAACAGCGAACCTCTATGGACGACCAGCGATGCGTCGCGGTGCTCGGCGCCGGCAGCACCATGGGCTTCGGAATGGCCCGCAACATCGCCCGGGCCGGGTTCCGGGTCCGGGGCTGGAACCGGACACTCGAAAAGGCGCGCCCGCTCGAGGCGGACGGCGGAGAAGTGCTGGGCTCCGCGCGGGAGGCCGCGGACGGCGCCGACGTGATCCTGACCATGCTGTCTGATGCCGACGCCGTGATCGGCGCCTTCGAGGACGCGGCGAAGGGAGCTCGATCCGGCGCGATTTGGCTCCAGATGAGCACAATCGGAGAGGCCGGCACGGAGCGCTGCGCCGAGGCGGCGCAGAAGCATGGGTTGACGCTGATCGACGCCCCGGTGCTGGGTACCAAGCAGCCGGCCGAGGAGGGAAAGCTGGTGATCCTCGCGTCGGGTCGGCAGGAGGCCCGCGAACAGGTGCAGCCGATCTTCGACGCGGTTGGTCAGAAGACGATCTGGGTGGGGGAGGCCGGCGCCGGGACGCGCATGAAGATGGTGGCTAACAGCTGGGTCCTGACCGTGGTCGAGGGTGCGGCCGAGACGATCGCGCTGGCCGAGGGCCTCGGCCTGGATCCCAACCTGCTGCTCGACGCCATCGAGGGAGGCGCGCTCGATCTGCCCTATCTTCGGATGAAGAGCAAGGCGATCATGGAGCGCAACTTCGAGCCCTCATTCCGGCTCTCGCTAGCCGCCAAGGACGCGCGCCTGATCGAGGAGTCGGCCCAGCGGCACGAGATCGACCTGCCGCTGTTCAGCACGATCCGCCGGCGCCTGGCCGAGGGGGCCAAGGACCACGGCGACAAGGACTTCAGCGCCACCTACCTGACGAGCGCGCCCCGACGCCACGGCTCCTGACCCGCAGCGGCGACCCAGCGCTCCGCGCGGGAGCCTTCGTGCGCGAGTGCTAGCTTTGTTCTCGCTCACTGCTCCGTGGGGCAGATGGGATGCCTTGTAGCTGGAAACGACGGCGATCCGTGTTGCGGGTCGTGGCCGGGGCCATCTCACCGCCATGACTCATCACGCCCGCCTGGGGTGGGCGAAGGACGGACACGAGCATGCAGAGGAATTTCGCGGTACAAGCGCATAGCACCCAGCGCACGGTCACGCTCGCCTTGAGCGGTGAGCTCGATCTCGTCTCAAGCCCGGCCCTGGAGCGCGCCATGGACGCTCACGCTCACTTGGACGTGGAGCTGATCGTCCTCGATCTGCGAAAGCTGGACTTCATGGACTCCACCGGGCTGCATATGGTGCTGCGGATCCAGCAGGGCGCGCAAGAGGTCGCGCGCCGGTTTGCGCTGGTCCGGGGACCCGATCAGGTCCAGCGCCTGTTCGATTTGACCGGGCTGACGGAGACGCTGACGATTGTCGACTCGCCCGATCAGCTGCTCGAGGGCCTTGGCGCCCCCTGAGCCCACGGTTACGCCCTGAGCGGATCGTGCATCGAGACCCGCAGGGTCTCGTGGCCGTCGCGCGTCACGATCGCCACCTTGTCGCTGAGCCTGGCCAGGACGTCAGCGGAGGTGGGCGAACCCGGCCGCTCGAGGTGGGCACCGGTGCCTGGCCGGAGTGGAGCGACCGCGAACTCCAATCGCCGGTCGCGCGCCCCGAGGGCGACGCTGATCGACGTGCTGTCGGCCGCTTGTTCGGCGTGCGCCCCCAGCGCGTCGCTGAGCAGGAACACGTCATAACAGCGCTGGAGCGAGAAGCCGGCGCTCGGGGCCAGTGCCCGGCCGATTCGTCCGAGCACCGGCGCCAGCATCGCAACCGGCGACACGCTCAGGACCAGGTCGCCGGTCAGCCCGGAGTGCAGCTCGGCCTGCCAGGCGCTCGACCCGTCGGTGATCTGATCGTCCGCCGGCCACGGATTCGCCGAGCGGCCGGCCGGCGCCCGGAACGACAGACGCACCTCGGTCCCGCCGTCCGGGATATTGATGAACTCGGCCCGGTCGGCCACCGCGCTCATCAACGCGAGGCCGACCTTCAATCCATCGTTGTCGGGCATGGTCTGGCGGATTCCGTGTCCCTGGTCGCACACCCTGACCACGACTGCGTCCGGACGGGAGCGGAGCTCCACCGACATCGGCCCCGGCTGATCCCCGTAGGCGTGCAGGATCACGTTGTTGCACGCCTCGGTCACCGCCGTGTTGACGTCGCTGAGCAGCTCGGGGTCGAACCCGAGCGCCTCCCCAGCGGCCGTCGACATGCTGCGAACAAGCCTGGCCGCCTCCGGCCGGCTGGTCAGCTCCAGCCGGACCCACGGTGCGTCGATCTCTCCACTCATAAGCGCTCCTGAGATAAGAGGAGTACCCAAAGCTCCCACGTGCGACGCGCCCAATGGGGACCGCTCGCGCGCGGTATTTCGACGGTAGCCCGCGCTCAGCTGGTCATCGCGGCGGCGTCGAGCCGGACCATCGACCGGCGCAGCAGACGTGAGACGTGCATTTGCGAGCAGCCGATCCGCTGGCTGATCTCGCGCTGCGTGAGCTCGTCGACCAGGCGCAGGCTGAGCACCTTGCGCTCAACCTCGCTCAGCGTCGACCAGCTATCCGCGAGGGCCTGGCGGTGCTCGGCCAACTCGAAGCCCGAGTCGTCCTGCCCGAGCGTCTCGGCCAGCGCACACCGATCCTCGCCGTCATGAGTGACGGGCGCGTCGAGCGACGCCGGGTGATAGTTGTGAGCGGCGTCGATCGCCTCCATCACCTGCTCCATCGAGCACTCGAGCGCCGAAGCGAGCTCATCCAGCGAGGGTGATCGGCCGAGCACGGCGGAGAGGCGCTCGGTGTGGCGGCTGACCGCCAGCGCCCGCTCCTGGAGATCGCGCGGGACGTGGACCGTCCAGCCCTTGTCGCGGAAGTGGCGCTTGAGCTCGCCCACGATTGTGGGGGCCGCGAAGCTCGTGAATTTCTTGCCGCGGCCAGGCTCGAAGCGCTCGATCGCGTTCAGCAGCCCGACCGATGCGACCTGGACGAGATCGTCCAGCGGCTCGCGGCTATGCACGTAGCGCAGGGCGAGCTTGCGCGCGAACGGGAGAAAGCGCTTGACCAGCTGCTCCCGGGCCGCCGGTTCGCGGTCCAGGTGGTAGATCTCGAGCAGTTCGTCGTCTGACAGGCGTGCGAGATCGTGTGCAGCAAGCGTTGTGGCGGACATTGAACCTCCGTTGTCGTGAACTTCCACGCGAGGTCCGTACGACGGGCCGCTCGATTGCGACCCGGTCCGTCCCGAGCTGGTGCTTGGACACTGCCGTTGCGATGCTCTCGTGAGGCCGCATCGCCGCGGCCATGATCATTCTGTCCCCCCCACGGGTTCCAAAACCTCCACGAACTCGTAACAAGGCGCAACTACGTGGGAAACCAACCTGTGGCAGGGTAGGGAGTCAGCGTGCGGACCGAACTCCACTTCCACCTGTTGCCAGGAGTCGACGATGGCCCGAACGACGACGCCGAGGCGATCGATCTGGCCCGTTTGGCCGTCGAGGACGGAACCGGCCGCGTGGTGGTCACGCCGCACGTCCGGCTGGCCGACATCGAGTCGCTGACGCGGATGACCCAGCGCCTTCAGGCGGCGCTCCGAGGCGCGGGGATCGACCTCGAGCTTCACGCCGGCGGGGAGCTGTCCCCCGACGACGTCGCTTCGCTCGAGCACGCGCAGCTGGAGCTCCTCGCCCACGGTCCTCCCGATGAGCGCTGGCTGTTGCTCGAGGCACCGCTATTCAGCGGCACCCGCGATCTGGACTCGGCCGCTGCGGAGCTGAGGGACCGGGGGTTCGGCGTGTTGATCGGCCATCCCGAGCGCTCGCCGGTGACGCCGGACTCGGTGATCCGCGGGCAGGTCGCACGGGGTGCCGTCCTCCAGATCAACGCGTCGTCGCTCACCGGTGCCCACGGCGCCAAGGCCCGACGCCGGGGGATCTCCCTGGCCCGGTCTGGACTGCCCTTCCTGCTCGCCTCCGACGCGCACTCGGCGGCGCGTCCTCCTCAGCTCACGCCGGCCGGGGCGGCGCTGCTCGCCGCCGGGCTCGACGAGGCCACCATCCGGGCGGCCGTCGACGTGCTTCCCGAGGCGATTCTCACCGATGGCCTGGCCGCCGCCCGGTCCAGGCGGTCGCCGGCCGCGCATGGCGGCCGCTCACGACTGGGGCAGCGCGAACGAGCCGCCTCGCCGGTCGCCCGTGCCGCGCAGATCCTCTTCGATCGCCGCCGCGGTACGTAGCGCCAACGGCAGGAAGTCGCGCCGCAGCACGGCCATCGTTGCCCGGCTGGCGTGTACGGAGAGGTTGAGCGCCGCGTTGACCGTCCCCGAGGAGCCACGCAGCGGTACCGCCACCGAGCGCAGGCCCTCCTCGAGCTCCTGGTCGGTCGCCGCATATCCCTGCCGTCGTACCGAGGCGAGGATCGTCCGGAGCGCCTCCTTGTCTTTCACCGTGCGCGGAGTCAGCGGCACGATCTCGATCCGGGACAGGCGCTCCTCGAGCTCGTCGTCCGGCAGGCCGGCCAGCAGCACTCGGCCCATCGAGGTGACGAAGGCGGGCAGCCGGGTCCCCACCGCGAGCGTGATGCTCATGATCCGACGCGTGGGGACGCGGGCCACGTACACGACGTCGGTGTCGTCGAGCACCGATATCGAACACGATTCGTTGACCTGGGCCACCAGGCTCTCCATGTGCGGCAGGGCCACCTCGGGCAGGCTGAGGCTCGACAGGTAGGCGTAGCCGAGCTCGAGCACGCGCGGACGCAGCGAAAAGCGACCCTGCGAGAAATTGACGTAGCCGAGTTTGACCAGCGTGAGCAGGAAACGGCGTGCCGCGGCCCGCGTCAGTCCGGTCGAACGCGCCACCTCGCTCAAGGCCAGCTCGCGGTTCTCGGAGTCGAACGCCCGGATGACCGCGAGACCCCGCTCCAGGGACTGCACGAAATCCGAGTTCTGTGCCGGTTTGTCGGTCATGGCGCGCGATCGTTCGGTATGCGAACACTACCGAACCCCGGACGATGTCGTACCGGCGGTGGACGAGTAGGATCAGCCGCGATGAGCCAGACGACTGGCGTGGAACCCGCCGCTCGGCAGGGCAACGGGAGGGGACAGATGGCGGCCGGCCGCACGGTTCGCGACGCCGCCTTCGATGTGATGCGCCGGCATGGCCTGACCACGATCTTCGGCAACCCGGGCTCCACCGAGATCTCGTTCCTCACCGATCTGCCGACGGATTTTCAGTTCGTGCTCGGACTGCACGAGGGTTCGGTGGTCGGGATGGCGTCGGGGTATGCCCTGGCCCGAGGCGAGCCCGCGTTCGTGAACCTGCACACGGCCGCCGGCCTGGGCAACGCGATCAACGCGATCGCGAACGCCCGCGATTGCCGTGCCCCGCTGGTCATCCTGGTCGGCCAGCAGGACCGCCGCCAGATCGCCTTCGAGCCGTTCCTCACGGGGCGAGCGTTGGAGCGGCTGGCCGGCGAGTACCCGGTGTGGCGCCAGCTGCCCAGCCGACCCCAGGACCTGCCCGGTGCGATCGCGCGCGCGTGGCACGAGGCGACGGCCGCTCGCGGTCCCGCCCTGGTCGTGGCGCCGATGGGCGACTGGCTCGAGCCCGCCGACGAGCTCGCCGCCGGTTCGCCGGCGCGGTTGCTGCGTCCGCACTCGGTAGAGGGTTCGCAGGTCTCGGAGCTCGCGGATCTCCTCTCGGGCGCCGAAGCGCCCGCGCTCGTGGTGGGAGCGCCTGACTTCGAGGACTGGGATGCCGTGGTGGCCCTGGCCGAACGGCTGAGCTGCCCGGTCTGGCAGGAGCCGTTCACCCGCCGGGTCGGCTTTCCGCAGGACCATCGCCTGTTTGCCGGCCACCTGCAGTGGCAGCGGCGCCTCATGCACGACGTGCTCTCTGCCTATGACGTCGTGCTCACCGTCGGGACCAACGCGTTCCGTGCCTATATCTACGACGAGCCGGTCGCGGTCGTCGGGCCGGAGACGCGCGTCGCCATGCTCACCGCGGACCCGGCCGAGGCGTACCGCAGCCCGTGCGAGCTCGCCGTCGTGGCGCCGGTCGGCGCGACCTGCCGGGCTTTGGTCGAGCAGCTCCCCGAGCGCGCCACCGGCAACCCTCCGGAGCCGGTACGCCGGCCGGCTCCCCTGGCGCCGCCGGCGGCCGGAGAGCCGCTGCGTCCCGGTCACGTGCTCGATGCGCTGGCCGCCCGCTTGCCCGAAGACGTGCTGGTGGTCGAGGAGTGCCCCTCGAGTCAGCCCGAGCTATACCAGCGCCTTCCGGTGCGCGTCCCGTTCGGGTATCTGAGCACCGCCAATGGCTGCCTGGGGTTTGGGCTGGCCGGCTCGATCGGCGTGCGCATGGGGTTGCCCGGCCGCCCCGTGGTCGCGGTCCTTGGGGACGGGTCGACCATGTACGCGATCCAGGCGCTGTGGAGTGCGGCTCGCTACGAGGTTGGGGTGCTGCTCGTGGTCCTGGCCAACCGCCGCTACGCGGTCATGGACGCCCTGGCCCGGCGGGCTGGCGGGGAGGCCGCGTGGCCGGGCTTCGAGTCGGTCGACATCGGCACGATCGCCCGCGGGCTGGGCTGCCCGACCGTGCGCGTGGAGACGCACTCCGAACTGATTTCAACGCTGGATGACGTGCTGCCCGGTCTGGCTGGGCGGGGAGAGCCGTTGCTGGTGGAAGCGGTGGTGGGGGAGTAACCGGTGGCGACGACCGACGGCCGCAAGACCACCTCGGCGGACATCACCGCGGCGGCCGTGGCGAGCTTTGACGGCTGTGCCGATCCGCGCCTGCGCCAGATCATGCAGGCGCTGGTCCGGCATTTGCACGGCTTCGCCGTCGAGGTGGGCCTGAGCGAGGAGGAGTGGCGCGAGATGATCGCGGTGCTCACCGCCACCGGCGACATCACCGACGCGCGCCGGCAGGAGTTCATCCTGTGGTCGGATGCGCTGGGCCTGTCGATGCTGGTCGACGCAATGGCCCACGAGCTGCCCGCCGGCGCCACCGAGTCGACCGTGCTGGGGCCGTTCTACGTGCCCGGCTCGCCGCAGCGCTCGTACGGGGAGAGCATGGTGATCGAGCCCGGTGCGGGCGTCCCGGCCTGGGTGTACGGCCGCGTGCTCGACGTCACCGGCGCGCCGATCCCCGGCGCCGAGCTCGACGTGTGGCAAAACGGTGCCGACATGCTCTACGCGGTCCAGCGCCCCGAGGCCGAGGAAGACCATCTCCGCGGGCGCTACCTGACCCGCGACGACGGGACGTACGCGTTCGTCGCGGTCCGCCCCGTCCCCTATCCGATCCCGGACGACGGTCCGGTCGGGCGGATGCTCGCCGTCACGGGCCGCCACCCCTGGCGCCCCGCTCACATCCACATGATCGTGCGCGCGCCCGGCTACAAGACGGTCACCACCCACGTGTTCGACGCGGTGAGCGATTACCTCGACTCGGACACCGTGTTCGCGGTCAAGCCGTCGCTGCTGCGGAACTTCGTCGAGCGCTCCGCCGACGATCCCGAGCGGCCGGCCGGTGTCGACGGGCCCTGGGTCTCGCTCGAGAACGACATCGTGCTCGCGCCCGGCGAGGACGGCCACGCGGTCGTCGATCCCGGCCGCACCGCCTGACCGTCCCCTCGCCAGGCCGCGCGGACCCCCGAAATTTCCGCCATTAGCGCCGCGGTTCAGCGCTCGTGACGGAAGACTCGGCTGTGGACCGAGAAATCCGGAACTGCCGGAGGCGCATGGCCGGAATGGCGGAAATTTCGGACCCCGGTCGAGCACGCGAGGAGGCGCGCATGGCTTGACATCCCTTTCGCCACCAGCTACCTTGTGCCGCATGGTAGCGATCGGCGAAGGCGTTATCTCCCAGCTGCGCCGCGGAGTGCTGCAGTTCTGCGTTCTCGCCCTGCTGCGCGAGGAGGAGCGCTACGGCTTCGAGATCGTCCGGACGCTGTCCGAGGCCGAGGGGCTGGTGACCACGGAGGGCACCGTCTATCCGCTCCTCGCCCGGCTTCGCAAAGATGGCGTGGTCGAGACGACGTGGCGGGAATCGTCGTCGGGACCGCCGCGCCGCTACTACCGGCTGACGCCGGCGGGTCGCTCCCTCCTCGACGCCTTCACGGCCGAATGGATGCGGTTTCGCGACTCAGTGGACACCTTGCTCGGTACAGGAGCGCTCAAATGACGACCACCACGATGCATCCACTCGCCGCCGATTACCTTCACCGCCTCGAGCGCGCCGCCCGGCGCCTTCCACGCGCCGAGCGGCACGAGCTGGTCGACGAAATCACCGCTCACCTGTCCGAGGCGACTCGCCCCGAGATGTCCGACGCCGAGATGCTCACCGTGCTCGACCGGCTCGGGGATCCCGAGGACATCGTCGAGGCGCAGCTCCCCGCCCCCGGCGAGCGGCGCGGCAGCCGCGAATGGGCAGCCATCCTCCTCCTGCTGCTGGGCGGCTTCGCCTTCTTCGTCGGCTGGATCGCCGGTGTGATCCTGCTCTGGGGCTCTCGCGCCTGGAACACGCGCGACAAGCTGATCGGCACCCTGATCTTTCCCGGGGGACTCGTGTCGGCGCTCGTGGCGGGGATTCTGCTCGCCACTCCCCAGAGATGCACGAGGCTCAATGGCGTCGTGCAGCACTGCACCCCGGGCCCGAGCACGACTCACAGCGTGATCACGATCGTCGTGTTGGCGCTCCTCGTGGTCGGTCCGTTCTGCACCTCGGTGTACCTGGCGCGTCGCGCCCGTTAACCACCCGGTCGAACCCGCCGGAAAACGCCGCGCATGGCCAACTCGCGCGCGATAAGCTGCGCGCCGAGATGGTTGACGAAATTGTCAACAATCCGGCGATCGACGATGCAACGCCGGAAGACCGGCTGCGCCAGGCGATCGTCACCGGGCGCTTTCAGCCCTCCGAGCGCCTGATCGAGGCCGACGTGGCCAAGGAGCTCGGTGTGGGACGCTCGGCTGTGCGTACCGCGCTGGCCCGGCTCGAGCACGAGGGCCTCGTCGAACACGAGCGCCACCGCGGCGCTCGGGTCCGGCTGGTCAGCGCGCAGGAGGCCGTGGAGATCATCGAGACGCGCGCGGTGCTCGAGGGCGTTGCGGCTCGCCACGCGGCCCGGAATGCCTCCCGCGAGGATGTCGAGCAGCTCGAGCGCATCCTCGAGGGGATGCGCCGGCGGGTCGACGCCGGCGATCTGCTCGGTGCCTCCGACCAAAACGCGGTGCTCCACGGGCGTATCCTCGAGATCTCCGCGCACAGCACTGTGGCCCGCCTGATCGCCACCCTGAAGTCCCAGCTGGTGCGCTTCCAATACCGCACGATCCTGCTGCCGGGTCGCAGCGAGCACTCGTTCGGCGAGCACGCAGCGATCGTGCAGGCGATCGCCGCCGGCGACCCGGGCGCGGCCGAGCAGGCCATGCGCACGCATCTATCCCACGTCGCCGAGGCGCTCCGAGGCGAGGCCGGCGAAGGAGGGCAATCGGAATGACCTCGGACCGGCCGTCGGATCGCGCCCGCGAGCTCCTGCGCGGCGCCTACGACACCCACATGCACATCTCCCCCGACGTGGTCGAGCGCAAGATCGACGACATCACGCTGGCCCGCAGGTTCGCGGAGCTCGGCATGGCTGGGTTCGTGCTCAAGTCCCACTACACCTCGACCGCCGAACGGGCCAGCGTGGTCCGCGCCGCCGTCCCGGAGACGCACGTCCTCGGGGCGATCGCGCTCAACCGCGCGGTCGGCGGGATCAACCCGCTGGCGGTCGAGATCGCCGCGCGCGAAGGGGCCCGCACGGTATGGCTCCCCACCGTCGACTCGGTCAACGAGTCGCACGAGCGCGAGGCGCCGCCGGGTGCCAAGGTTCCGGTATGGGTCAAGCTCCAGCTCGAGTTGCGCGAGCAGGGCATCGAGATCCCTCCGGTCCCGGTGGTGGACGAGCGCGACGGCACCGTGCTGCCCGAGCTCAGAGAAGTCCTCGGCATGGTCGCCCGGCACAACATGCTGCTGGCCACCGGCCATTTGAGCCGGGACGAGATCTTCGCCGTGGTCGAGGCGGCGCTCGAGGAAGGGGTCCGCGACATCGTGATCACCCATCCCGAGTTCCCATCGCAGGACCTCGGCGTCGATGACCAGAAGTCACTCGCCGACATGGGCGCGCTGCTCGAGCGCTGCTTCACGACGCCACATACCGGAAAGGTCACCTGGGAGCGCTGGATCGAGAACATCCGGTCGACCGGACCCGAGCATTCGGTGCTGTCCACCGATCTGGGTCAGGTGTTCAACCCGGCGGTCGAGGACGGGATGGCGCTGATGGTCGACCGGCTGCTCGAGGCCGGCTTCAAAGACGAGGAGGTCTACGTGATGGCGGTCGTGAACACGCGCATAGTGGCCGGGGCGGAGGCGCTGTGAGGGCCCGAAGGCTGATGGTCATCGGGGCCCACTCGGCCGACTTCGTCTGGCGCGCCGGGGGCGCCTGCGCGGTGACCACGACAAACGGGGGGGACGCCCAAGTGATCGCACTGTCCTACGGCGAGCGCGGCGAGTCCGGCGAGCTGTGGAAGGAGGAGGGGCAGACGATCGAGAACGTCAAGAAGGTCCGCCACGGCGAGGCGGAAAGGGCCGCCGGCGCGCTCGGCGCATCGTTCGAGTGCCTCGACATGGGCGACTACCCGCTGAACATCGACCCCGACCGCCTGAACCTCATCTCCGAGAAGATCCGCGAGTTTGGCCCCGACGTGCTGATCACCCACACCGACACGGACCCGTTCAACCCCGACCATCCGGTCGCCTACGCCGCGGTCAACCGGGCCCGAGGCCTGGCCGCCGGGGCAGGTGTCTCGAGCGCGTTCAAGACGATCACCCCGCCGGTCTTCTATCTGTTCGAGCCCCATCAGCCCGAGCTGTGCAACTTCACCCCGAACACGTTCGTCGACATCACGGGCGTGATCGACGCCAAGCGCAAGGCCATGGAGGAGATGAAGGCGCAGAAGTATCTCCAGACCTACTACGACCAGCGAGCCGACCAGCGGGGAAACCACGCCCGCCGCTCGTCGGGCGACCAGGAAATCCGCCAGGCCGAGGCCTTCCAGCGAGTCACCCCGAACGTGGTGGAGGCGCTGTGAACGAGCAGCTTCGCGAATTCGCCGAGCTCGGCTCGGCCACCGTGTACGAGGCCGGGGGGCGGTGTGGTTACGTCGACGCCGATCTCACGCAGGTAATCCCCGGGTC
>DATIEI010000111.1:0-9117 GCA_035455845.1 Solirubrobacteraceae bacterium
CCGAGAGAATTAGGACGGGTCCTGGCTCGCCGTCAGGACGGGTCCTGGCTCGCCGTCAGGACGGGTCCTGGCTCGCCGTCATGACAGGTCCCGGCTCGCCGTTGGACGCCCGGGCGCCGGTGCCTATCGCACAGGAGTGGCGCGGCGGGAACCCGCCACCGCGCTCACGCCACCCCTCGGGCCAAGCACAGCCGTTGCAGCCGCTCCATCGCCTCGCCGGCCCGCGCCGGCAGGTCGTCGAGCGCCTGGGCGGCCAGCCGCAGGTCCTGGATCGTCACCCCGCGCGCCTCGAGCGCGAAGCGGCCGAGCCAGCGCACGGCGGCGCGCTCATAGCGGACCGGATCGCCGCCCCGCAGCACCAGACAGATGCGCAGCGCATCGTCGAGCGAGACCTGCGGCAGCTCGCGTGCGGCCGCGACCACGAGCGTCTCGTTACCGGTCTCGAGCGCGCGCCGGAAGCGGGCGTAGGGGTTGCCGTCGCTGGTCAAAGCGAACGTATGTTCGCTTCCGGGTCGGACGGATCGCTGCACAGCGGCACGCTCATGACGGCTCTGCACGTAAACCGAACGAGGATCCGCGCGGGGCGCGGTGGTCCGTCGACCGGCCCGGATGGATGCTCTGGCCAGCGACTGGGCGACTCCTCACCCCGCATGCGCCCGCGTAGTGGCGAACCTCACGGCCGCGACCCCGCGGCTGCTCGAAGCAACAGCCGCCGAGCGCCAACGGGGACGACGCAGCTCGTGCTGGTCATCCCCGCCACGCCCGAGCAGTCCCGTCCTGACTGGACGCCCGAGTTCGCGCTGAGACTCCTCGCCCGGGCCGCTCCGCACGCGCAGGTCGAGAACCTGGATCCGGGCGCAGATGAGATGGCCACGCTCGAGCGCGCGATCGAAGCGGGCGGTGTCGACAAGATCATCGTGTCGACCGCGCCCGCCCATCTCGCCGAGTGGCTCAGGCGCGACCTGCCGCACCGGGTCGTGAGGCTGGGGCTGCCGGTTACCGTGATCCCGCCGGACGCCGACCGCGCCGACGCCGAGCGTTTCCGGAAGCAACTGGCGAGGCTGGGCGTCATCGCCGTGAGCGGCGCGGGTACCCACGGCTTCTGACTACACCTCAGCGCAACCCGGATTGCCGCGCTGTGCACAGGGATATACCGCAGAGTAGGCTCCGAGCGACGCGGTGCCCGCGTTCGCCTGGCGGATGATGGACGAAGGAGCACGCATAACGGAGGAGGTCTCGAAATGGCAGTAAAGGGGGCAGATCTCGAGTCCGAGTTGATCGACGCGGTCTGCGAACGGATACGCGAACGGCTGCCGGCCGACCAGCAGCAGCCGTGCGAGGCGTTCGTGCGGCAGTACTACCAGTGGGTCCCGTCCGAGGACCTGGCCGACCGCAACCCGTTGGACCTGTACGGAGCGGCGGTGGCGCATTGGAACCTGGCGCAGCAGCGGGCGCCGGGCGAGGCCAAGGTGCGGGTCTACAACCCGGAGTTCGAGCAGCACGGGTGGCAGTCGCCGCACACCGTGATCGAGATCGTCTCGGACGACATGCCGTTCATCGTCGACTCGGTGACGATGGATCTGACCCGCAAGGGCCATGGCATCCACCTGGTGATTCACCCGGTGGTCCGGATCCGGCGCGACGACGCCGGCCACATCGTCGACGTCCAGGACCCCGACACCGACGAGAACGACGCCACCCCGGAGTCGATCCTCCACGCCGAGGTCGGCCGCGAGCACGACCGCAACCTGCTCGACGAGCTGCGCCGCAGCATCGAGAACGTGCTCGACCAAGTGCGTGCCGCCACCGAGGACTGGCAGGCCATGCGCGCGCGCGCGATCGCGCTGACCGAGGAGTTCGACGAGCACCCACCACCGGTCGACGTCCCCACCGCGCGCGAGACCAAGGAATTCCTGAGCTGGCTTGCCAACGACAACTTCACGTTCCTCGGCTACCGGGATTACGACCTGATCGAGGACGGCGACGACTTACTGCTCAAGCCGGTTGAGGGCTCCGGCCTGGGCATCCTCCGCGGCGCCTCGAACAAGCCTCCGAAACAGCTCAGCCCCAAGGCGGTCGCATACAGCCGCCAGCCCCAGATCCTGTTGTTGACCAAGGCCAACTCCGCCTCGCCGGTGCACCGGCCCGCCTACCTCGACTACATCGGCATCAAGAAGTACGCAGAGGACGGCACCGTGATCGGCGAGCGACGCTTCGTCGGCCTGTACACGACGGCCGCCTACAAGTCCAGCCCGCGCACGATCCCGATCATCCGCGGCAAGGTCCAAGGCGTCGTCAAGCACGCCGGCTTCCCGCCGGCCAGCCACGACCGCAAGGCCCTCGAGGAGATCCTCGAGGCCTACCCGCGCGACTCGCTGTTCCAGATGGAGACCGAGGAGTTGTTCGAGGTGGCGATCGGGATCCTCGGCCTCGGCGAGCGCCAGCGGTTGCGGCTGTTCATGTGGCGCGACCCGCTCGAGCGCTTTGTCGAGTGCCTGGTATGCATCCCGCGCGACCGTTTCAACACCGAGAACCGCGAACGCGTCGGCCGCATCCTGCTCGACGCCCTCAAGGGCGTCGCCCTGGACTGGACGCTGCAGCTGAGCGAGTCGCGCATCGCGCGCGTGCACTACATCATCCGCTGCGGCGAGGAGCCGGCGGGCGACTACGACGCGGGCACGATCGAAGCTCGCCTGACCCAGGCCGTGCGCGCCTGGACCGACGACCTGCGCGAGGCGTTGCTCGAGGAACACGGCGAGGAGGACGGGACCAAGCTGTTCAAGCGCTACGAGCGCGCCTTCCCGGCCGGGTACCAGGCCGACTGGGTGGCCCGCTCGGCGGTTGCCGACATCGCCCGGATCGAGGAGCTCGCCAGCACGGACGAGCCGATCACGAGCCTGTACCGCCCGCTCGAGGCGCCCGAGGGCCTGGTCCGCCTCAAGCTGTTCAGCTCGGGCGGCGTCCTGCTCTCCGATGTCCTGCCGACGCTCGAGCACCTCGGCGCGAAGGTGGCCGACGAGCGCCCGTACGAGATCGCCCCGGCCGATCGCACCTCGGCCTGGATCTACGACTTCGGCCTGCAGGCCGATCCCGAGAACACCGAGCGCGTCCGCGACCTGCTCCACGATGCGTTCCTGGGTGTGTGGCGAGGCGAGCTCGAGGACGACGGGCTCAACGGGCTCGTGCTGCAGGCGACGCTCACCGGTCGCCAGGTCTCGATCGTCCGCGCGGTCGCCAAGTACCTGCGCCAGGCCGGACTCGGCTTCTCGGACGCGTACATCGAGCGCACGGTCATCGGTCATCCCGACATCGCGCGTCTTCTAGTCGAGCTGTTCAACGCGCGCCTCGACCCCACCAAAAGCGACCGTGACCTCGCCGACAAGATCGCCACCGAGATCGAGGAGGCGCTCGACGCGATTCCCAGCCTCGACGAGGACCGCATCATGCGGGCCTTCCTGTCGGTCATCCGCGCGATCGTGCGTACCAACGCCTTCCAGACCGGCGAGGAGGGCAAACCACACCCGTACCTGTCGTTCAAGCTCGACTCCGAGCAGATCCCGGTCCTGCCGCTCCCCCGACCTCAATACGAGATCTTCGTGTACTCGCCCCGGGTCGAGGCGGTCCATCTGCGCGGCGGCAAGGTCGCGCGCGGCGGCATCCGCTGGTCCGATCGCCGCGAGGACTTCCGCACCGAGGTCCTGGGCCTGATGAAGGCCCAGATGGTCAAGAACGCCCTGATCGTCCCGGTCGGGGCCAAGGGCGGCTTCGTTTTGAAGCGTCGCCCACAAAACGGTGGCCGCGAAGCGCTGCAACAAGAAGCCATCGCCTGCTACACGATCTTCCTGTCGGGCATGCTCGACGTGACCGACAACATCGTCGAAGGCGAGGTCGTTCCGCCCAAGCAGGTGGTCCGCTACGACGGCGACGACCCCTACCTCGTCGTTGCCGCCGACAAGGGCACCGCGACGTTCTCCGACATCGCCAACGACATCTCGATGGGCTACGGCTTTTGGCTCGGGGACGCATTCGCAAGCGGTGGCTCCCAGGGCTACGACCACAAGGCCATGGGCATCACCGCGCGCGGCGCGTGGGAGTCGGTCAAGCGCGGCTTCCGCGAGCTCGGCACCGACATCCAGACCACCGACTTCACGGTGGTCGGCATCGGCGACATGTCCGGCGACGTGTTCGGCAACGGGATGCTCCTCTCAGAGCACACGAAGCTGATCGCCGCGTTCAACCACATGCACGTGTTCATCGACCCCGACCCGGACGCGCAACAAAGCTACGAGGAGCGCAAGCGGCTGTTCGACCTGCCGCGCTCGGCGTGGAGCGACTACGACCAGTCGCTGATCTCCGAGGGCGGGGGGGTCTACTCGCGCAGCGCCAAGTCGATCAAGCTCTCCGACCAGGCGCGCGAAGCACTGAACATCGAGACCGAGAAGATAACCCCCAACGAGCTGATCCAGGCGATCCTCAAGGCGCCGGTCGACCTCTTCTACAACGGCGGCATCGGGACCTACGTGAAGGCGTCGACCGAGTCCAACGCCGACGTCGGGGACAAGGCCAACGACGCGCTGCGCATCGATGCCCGCGACCTGAAATGCCGGGTCGTCGGCGAGGGAGGCAACCTGGGCTTCACGCAAAGGGCCCGGATCGAGTACGCGCTGATCGGCGGCCCCGACCACAAGGGCGGGCGGATCAACACCGACGCGATCGACAACGCGGCCGGCGTGAACTGCTCCGACCACGAGGTCAACATCAAGATCCTGCTCGACGGGCTGGTCGCCGACGGCGACATGACCTTCAAGCAGCGCAACGAGCTGCTGGCCGAGATGACCGACGCGGTGGGCGAGCAGGTCCTCTACGGCAGCTACACACAGACCCAGGCGCTCAGCCTGGCCATGGCGCAGGCGGCCCCGATGGTCGACGTCCACGCGCGGCTGATCCGCTACCTCGAGCAGAACGCCGGTCTGAACCGCAAGATCGAGTTCCTGCCCTCAGACGACACGATCGACGAGCGCAAGGCCGCCCACCAGGGCCTGGTCGCGTCGGAGCTCGGCGTGGTCATGGCCTACCAGAAGATCCATCTCTACAAGCAGCTGCTCGAATCCGACCTGCCCGAGGATGCGTTCCTGGCCCACGACCTCGAGCGCTACTTCCCGCCCCCGCTGCCCGAACGATTCAGCGCGCAGATGAAAAAGCACCGCCTGAAGCGCGAGATCATCGCCACCGTGGTGGCCAACCAGCTGGTCGACCGGGCGGGCACCACGTTCGCGTTCCGGCTGCTCGAGGAGACCGGCGCGCTGCCCGCGGTCCTCGCCCGCGCGTACGCGGCCGCGCGCGAGGTGCTCGACATGCGCTCCTACTGGGACGCGGTCGAGTCACTCGATAACCAGGTCTCGGCCAACACCCAGCTCGAGATGCTGATCGAGGCTCGCCGACTGGTCGAGCGCTCCACCCGCTGGCTGATCCGCGCCAATCCCTACCAGGTGAGCATCGCCCAATCGATCAGGCGCTTCAAGCCAGGCGGGGAGCTGCTTGCCGCGGCGCTGCCCGACGCGCTCGAGGGTGAAGACCGCGAGGCGTTCGACGGCCGCGCGGCCGAGCTCGAGCACGCCGGCGTGCCGGCCGAGCTGGCCCGCCGAGCGGCCGGCATGCAGTCGATGCTCGCGCTGTTCGACATCGTCGAGGTAGCCGCGGCGACCGAGCGCGATCCCGAAGACGTGCTCAAGGTGTACTTCCGGCTCGGCTCGCGGCTCGAGCTGAACTGGCTCAGAGAGAGGATCATCGACCTGCCGCGCGCCAACCGCTGGCAGGCGCTGGCCCGGGCGGCGCTCCGCGACGACCTGTTCAACCTCTACCGGGAGCTCACCCGCAAGGTGCTCGAGACGGGCGGCGACGACGCCGACCCGCAGGCGGCGATCGAGACCTGGAGCGAGCGCAACGCCGAGGTGCTCGATCGAGCGCTGGGCATGGTCGCGGAAATCCGAGCCTCGCGGATCTACGACAACACCACACTGCCGGTCGCTCTGCGTGAGGTCCGAGCCCTGCTGCGGGGAACCGCCCGGGCCGGGCTGCCGGTCGGGTCGGTCACGATGGCCGAGTAGCGGTCCGAGCGCGCCGTCGCTGGGTAGCACGCCACCGCGCATAGATCACGAGCATCAAAGCGACGTCGATCGCGCCGGCCACGAAAAAGGCCAGCGGCCCGGTGACCGCGCGTCCTGCGACTCGGGAGAGCACGCGTCCAAGCTATCGTCCGGAAAGCCACGATGACCGACACCGTCACCACAACCGTCACCGAGCTACCCGAATCGCGCGTGCGCGTCCAGGCCGAGGTCGCCCCCGAGGAGGTCGAGCGCCGCATCCAGCAGGCCGCGCGCGAGCTCGGGCGCCAGATGCGCATACCGGGCTTCCGCAAGGGCAAGGTCCCGCCCCCGGTGGTCATCCGCCGCCTCGGCCGAGAGGCCGTGCTCGACGAGGCGCTGCGCAGCGCCCTCGGGACCTGGTACGCCGACGCGATCGACGGCGCCGGCATCGCGCCCGTCGGAGAACCCGATCTGGACGTGCCGAGTGAGCTCCCCGCCCAGGGCGAGCCGCTGCAGTTCTCGATCGAGATCGGGGTGCGCCCCGCCGCCAAGCTCGGGCAGTACAAGGGCCTCGAGGTCGGCCGGCGGGAGCCCGCGGTCGAGGAGGAGCAGATCGACGAGGAGATCGAGCGCCTGCGCGACCGCCTGGCCACCCTCGAGACCGTCGAACGCCCCGCCGACACCGGCGACCACGTGGTGATCGATTACGTCGGGTCGGTCGACGGCACCGGGTTCGAGGGCGGCACCGGCCGTGATCAGCTGCTCGAGCTGGGCTCGGGTCGGCTCATCCCGGGCTTCGAGGAGCAGCTCGTCGGCGCGAGCGCCGGCGATGAGCGAACCGTGAGCGTCACCTTCCCCGAGGACTACCAGGCGACCGAGCTGGCCGGCAAGGAAGCTCAGTTCGCGGTCACGGTCTCAGAGGTCAAGGAGAAGCGCCTGCCCGAGCTGGACGACGATTTCGCCTCGGAGGCGGCCGGCTTCGACACGATGGCCGAGCTGCGCGAGGACATCGGCCAGCGTTTGCGCACGATCGACGAGCGCTCGCTCGAACGCGAGTTCGAGGACGCAGTGATCGAGGCGGCGGTCGGCGAGGCGCAGGTCGACGTGCCCGACAAGCTGGTTCACGCGCGCGCGCACGAGCTGCTCGAGGACACGTTCTCGATGCTGGCCCGCCAGGGCATCACCAAGGAGTCCTATTTGCGCTTCTCGGGACGCGACGAGGAGACCCTCGCCCACGAGGCCGAGCCCGAGGCGGCCGCCGCGCTCAAGCGCGAAGCCGTCCTCGCCGCGGTCGTCGAGGCGGAGAACATCGAGCCGACCGATGAACAGGTCCGAGAGGCGCTCGAGCCGAGCGCCGAGCGTCAGGGGACCACCGTGGAGAAGCTGCTCGAGCGCCTGCGCGAGACCGGACGCTTCGATCGGATGCGCCAGGAGGTGGCCACCCGTCAGGCGGTCGAGCTGCTGGTGGCGGAGGCCAAGCCGATCAGCGTCGAGCAGGCCAAGGCACGCCAGAAGCTGTGGACCCCGGGGAAACAAGACCCCGACCACCCCGAGGGCGGGTCCGGGCAGCTCTGGACCCCCGGCAGCTGACCAGCGCCGCTCCGGCGCGCGACCAAGCACGCGCTGGACCTAATACGGCCACCCTTGCCAGACAGGCATAGGCGGTTGCTACAGTCGGCAGGATTCCGGCCGAGGAAGTGAAAGAAGCGAGGACGATGAGCCCACTCGTACCGATGGTTGTCGAGCAGACCTCCCGGGGGGAGCGTGCCTTCGACATATACAGCCGTCTACTCAACGAGCGGATCATCTTCCTTGGGACGCCCGTTGACGATCAGATAGCCAACCTGATCGTGGCCCAGTTGCTGCACCTCGAATCGGAAGACCCCGACAAGGACATCTCGCTCTACATCAACTCGCCGGGCGGGTCGGTCTATGCCGGCCTGGCCATCTACGACACGATGCAATTCATCAAGCCGGATGTCCAGACGATCTGCGTGGGGATCGCGATGTCGATGGGCGCGCTGCTCCTGGCCGGAGGCGCCAACGGCAAGCGGATGGCCCTCCCCAACGCCAAGATCCTGATCCACCAGGTTTCATCGGCCTTCCAGGGGCAGGCGACCGATATCGAGATCCATGCGCGCGAGATCATCGACATCCGGCGGCGCCTGGACGAGATCATCGCCCAGCACACCGGCCAGGCCCTGGAGAAAGTCAGGGCTGATACCGAACGTGATTACTTCATGAGCTCCGAAGAGGCCAAGGAGTACGGAATCATCGACCGCGTCATCTCGCAGCACTGAGGGGCTACCCTTAGGGCTCGGATAAGGCGGCGCGAGGCAACTCCGGGAGAGGGCAATACATGGCACGTCCGACCGACTCCAACGAACAGCTGCTTTGCAGCTTCTGCGGCAAGTCCCAGAGGCAGGTCAAGAAGCTGATCGCGGGTCCAGGCGTCTACATCTGCGACGAGTGCATCGATCTCTGTAACGAGATCATCGATGAGGAGCTCACCGCCCCGCCGAGCTTCGACATCGAGAATCTCCCCAAGCCGCGGGAGATCTACGACGTCCTGAACGAGTACGTGGTGGGCCAGGAGCAGGCCAAGCGGAGCCTGTCGGTGGCCGTCTACAACCACTACAAGCGCGTCCAGATGATGCAGTCCGATGAGAACGACATCGAGCTGCAGAAGTCGAACATCCTGCTTCTCGGGCCCACCGGCTGCGGCAAGACCCTGCTCGCCCAGACCCTGGCCAAGATCCTCAACGTCCCGTTCGCGATCGCCGACGCCACCGCGCTGACCGAGGCCGGCTACGTGGGTGAGGATGTCGAGAACATCCTGCTCAAGCTGATCCAGGCCGCCGACTACGACGTCAAGAAGGCCGAGACCGGAATCATCTACATCGACGAGGTCGACAAGATCGCCCGCAAGGCCGACAACCCGTCGATCACCCGCGACGTGTCCGGCGAGGGCGTCCAGCAGGCGCTCTTGAAGATCCTCGAGGGAACCACGGCCAGCGTGCCGCCCCAGGGC
>DATIEI010000112.1:0-9512 GCA_035455845.1 Solirubrobacteraceae bacterium
CTGCGCACCTTGCGATCGAGCCCGGGACGCGACCACACCGCTCCCCAGCAGTACTCGGTAACGAGCTCCTGCATCGGCCGGGCAAAGTCGGTGGCCTGTTCCAGCGAACGGTCGACGTGCTCGGCGCCCAGCACCTCGCGCCGAGTCTGGAGGCCGGTCTCGAACGTGGTCTTGTCGCCCATGGGTGTGTGCGTCCTTCCGCCGGCCCGATTCTGTATGACAATCATACAGGAGGGATAAGCCGGTGAACCGGCGTTATGGGCGATGCGAGACCACTCGCTCGAGCAGCCTGACGACCTCGCGCCGCTCGCCGGCGGACAGCGGCTCGAGCAGGGCGGTCTGCGCGGCGTCGACCCGCTTGTCAAGCCGTCTGAGGAGCGCCTTGCCGGGGGTGGTGAGGGTGACGATGTTGCGGCGCCGGTCCTCGGGATCGCGGACTCGTGCGACCAGACCGTCGCGCTCGAGTTCGGTCACCAGCGCATGCAGATCGCTGCGGTCGATCCACAGCCGCCGCCCGAGCTCGGCCTGGCTCGCGGCACCCTGCTCGGCGAGTGAGGTCAGGACCGCGAAGTGCTGCCGGCGTGCGCCCTCCTGCGCCAAGGCGTCTCCGACCAGAGTGGCGCCACGGCGGGCCAGCTGACCGGCCAGCCAGCTCGGGAGCCGGCGCATTCGCTCGGGTGGGTCGTAATCGAGGCTGCCGTCTTCCGCATCCACGTCGCGAACTATAGCTTGGCACCACCAACGTTGGCATCACCAACGGTTCTCTGATATCGTTGGGTAGGCCAACGAAAGGAGATCACCAAATGTCGACTGCACCCACATTCAGCACGCAGCTCATCGGCCAGACCGAGAAGACGCTGAACGCGATCCTCGCCCGCCTGCTCGCAGGCACCGGACTCAGCGAGCCGCAATGGGTGACCCTGACCGTCGCTGTGATGAGCGGCGGGACCGCAGACCGGGAGGCATTCGTCAGCCGTATCGCGGAATCGCTGAAGGTCGGCGACGACGCGGCCCGGGCGTGCGTGGACGAGCTGACCGCGGCGCAACTGATCGAAGTCGGAGGGTCGTCTGTGCACGTGACCGACGCCGGCAAGGAGCTGCAGGCGCGGATCCGTGGCGAGGTCGTCGAGATCACCGACCGCATGTGGGGCGACCTCCCACCCGAGGACCTGGCTGCGGCCGCGCGTGTCTTGACCACCGTGCTCGAGCGCGCCAACGCCGAGCTGGCTCACACCTAGGCCGAAAGGCCGACATAGATTGTCAGACAAGTAGACAAACCATTAGGATGACGACATCATGGCCGAGCCCGCGAGCGACGAGCTGGCAGGAGCCGTGGCGATCGTCACCGGCGCCGCGGGCGGGTGTCGGGCGGGCGACCGTCGGGCTGCTGAGGGCGCGCGGCGCGAGCGTTGTCGCCGAGGACCTCGAGCATCATCACCGGAGCGATCCTGATGGCCGATGGAGGCTTCACGGCGCAATGATCCGCACGAGCGAGGAGAGAGACGCCCGATGAGAGCAGCGCTGCTGGCAGCGGTCAAGGAGCCGTTCGTGGTCGAGGACATCGACTACCTCGATCCGGCGCCGGGCCGGGTTCTCGTCCGCACCGGCGCCTCGCCGTTCTGCTCCACCGACTGCGTGAACTGGCGAGGGGAGCTGTTCAAGATCCCGCCGACGATCCTCGGCCACGCCTCGATGGGCGAGGTGGTCGAGCTGGGCGCCGGTGTCGGGCACATCAAGGTCGGCGACCGGGTCATCGTGCCGGGCACCTCGGAGTGCGGGGTGTGCTTCTACTGCTCGATCGGCCGTCCCGATCAATGCTCGGAGACGTTCGACCGAGGCGGGATCTGGCCCCACGTGGCCAACCGCAAGAGCGGCGAGCCGGTGAGCGCGGCCGGCAATGTCGGAGGCTACGCCGAGCTGATGAACGTCACCGCGAGCCAGGTGTTCCCCGTGCAGACCGATCTCCCCGACGAGTGGCTGAGCCTGCTCGGCTGCGGCATCACCACCGGCGTCGGCTGCGTGCTGGGCGTCGCCAGGGTGCAGGCCGGCTCGAGCATCGCGATCTTCGGGCTGGGGCACCTTGGCCAATGGATGGTGCAGGCGGCCCGGATCGCCAATGCCCGGCAGATCATCGCCGTGGACCCGATCGCCGAGCGCCGTGAGCAGGCCGGTCGTTTTGGCGCCACGCACACCGTCGACCCTGACCGGGGCGATCCGGTGGAGCAGGTCAAATCACTCACCGAAGGGCGCGGCGCCGACTACACGATGGAGGCAGCGACGCTCACCTCGGCCGTTCCCCAGACCATCCGGGCGGCGCGGCGGGCCGGAACCGTGGTGCTGACCAGCGTCGAGCGCGGCAACGCCGAAGTGACGGTCCCGCAGCTGGCCCTGTCGGTTGAGGGGAGGGCGATTCTCGGCGCCCAGAACGGCAACGTCCGCATGCGGCATGACCTGCCCCGGTTCATCCGGATGATGGAGGACGGGTGGCTCGATCCCGAGCCGATCATCACCAGCCGCTACCCGCTTGATCGGATCGACGATGCGCTTCACGCCTCGGCGGAGAAGCGCGACCTGAGCGGCGTGATCGTGCCGAGTCTGGCTGCGTAGCTCCCCGGATGGCGACCGCCAGCCGCATCCCGGTCCCAGAGCCAGAGTTGACGCCCGAGGAGATCGTCGAGCGTGCCCGCGTTCTGCGTGAGCGGGTGCTGGTCGAGGCGGGCGACGCGGAGGAGCGCGGCACGTACTCACCCGAGCTTCACGAGCGGTTCGTGGCCGCCGGCTTCCACCGGATCCTGCAGCCGCGCCGGTTCGGTGGCTATGAGTTCGGGCTGGACACCTTCTATCGCGTGATCATCGAGGTCGCCAGCGCCGACGCCGGCATCGGCTGGAACCTTTGCCTGGGCTCGGCCCACGCCCTCCAGGTCGGCGCGTTCTTCCCCGAGCAGGCCCAGGCCGAGCTGTTCGGCCCCGACGGCCATTTCGTCGGACCGTCCCGGGCGATTCCGCGCGGCAAGGCCACGCCGGCGCCGGGCGGCTACCGGGTCAGCGGGCGCTGGGACTACTGCTCGGGGGCGACCTACTCGACCCACGTCATCGCGCTCGCGCTCGTCGCCGACTCCGACGAACGCGTCATGGTGGCGATCCCGCGCTCGGACTACGAGATCCTCGACGACTGGGGCGGTGGCGCCACGATCGGGCTGGGCGGCACGGCCTCGAACACGATCGTCGCCGACGACGTGTTCGTTCCCGCGCACCTGGCAGTGCGCTACGACTGGAAGGACTTCGAGATGCCCAGAGAGGGGACGATCGGGTTCCGGCTGCACGGCAACCCGCTGTATCTGGCCCGGGCCATGACGTTCTTCTACGCGTCGCTGAACGCCATCCAGATCGGCAACGCCCGCGCCGCGCTCCAGGAGTACGAGGCGATGATGACCACGCGGCCCACGAGCTTCCCGCCGCCCATACCCCGCTCGGAGTCCGTCGACTACCAGCGGTGGTACGGAGAGGCCTACAGCCTGGTCGACACGGGGGAGCTGGCGTTCTTCGGCGCGCTCGAGCGCTTCGCCGAGAAGTGCGTCGGCTTCGCGGAGCGAGGTGAACCGTTCACCACCGCTGACGACGGCGCGATCCGCGACGTGATGGCGCAATGCGGCCGGCTGGCCTGGCAGGCAGTCGATCTGATGTTCGCCAGCGGCGGCTCCACTGCCGCCCGTCACGGCTCACGGCTCGAGCGCTGTTTCCGTGACGCGGCGATGTTTCGCACGCACATAGCCGCCCAGTACGAGGTCGTGTTCGCCTCCACCGGTCGCGCGCGCCTGGGACAGCCGCTCACCCACTGAGCTTTCGCGTCGCCCAGTCGGTGAGCACTCGGAGCGTCTCGGCGTTGTTGCGCTCGGACATGATCATGTGGCCGTTCCCGTGCACGCCGTGGTCGGCCAGCCTCACGAGCTCCACGTCGCACCCACCCTGTGCGAGGAACTCAACCAGGTGCCGGTCGAACCCCAGGAACATCGATGCCTCGGCGGTCACCACCGCGATCGGGAACTGGCTGAGGTTGGCCAGTCGGCGCGCGGGCTCGCGCTGGAGCGTGATCGGGATGGGGCCGAGGTCCGCCCGCTCCTCGGTGACGGTGTCCAGCTCCGAGGAGGGGTTGGTAACCGGGGGGTCGTAGGTGATCGGTGCGCAGGCGAGACCCCAGGCCATGTCGAGCCCCATCTCCGGCCGCTTCGCGAACGGGGGCCCGAGGGTCTCGATGGCGAACAGCGCCGCCACCTTGTCCGGGCGCGCGTCCACCCCGGCGAACGTCCCCGGGCCGCCGGCCGAGTGGGTGACGACGATCGCCGGGCCGACCATGTCGAGCAGCTCGGCGAGCCGCGCCTGCTCGATCCGGTGCATCTCGGCCGGGTCGGCCAGCATCGGCCCGGACGTGCACAGGCACTGGTCGTACACCGGGTCGCCGGGCTCACGCCCACCCGGCCACTGCGTGTGCAGGTGGGCCGCCGGGTTCGAGTCGGGGCCGTCGGGTGGTGGGACGAAGATCGGGCGCAGGAACTCGAACCCGAGTTGGGGGCCCATCGGTCCCAGGATGTCCGGGTGATGCGGCGAGCGGCCGTGGCCCGGCCGGTCGACGACGAACACGGTGTGCCCCTGTTCGACGAGCAGCCGGGACCAGCCGGGACGGCCGTCGAACGTGATCGTGTAGTCGATCGCCTGTCCGCCGCCCCCGTGCACGAGCAACCACGGTGGACCGGGCTGAGGGTCGGCGGGAGCTTCCCATTCGACGAACATCGGGCCGCGCATGACCGTGCCGAGCGGGCCCGCGACCGGCTCCATCCCCACCCAGAACGAACCGCGCCGCGAGGTCGTGACCTCGGCGGAGTCGATGAGGTTCTGTACTGATGGTTCCATGCAAGCCTCCGTTAGGTCGTCACGGTCATCCGTCCAGCTCGGCAGGATCCCAGCGGCCGGCGCCGCCCGATGGGCGCAGGGAGTTGGTCGTGGTCGCGCCGCCGTCTACCGACACGACCTCGCCGGTCATGTACGCGGCGTCGTCGGAGAGCAGGAAGGCCACGACCGAGCCGATCTCGTCCGGCGTGCCCGATCGTCGCAGCGGCGTGGTGGTGGCCCGCTGGGCCATGTCGCTTCCGCCGCCAACCGCTGCCCCGGCGCCGGCGAACAACTCAGTGGGGACGATCCCGGGTGCGATCACGTTGACCCGCACGCCGAGCGGACCTCCGTACACGGCCGCGCAGCGCGCGAGCCCGAGCACCGCGTGCTTGGAGGTGTGGTACGCGAACAGGTCGGCGCTGCCGCGGAGGCTGGCGATCGACCCGGTGACGACGATGGCGCCGCCGGATCCCTGCGCCGCGTACTGGCGAAACGCCCCGCGCAGGCCGAGGAACACGCTCGTGACGTTGACCGCCAGCACTCGCTCGAAGCCGGCCAGGTCCAGCTCGGGCAGCGGATCGAGCGCCCCCGGGATCCCGGCGTTCAGATGGTGCAGGTCGATGCGGCCGAATCGCTCGACCGCCACCGCGAGGTAGCGCTCGACGTCCTCCTCGCGCGAGACGTCGGCGGCGACCGCCACGCCGCCAATCTCGGAGGCCACGCGCGCAACCCCGTCCCGGTCGATGTCTACGGCAACGACACGCGCGCCCTCGCGCGCCAGACGCCGGGCCGACCCGCCACCGAGTCCGCCGGCGGCGCCGGTCACCACGGCGACCTTGCCCTCGAGACGGGCGCTTGGGAAGAAACTCTGACTATTTCCCAGTTTCTTCCCAAGCACCGGTGCGGGGTCCGTTGTCATCGGGCCATTTCGTACTGATCGTCGCTCACCGCGTCCTCCCAGGAGGTCGTGCCCAGTGAGATCGCGATGTGGCTGACGTAGGTGTCGGGTCCGCCGCCGTGCCAGTGACGCTCACCCGGGTCGAACCAGACGACGTCCCCGGGAATGATCGCGCCGCCCTCGCCCTCCGCGTTAACCGCCAGGCCGCGTCCGTGGGTGACGATCAGGATCTGTCCAGTCTCGTGCCGGTGCCAATGCGTGCGCACGCCCGGCGGGAAGAAGACCGTGTTGATGACCACGCCGGGCACGTCCCGGAGCAGCGGCTCGGACCACACGGTCCCGGTGAATGTCTCGCCTCGCTCGGCAGACGGCATGCCGGCCACGCGACCGTGGTTGATCTTCATGTCGTACCTCCTGAGTCCTGGAGCCGCACGCCTCCCGCCAGGTCCCCGATCCCGTCGACCACGCGGTTGGAGATCTGGTCCTCGTAACCGAGCGCGTTGGCGACCTCGAACGCGGCCAGACACGCAGGTCCGTTGAACGTGGGGACGCCGAGCCGCGCCACGTGCTCGAGGTACAGGCGGATGTCCTTGGCCATCAGCCGGCCGGTCAGGCCGCCTTCCAGGTAGTCGCCCTTGATGATGTGCGGGAACCGGTTGAGCGTGGCGAAGTTGACCCCCGAACTGGCGTTGACCACGTCCAGGAACGTCTCCAGGTCCAGACCGGACAGTTTGGCCGCGACCATGACCTCGGCGGTGGCGGCCAGGCTGATCCCGTTGAGGAAGTTGTTGAGCAGCTTGGCGATGTGCCCGGCGCCGCTCTCGCCCATGTGGAAGATCTTGGCCGCGAAGCGCTCGAGGATCGGCCGCACCCGGTCCAGTACCAGAGCGTCGCCGCCGACCATGATCGTCAGGGTGCCGGCATCGGCCGCCTTCGCCCCGCCGGAAATGCCGGCGTCGAGATACGCCACGCCCTGGTCCGCCAGCGCCTCGTGGATCCGCCGGGTCGACGACGGCGAGGCGGTCGACAGGTCGACGACCACCTGGCGCGGACGGGCATGCTCGAGCACGCCACCCTCTCCGAGCATCACCGGCTCGATGATGCTCGAGTCCGGCAGCGACAGCAGCACGACATCGACCGATGTGACCAGTTCCTCCAGCGACCCGACCGGCGAGATGCCGCTGGACGCCAGCCGCGAGGCGTCGCGGTCGTAGGCGACGATAGGGTCGCCGGCCTCGCGGACTCGGTTGGCCATCCGGCCGCCCATCTGGCCGACGCCGACGATCCCGGTGCGCAGCGTGCTCATCCCTGCGCCTCGGCGAGCGCGGGCAGCGCCAGGGCGAACGACTCAACCCCGATCCCGCTGGCCAGCTCGAACACCTCCATGAGCTCGGAGGCCGTCGCGCCGTAGCGGATCGCGTTGGCGATGTGCTGGCGCAGGCCCGGACCGAACATGTGCGTGGCCGAGCAGTCGAACGCGCAGTAGATGAACTCCTTGACCTTGGGCTCCAGCGGGCCGTGCTCCCAGGGGTGCGAGGACATCACCGTGTAGGTCGCGAAGAACTCGGCGTCGAGGCGCAGAAAGCCGTCCCAGAACTCGTTCCAGTAGCCGCGCTTGGCGGTGAACTCGGCCTTGATCTCCTCCTGGCGCTCGGTCAGCGGAGCGTCCATGTCCAGCGGCTTTCCGGCGGCGGCCAGCTCCTCGAGCAGGATCGGAACCCCGGTGTTCGCCGCATGAATGCCCATCGTGCTGGTCAGCTCGAGTGTCTCGAGGACCTCGGCCGGTGTGGCGCCGAGCGCGAGCGCGCGGCGCACGTCGTCCGCGGCACCCGGGCCGTTCAGGTGCGAGGCGGCGCTGTCGACCGCGAGCAGGACCAGCGCCTTGACCTTCGGCTCGAGCGGACCGCGGCGCCAGGCGTGGGCGGTGAAGTCCAGCACCCGCGCGAAGTAGCTCGGGTTCAACCGCAACAACTCCTCGGCTGCCGCGTTCGGCGGCCCGTGTACCTCGGTCCAGGCCTCGCGCAGAGTGGCGGCGTCGGTGGTGGTGCTCATCAGTCCTCCCTCAACTCGGTAAGGCACACGGCAAGCCCGGCGGCGTCGCCGTCGAGCGGCGCGAACCGGTCCATCACGGCCGGGTCGTGCCCGGGGACGACCGCCGCCCCGGTGCTCGCATACTCCCGCAACGTCGCATAGCCGCGGTACATGTCGGCGAGGTCGACGAATATGCCGAACGGCCGCTCGTGCTCGAGTTCGTAGTCGTAGTGGATCGCGTCCGAGGCCAGCACGATCGGACCGTGCTCGCCGGCAACCTCGAACACGAGCTGCCCGGGCGCGTGACCGCCCAGCCGCACCGCGATGATCCCCGGTGCCACCTCGGCGCGGTCCTCGATCAACTCGAGGCGCTCCTCGTCCGCGGCACGGCGCAGGTACTCAATCCCGTCCGGGTCGGCGTGGGCGGCGAACTGCGGGCGCCGGGCGACCGGGTCGGACAGCCAAAAGTCGAGCTCGGCGCGGGCCACGGGCATCCGCGCGTTGGGGAACAGATGAAGGTTGCCGACGTGGTCCCAGTGGATGTGGCTGATCACGAGCTTCTCGACCGCGGCGGGGTCGATGCCCAGGCGCGCCAAGGCGTCGGCCGGTGGGCACAGACACCTTCGACCCAGTCGTTCCCCACGTAAAGGCTCGAAGCCGCAGTCCAGGACGATCGGAGGCGACCCCGGCGCATGCAGCGGCTCGAGGATCCAGAAGTAGTAGCTCAGGGCAAGCTGGCCGTCGGGCTCGCCGTAGGTCGACCACCGGTAGTAGGCATCGCCCAACGTCGTCTCCCGATCGGCGTACTGCACCGCGAGCACTCGGTACGACGGCGGCGGCGTCACTTGGTGCCGTGCGGCGTCTGCACGTTGCCCCGCCCCAACCGTGGCAGGCCGAGGTGCTCCCGGGCGATCTCGCCGAACGCCCACTCGCGCAGCGTGGTGTTGCGGTGGCTGTTCAGCATCGACAGGTCACGGTAGATACGCTCGAACCTGGATCCGTCCACGGCCGCGCTCGACCCCGCAGTGCGGAAGATCTCCGACTGGAAGACCTCCCACGCCTGGATGATCCCCTCGCGGCCGATACAGCCGATCCGCATGTCCTCGCCGTACGTGTACGGAATTCCGTCCTCGACGGCGCGCCGGCAAGCCTCCATGTGCTGGTCGGCGGCGCCCAACATCGCGGCCTCCGCGGTCGCGAGCTTGGCCAGCGCCGAGCCGAACCAGCGGTGAAATGTCTCGTCGCCGATGCGCGGCACCATCGGCGGCAGCGGCGTAAGCCGGGAGTGCATCATCTCCTCGTACTCGTCGAGCGCCGCGTATGCCCCGCCGATCGCGACCGCGGTCAGGGTGAGCGTGAAACAGGCCATCGCGCGTCCGCCGTACATCGGGTTCCCGTGCAACTCCACTCCGGGCGCCCCGTGGGCAGCAAGATCGAAGTCGACCATCAACGCGTCCTCGATCGCCCAGTGCGCCGGGATCCGGCCGCGATCGAACGTGATCGTGTTCGAGGCCGATCCCTTGAGCCCCATCAGGCGGCCCCAGTCGTCGAGGATCGTGAACTCGCTGCGGGGCGCGACGAACAGCAGCATGCGCTCGGTCGGCTTACCGTCGTCGCCCGCGATCAGGGCCTGGCCCATGTAGTGGGTCGAGATCGGGATGCCCGAGCAGTAGCCGACCTTGCCGGTCAGCTCCCA